>JACAUC010000137.1 GCA_013390945.1 Candidatus Chloroheliaceae bacterium
CAATCCCGATAATGTTGCCGCCCCTGTAGGAGGGATTTCCAATCCCGATAATGTTGCCGCCCCTGTAGGAGGGATTTCCAATCCCGATAATGTTAATGAAGAACGGTTGCGGCATTTGTTGGCATTTAATGATGAGAAGCACCAATTCACTGAGGCGGAAGTTGCGACTCTGATTCTGGCGATTGATGGTCTGAAGGTGCTTGACCCGGCGGCTGGTTCAGGTGCTTTCCCGATGGGTATGCTCTATCGGTTGGTCTATATTTTGAGTCGCCTCGATCCGGGTAATGCTCGTTGGAAACAGTGGCAATTGGATAAGATTGACCGCGATTTCGGGGGCCATTTTTCCGATGAAACGCTTGAGGCCATGAAATTTGAGGTGGAGCAAGCGTTTGAGCGGAACGAATTGGATTATGCGCGTAAGCTCTTTCTGATTCAAGATTGTATCTATGGGATAGATATTCAGCCGATAGCGATTCAGATTGCCAAGCTGCGCTGTTTTATTTCGCTGATTGTAGACCAGAGGATTGATGACCAGCGTCCGAATAAAGGGGTGCGCCCGTTGCCCAACCTCGAAACTAAATTTGTGGTGGCTAATTCGCTGTTAGGGATTGAGCGACCGAAGCAGCTTAGTTTCCGTGACCCGGAGATTGAGCGTAAAGAGCAGAAGTTAGCCGAGGTGCGGCAGAGCTATTTCACGGCTCGTACTCCTGCCACTAAAAAGAAGTACCGCGACCAAGACGATACTTTGCGAGCCGAGATTGGGCAATTGCTCAGGAAAGAGGGTTGGGCCGGGGCTACGGCTGAAAAGCTATCGCGTTGGAATCCTTATGACCAAAATAGCATAGCCGAGTTTTTTGACCCGGAATGGATGTTCAACCTAACCGAAGGGTTTGATATTGTGATTGGCAACCCGCCTTATGTGCGGCAGGAGGCCATCAAGGAGCAAAAGCCGCTCTTGGCTAAAGCCTTGCCGGAAGTATATGCTGGAACCGCCGACCTCTATGTCTATTTCTATGGGCGTGGCTTCCAACTGCTCCGCGAAGGTGGTCATTTGGCTTACATCAGTTCTAACAAATTCTTCCGGGCCGATTATGGCAAAAATCTGCGCCAATTCTTTTCCAGCAAGGTCAAGCTGCAAACCGTAATAGACTTTGGCGATTTGCCCGTTTTTGAGGCCACCGCCTATCCAAGCATTATTATTGGCGCAAAAGGTGTGCCAAGCCCGAAACATGAGTTGGCTACCCTCTCTGTTGAGACCCTTGAAGTGGTAAACCAATTGCCTGACTTTATCAAGGCTAATGCAGGTCAACAGCCTCAATCCACTCTAACGATTGAAGGTTGGAATATAGGTGAAGCTACAACTCAGGCATTATTGGCTAAAATAAAAGCCGCAGGCCAACCGCTTACAAAGTACATTGGGGGCAAATTTTACTACGGCATAAAGACGGGCTTTAATGAGGCTTTTGTAATTGATAGTGTCACTCGTGACCAATTGATTGCCCAAGATCCAAAAAGCGTGGAGATTATTAAACCTTTTCTGCGAGGTAAAGATGTAAAGAGGTACAAGGTAACTTATGCCAACTTGTATATTATATTAGCATACAGGGGTGTGAATATTAGTAATTACCCTGCTATACTCAACCATTTAAGTCAGTATGAAACACAGTTAAGAAAAAAGGCTGGTGGTGGTCAATGGTATGAACTTCAAGCCTCACCAGGAGATTTTTCGAGGTTTGAAAATCAGAAAATTGTTTATCCTGATATTGCACCATCTTGTCGTTTTTCTTATGATTCAAGTGGAATGTATGGGGTCAACACTCTCTATTTTATCCCCTCGACAGATATGTATTTGTTGGGTCTTTTGAACGCTACCGTTACTGAATTTTACTATCGCTTTTTGAGTTCTCAAATAAGAGGGGGTTATTTAAGATTTTTTTCGATTTACGTAGGGCAAATACCAATATCCACACCCAAACCAGAGCAAAGGGTGAAAATTGAAGGACTGGTAAACAAGCTGATAGAGCAAGGCCCGGATGCGCCGGGAGCCACCGAATGGCAAGCGGAGATAGACCGGGTGGTCTACGAGATCTATGGTCTGACCGACGAGGAGATTGCGCTGGTGGAGGGGAGATAACCAATCAACCGACGGAGCAGCATCCAACAAGTCGAGGCCATCTGCAGGATCGAGGTGGGGCAAGATCAAGCGACGGAGCGCCATCCAACAGATCGAGACTATCTATCAAGATTGGAATACTGTCAAGAATGTTGGATGCTGCTCCGCCAGTTGATCTTCCAATACCCGGATATTTGACCAAAAATCAAGGATGTTAGATGCTGCTCCGTCAGTTGATCTTGCCATACCCGGATATTTGTAATATTGTCAAGGATGTTGGATGCTGCTCCGCTAGTTGATCTTCCAATACCCTGATATTTGGAGTAAGGTCAAGAGCCGAATGGGAACGGGAGATAGACCGGGTGGTCTACGAGATCTATGGGCTGACGGAGGCGGAGATTGCACTGGTGGAAGATAAAAAATAAAAGGAGCAAAAGCAATGAGTAATTACGAAATGGAATTAGCCGAAGCTTCGGAAAGTGAAGATGAGGAACCAATGGCTACCTTTGAACATGGGATTATATGTTCAACGCTTAATCGGCTACTTGGTATTTTTGTGACCGAGCATCAGCTTGGGAGGGTAGTGGATAGTTCGGTGGAATATAAATTCTTAGAGAGCAAGGAGACCGAAAAAGGTTCAGAGAAGGGAAAAGGAAAAGTACTCTCCCGCTATCCTGATGTCTCCTTTATCCGTCAGGAACGCTTACCCAAGAAAATGAGAAGCTATCCCGAAATTGCCCCCGATTTGGCAGTGGAGGTCACCTCACCATCTGATCGAGAATATGAAATTGAGGCCAAGATTAAGGAATACCAGATAGCTGGTGTGAAACTGGTCTGGGTAATTCAGCCTTACAGTCGCAGAGTAGATGTTTATCGGTTAGCTAGTGGCCCAAAGCCTTATAGCTATCTTAACGAAGATGAATTAGACGGTGAGGACGTAATACCCGGCTTGAGCTTCAAAGTAAGCCTCATTTTTGACTTTCCACCGGAAGAAGGCATCGAAGTGGTAGCCCGAACTGTGGAATAATTTCAAGATTTGTGCGCTGGATCAGTCCGGGTCAAGCGGTTCGGTTCAGCCTTGATTGAGGCAGTACAGGTCAAAAATGCGCCGGGAGCCGCCGAATGGCAACGCGAAATAGACCGGGTGGTCTACGAGATCTACGGGCTGACCGAGGAAGAGATTGGATTGGTAGAAGGAAGGATTTAGTTTTTTTGTATAGGAGAATTTGAGATGAGCGTGATACTGGAAAATATATTGAAAGAGCTAGAGGAACTGACACCGGACGAATCGTTAATACTTCTGACCCGCTTGAGCCAGCATTTGCAGCACAGCCTAAAGGCAACAACGGTTGGTGTAACCGCATCCCGTCGGGTAGAGATACCGGGAGCTTATCGTCCTACCGCCGAGCAAGTAACGGCCCATCTGAAAGCGGTTTTCAGCCCTGAACAACTAGCCGAAATAGAGAAAGTGGATCTGAGTAATTTGAAGCTGCCACCCGGCGCGAAAACTACCACCGAAATATTAAGCGAAGATCGCGAGGACAGATTTTAAGGAGTCTGCTCTTTCTGGACACCAGTGCTTTAATAAAGCTCCACCTCCTCGAAGTAGGTTCAAGCTGGTTAAAAAGCTTTATAGCAGGTAACCAAATTAGCATATCCGAACTTGCCTTGTATGAAAGTGCTACTGTATTAAGAAGGCGTTACCTTGAAGGTAGTATAACTCAACCTCAAGCCCTAGCTCTTTACGCTCAACTTCAGCAAGAAAGCCAGTCGTATGACGTTATTGAGCTACGCTCGGAGAGACAACTAGAACGGGTGGTAGCTCTGGCTTTCAGTCTGCCGCAAAACTTGCGTATACGCGCTTTGGATAGTATTCATTTGGTTGCCGCACAAATATCGAAAGAAGCAGCTAACCGTCTAGTACCACCCGAACCTTTTGTTTTTGTAAGTTCGGATAGACAGCTATTACAGGTGGCTCAGTCTCAAAACCTTGTTACCGAGAACCCGGAAGATCATCCTTAAATCTATTTCCAATAGCCACCCCCAAGAGATCTATGGGCTGACCGAGGAAGAGATTGCACTGGTGGAAGATAAAAAATAAAAGGAGCAAAAGCAATGAGTAATTACGAAATGGAATTAGCCGAAGCTTCGGAAAGTGAAGATGAGGAGGATGAGCCAATGCCAACTGCCGAGCATAGCTTTATCTGTGCCAACCTAATAACAGAACTCAATATTTTTCTTAGAGGTAAAAATCTGGGTTGGATCTTTGACAGCACCTTGGAATATCGCTTCCCCAATGAAAATAAGGCCGGGAAAAAGGTTTCGCGCTACCCGGATGTTTCGTTTGTCCAGCAAGAACACTTACCCGACAATATCCGCAGTTATTTAAAAGTGGCTCCTGACCTAGTGGTTGAAGTCATTTCACCAAGTGATAAGGATTACGATATTGACGACAAAGTGGACGAATATCAAAGGAGTGGCGTTCGGCTGATCTGGGTGATACACCCGGCCAGTCGCACGGTAGATGTGTACCAAATCGCCAACGGCCCTAAGTCACAACGCTATATTGGCGAAGAAGAATTAGAAGGTGGGGATGTAATACCCGGCTTTAAGCTTAAAGTGAGTGCTATTTTTAATTATCCGCTTCCACCAAAAGAGATTGGAATAGTAGAAAGCAGCAGCAAGGAGTAAGAGCCATGAGCCATTACGAACTGGAATTAGCCGAAGCTTCGGAAGAGGATGAGGAAGAAGAGAAACCGATGGCTACCTTTGAACATGGGATTATATGCTCTAATTTAATTGGAGAGTTACGCAATTTTATCAACGGTAAGAACTTGGGACGAGTAGTGGATAGTTCGGTGGAGTATAAATTCTTAGAGAGCAAGGAGACCGAAAAAGGTTCAGAGAAGGGAAAAGGAAAAGTACTCTCCCGCTATCCTGATGTCTCCTTTATCCGTCAGGAACGCTTACCCAAGAAAATGAGAAGCTATCCCGAAATTGCCCCCGATCTGGTGGTAGAAGTTTCCTCACCATCTGATAGAGATTTCGAAATTGAGACCAAGATTAAGGAATACCAGATAGCCAGTGTAAAACTGATCTGGGTAATTCATCCTTACAGTAGAGCGGTAGATGTCTACCGTTTGAATACTGGCATAAAACTTCAACGCTATACGGAGGATGAGGAATTAGACGGCGAGGACGTAATACCCGGCTTTAAGCTCAAAGTAAGCCTCATTTTTGACTTTCCACCGGAAGAAGGCATCGAAGTGGTAGCCCGAACTGTGGAATAATTTCAAGAAAAGTAAGGAGCAAAAGCAGTGAATGATTACGAATTGGAATTAGCCGAAGCGTCGAAAAATGAGGCTGAGGAAGAAGAGGAACCTATGGCTACCTTAAACAGGTGATTATTGTTGGGGTTGGTAATAAAGTTGGTGAAACTAGTTGTATCGGTTGGAAGATAAGCTGAATTTCAAATCAAATTGTTACCACCTTTTCATAAACTTCACTAAAAATGTGGAAGAACCATTTTTCTCTTGACAAATATACCTTACAGGCATCCTGTCAGATATATATACGGAAAACGAGGAGGAATCAAGGATGTATAACCGGGGAGCTAACGCAGTCCTCAATCCGCTGGTGTCCGAGGAGTCACAATCCATATTAGAAGCAGTCACGCTCACGCGATCTGAAATTAGCCAATCTTGGCGATGGTGGCAACCAACCGACTTGAAAACGATACCATCCTGCTCTGCCGACCCAACTCAGTCCGGCCCAGAGCATGTTCAATTGACGGCGGCACTGGCTCATTGTTGCCTATATCAGACACATCCACATTTGCATCGTTGGTTGGGTATTGTCCGGTTAGCCGCGCTCTATCATACTGATGCAGCCCGGCTAAAACAATATGGGTTGACGGAAGAAGAACTGACGATAGCAATTTGGCTAATTGATAGAATTAATGGGAAAATTTCGACATCCGCTCCTACTAACCTAGCACCAGAGGAAGCCTTCGGACTGGAGCAAGCACTTAGGCTTGGTCACGCGGCTACCGATACTACCTTGAAGCCTCCTAAGAACCAAACTGATCTGGAGAAACCGCTCTACCGCGAGATGGAACAAGCTAAGGTGGGACTGGCAATGGGCGGGGCAACCAAGGTTAAGGAATATGTTTTTGAATCAAGCAAGCTGCCCGAAGTTCGAGGGGCCAGTGCTTTGCTGGATTATATCAACCTAAAAATGATTCCAGCCCTGTTTAATCAGCTTAACCGGAAGGATTACGCTAAAACTTATGACCGGGTAGAAACTTACACCGTTTCTAAAGTGTTGGAGCTTACCCCGGAATGTTTGATTTATTCTAACGGGGGTGAGTTTTTGGCCTTTACTCCCGCTTCGCAAGCAACTCTGTTAGCCCAACTCACAGAAGAATTTTATGCGGTGGAGACCATGACAGCACAGGCGGTGTCGGTAGGTGAAGTTTTTTCGCTACTTGAAATACGCTTTGGCATAAACTATAAAACTTGGGAAAATCCAACCAAGCAACAAAAAACCCCTGCACCCTTTAGTCAGGTTGTTAGTTATCTAAGCCAGCAGCGTTACCGCCGACGAGAATTTAATCCACCGCTCAAAGGAGGCGATGACATTCGCCAACTGGCTCGCTTTGAGACGTTTCCGCTAGGGCGGCGTTGCGATAGCTGTGATCGGAGAATGGCAGTAGTCGAACATCCTCCCAGACCGGATGAGCCAGAGCCACGTCGCTTATGTGAACCTTGCGCCCGCAAATTAGTAGTTGGGCAACAGCAACGCGACCCTGATGCAGGCAACTGGTTCGATGCGGCAGCTTTTGATTGGAAACCACCGCTTAGTTCCGAATTAGAGGATTGGGCAACCAGATTTGATAACTATTTGAAGGAGAAGGCTGAAAAGGATAGTCAACAAATCAAGCATAACTACCTAGCTGTACTCAGCAAAACTAAGTCCTCGAAGATACGCTTGGCGAGTGACCTGAATGAGATAGGTGACGCTGTGATGGGTTCTACGTCACGTGAAGGTGCTTTTCTAGGAGATGCTACTTCAGGCTTCGTTGGGGTGATTTATGGCGACGGCAATAATATGGGCGGACTCTTGAAAGACATTAGAACTCCGGCTCAATATCACCTTTTTGCCGAGAGTGTCTTTAAGAGCCTGCTAGGTGCAGTGCAGGAAGGGCTGGCTACACATTTACGTCCAGCTTGGGATAAAGAAGGCCAAAAATGGTATCACCCCTTTGAGATTTTGAGTGTGGGTGGGGATGATATTTACCTTTATGTTCCCGGTGTGGCGGCTTTGCCTCTGGCGGTAACAATTGCTGAACTAGTGGAGAAAAAGCTTAAAGAAGTGCCGGGTATTACTTACGATAAGCCCTACAAATTTGAAGAGGCGCAACGTTATTTGTTTAAAAGCCCGGAGGAGAATGAGGCTAGGGAATCAGCCAAGAAGCAATCCCAAGTTAGCCTATCGAGTGGGGTATTGATTGCACCCTTAGATACACCCGTCTTTTTCCTAGATGAACTGGTACACCAGCTTTTGAAATCGGCTAAAGCAAGGGCCAGTAAGTTGCGTGAAGCACCTTACGATTATCAGGGTGGCACTATAGATTTTATGGCCCTGAAGTCGGTTACGCTGGTCAGTGATAACATCAAAAATTGGCGCGAACATACCTTTAGACACGCTACGAAAAATGGTAAAGTGTTAAACCTGAACGCTCGGCCTTATACCTTGTGGGAAATGCAAGGCTTGCTATCTAATCTAAAGGAGATTAAGCAAACCAAATTGGAAGGGTTGCGGGGTAAACTCTATCAGTTGAGGGAGCAATTGTCGCAAGGTGAATTAGCCGGACGAGTGAACTATCGCTATCTGTTGGCCCAGAGTGGTGAGGATAAGGGTAGTCGTCTCGGTAAAATATTTGAACGTTGGCTAGGCTCTGACAAAACTACCGCTCCTTGGCGTAAGGATGGTTTTTTTGAGCAATATCCACAGAAAGAGAAGCAGGAAGCGTTATTTACAATCATTGCCGACCTGACCGAATTGTATGATTTTGTGTCGGGTAAGGAGAGGGAGTAAAGCGGAATGGTAGTACAGAAAAGTAGACCTGTGCAATTAAGTCTAACCCTGACGGTAGAAACGGCTCTTTCAATTGGGGCAGGTGGTTCAAGCGGTGGTTTTGCCGATAAAACTATTGTACGTAAGGCAGATAACCTCTTGCTTGTGCCGGGGTCACATTTGAAAGGTCGTTTGCGCCATGCCTGTGAAGTTATTGCTAGGGCAGCGGGCTATGAAGTATGCAGTGGGCCAAGAGCCGAAAAACTTTGTCCACAACGTGAATCCAAACCAAACCCGGCTGGAAGGGTAAGCTTAAACAAGTTGACAGGGCAAGAGCATGATTCAAACGATCAGTACTGTATTGTCTGTCAGCTATTCGGTGCGCCTGCCTATCCTTCGCCGTTGCAATTTCATGATCTTGTGCTGGAAGAAGCTGAGATAGATTCAACCGCCACATCAGAAGAGGCTAAAAAGGAAGAGAAGCAAGCCCGGCTAGGCTTGCATGGATTGGCTGTAGTCCGGCCCGGAGTGAGTGTAAACCGGATGCGAGGTGTAGCAGAAGATAACCGCCTATACTTCACCGAAACCACTCGTCCCGGCATAGGGGTACGCTTCAGTAACGTCAAGGCTATTTCAGGTAGCTTGCCTCTAATAGAGGGAGGCCCAACTGAAGACGAGTACCTAAAACTATTGATAGGAGCTTTGTGCTTTAATCGGCAATGGGGCGGCGGTAAGACGCGAGGTTTAGGTTGGGCTGAGTTGCATTTTGAGTTTAATTCTAATCCCGACTGGCTCCCAGCTAAATTGGGCTTTTCTGAAGATCATGCTGCCCCCAAGTCGAGTCAGTCAGACCCAACCCCCTCTTTTAAGCGGGCAGAAAACGCAACTGAATTGATCTTGACATTGGAAGCCCTTTCCCCACTTTCGCTAAGTGACCGGAAACCGGATTCTGAGTTCCGCCGGAGCCAATCATTCATACCGGGCCGCGTTTTGCGAGGAGCATTAGCTGGATATTTGCGGAGTAGTGGTAAGGCCGCTCTTTTTGAACAACTTTTTAGCACCCCGGAAGGCCAGTTGCTCAACCATTTCGGTCATGCGATGCCCACTGATGAGAAATTCAGAGCAGGTTATAACGCTCCTACCACCGCTCGAACTTGTAAACACGATACCAAACACGGGGTTTTTGATACCCTAATAGATTTGCTAGTCTATGAAGAAAGGCTGCGTAGCAAGGGTCGGAACGGGCCAATCTATGCTCCTGAGTGTCCTAACTGCCGTGGAAGGTTGGAGGCTCTTGTTAGACTATTGATAGAACAAGGAGATGGCAAGTACGAATCTATCTCGCCTCCAGAGGGTCGGATGCTAACACGGGTTGCTATCAACCGAAGGCGAGCGGTGGCAGAAGATAGCCTGCTCTATTCGCCCCTAGTAATAAACGAGGGTGCTAAATTTCAGGCCCGCATCAAGTTGCAGGATAGTGCTTCGGCTTCGGATCTATTCGATTTTCTTGAACATACGCCAGAATTTCACATAGGGGGTGGTAGGTCACGTGGTCTCGGCTTGGTTAGAGTCGTCAGCTTGGAGGCCAGAGCCTACGATGTGGAGAAGTCTGCGAGGGAAATTCAGAAGCGTGTTGAGGCTTTTAATAAAAAGCTAAACGAGAAACTACAGGTTGAAGATAAAGAGAAACTTTACCTTACGCTAGGAGCGCGGAGTGAACTAGCTCTGGCAGGTGAAGTATGGCAACTTGAAACCGAACTCAAGGATTTGGAAGCCTCCGTAGTGCGAAATTTCGTGGGTATTACCCAGCGAAGCGGCTGGAACCAAGCGTGGGGATTGATGCTGGATACTCAACTATTGGTTACAGCGGGTAGCGTCTATGTGCTGTCTGTCTCTCACCGGGTTTCAGGCCAAAAGGATTTTTATCAAAAGTTGGCCGATCTCGAACATAACGGCTTGGGTGAAGGTCAGTCCATAGGCTATGGCACGATAGCCATTTGTGAACCATTTCATTACACCTATACTCAGAAATAAAGAGGAGTTTGTAAGCCAATGAGCAATGATACAAACCGCGATGAGATTACCGCCGAGCTACGATTAGAACGAGAGATAGATCGGCATCTGGACGATATAGTTAAACTGGCCGAGGATCGAATTGAAAAATTGGGTGCCATAGGGAAGATGAGTCCCTCCCAATTACGCAATGCCGCCAGTGTTGCAACCAACACCGAATCCAGTTTTCGGACTATTAAAAACTGGATTCGGTATCAGGTGGCTCGTACTAGTTCACCTTGGCCTGCTGATTTCGCCGATGGCATAGTGAAGGATTGCGAGGGATTGCTGAAGGAGTTAGCAGGAAAAATTGCTAAAACGCCGGAGACAGAACCAGATGTACATATCCGCTTGATTCGGTTGTACCTAGGCTATCTCATTAGAGCCTTTACTTATAAAAAATTTGAGGCTGATACAATCAAAAAGGGGGGCGGTAGCAATGTTTAATGTGCTGACCAACCGACTGGAAATCTCTGGAACACTGCATCTGGAAACTGCTTTGCGAATAGGTGCGGGCCGGGCGTTAGAACCAGATGCTACCGATTTGCCAGTAATTAAAGATGGCTTCGGACGGCCTTATATTCCCGGCTCAAGCTTTAAAGGGGTGTTGCGAACCTACGCCGAAAGCCTGCTACGGGCAATCGCGCCTAACCCTGAATTTGTACAGAAATTAGCCTGCAATCCACTTTCGGAGGATGCTAGGCAAAGTTTTCGTCGTTGCCTAACCAATAGTGAGGTACGTGAATTAAAGGGTAATGATGAGGATTTGGTGTATGGAACCTGTCTAGCCTGTCGCCTCTTTGGGGCGCAATGGCTGGCTTCCCCATTGCAAATTCGGGATTTGTTGATTGATAAACAGTTTTTGTATAACGAACGCTATTCGCACTACGAGGTGCGGAATGGTGTAGCTATAAACCGGGATACCGAGACGGCAGCCGATGGTATGCTTTACGATTTTGAGGCCGTACCAGCCGGAGTGACCTTTCAGTTCAAGGCACTGGTAGAAAATGCCGAGCCGGAGTTATTGGGACTCTTCTTCCTAGCTTTGAGAGCTTTTGAGGAGGGTCGCAAAGCATTAGGTGGGGCAACTAGCCGGGGACTGGGTGGAGTGCGTCTGGAATGGACAGGAACTTACCTAGATTTTAAGAATTTAGGCAAATCTAAGCCTGAAGAGAGATTAGATGTTATTGTGGGTTATCTGACCGGGGAGCAAAGCGGTTTGACTATCCGGCCCGGCGATCAAAAACTTAAAGAGTGGGCAAAGTCTCTGCGCGACGAAATTGCCCAGATGGAATTGGAATAAGGGAGGCCGAGATGCACAAGCAGCTATTGAATGAGATAGAAGTTGGCTTTGAGTTAGAGCCTGATGGCCCAATTTTGATAAAGGCTTCCGATAATACCGATCCAACCCGGCCTGATATGGAATTTGTGCGTACCCGCCAAGGCGCAAATCAGACCATCTATTTACCGGGTAGTAGCCTTAAAGGTGCTTTTCGCGCTCACTACGAGAAACTGGTTCGCAGTGTGCCAGGGCCAAACCGGGCTACACGTCAAAAGGAAAGCTTGTGGGCTTGTAACCCGCTTGCTAGGAGCGAAGCGGAAGCATGTGGTCACTACCTAGATAAAGTTGGTAGAAAGTGGCCGACAGCCCAGATTTTTCGTGAGTCGTGCTTTGTCTGTCAGTTGTTCGGAAATAATAGCGTGGCCTCGCATCTGAGGATAAGCGATGCGTTACCCACTACCGAACCACAGGTTGATCCGAACTACGATCCGAACCCGAACCGACACACGGAACAGCGAAATGGGGTAGCAATTGATCGGCTGTTTGGTTCGGTAGCAGTAGGACCGTTCCAATTTGAGGTCACTACCGCAGGACGTTTTACCACTACTCTGCAAGTACGAAATTTTACGGTGGCTCACTTGGGCTTGTTAGGTTTGGTGCTGCGGGATCTGGAACAACAACGACTATTGTTAGGTTTTGGCAAAAGTCGGGGGTTGGGGCGAGTCAGGTTGCATTATAAGTCCGTGACGGTACGCTACCCGATGGCTAACCTTTCCGATAGCCAGCTAGTTCTGGGAAGCTTTAGCGAAGTAGCTAATGGCGTTTACGGCATTGGGGCATTGGCCTCAGAGTCAGTCCGGGGTGAATATGGCTTGCAAGCGGAGGATCGGGTGCGTGGGCCTTATAGCCTAGGGCCGGGTGCTGGAACAATAGAGCAGGCGGGATTGCTGGAATACGATGCGCTAGATGGGGTAAGCCTGACCATTAAAAATGAGATTGAAATCAAGGCTTTCTGGCGCAAGTGTGCCGAAGCATGGCAAAGAAAAGCTGGAGGGCGGGTAGCATGATAATTGGCAACGTTCTCTTCTTTGATAGTTTGGAGCAAGCCGAGCTTCAAAAGCTCTGGAAAGCCGCTTTTCCAGAGGGTAAAGTGACACTCTGCTTTAATGGTCTGATCTCCCACTATGACCTAAGCCATTCTAGCGGGGTGGGGCCGGGAGGCGGTTTTTCCAAAAGTTTGCAGGGTAGTGCCTTCAATGCCCGGTTGGAACTACGTTGGCGGCAAATTAAGCCGGGCTGTTTTAATACTATGATACTATTAGAGCAGGAGAACCTAGTTGAGAAGTTAACCAGCCAGATAGAGGGATCACGTACCCAAAAGGGATTTATAGTTAGTACAGGCCGTCAGGAGAGTAGGGATAGTCAGGTTATGTTATTTTCAAAAAGGGATCGTCGCTTGCCTCGACCTCCTGAGTTTAACGGTCTCAAGCTGAATTACCTGTATTATCGTGATGCACAGAGCCAAAAAGTACGCTTTATCCGTCTTAAAGCAGGGGAGGAATAGCTAATGAGTGACCGATTTAGGGGGGGGCAACCAATTTATCCCAAACCTTTTGAATACTTGGATTTACCGGATGGTAGGCCAAGGCGGAGTAACCCACGCACCCATGAGAAAGCAGATGCCAAGTTAGTCAGTGGTCAATTGAGTGGACGGATACGCACTTTGGGGCCAATTCATATCGGTTCGGGCTACCTAGAATTGTCCCGGCGATTGCCACTATCGTCCAAAGACCAGCAAAAGAATCCTTTAGTGCGTGGTTTTGTGCGAAGTGGTGGGCAGTGTGTTATTCCCGGAAGTAGCCTCAAAGGGGCCGTGCGTAGTGTGGTGGAGGCGGTTACTTTAAGTTGTGTCGCCAAGAAGGGCAGTCGCACCTATCTACCAAATCAAGATTTTATGGAGTGTCGCAACAAAGAATATCTCTGCCCGGCCTGCCGTCTTTTTGGAGCAATGGGTTTCTTAGGTAAAGTAAAATTCAGAGATGCCGTACAACTACCGGATAGTTATGGAAAACGTCGGGTAGAAGTGCATACACTACCTCAGATGTTTCGACCTCAGACTAATGACCCGGATGGGCGCAAGTTCTATATGCACGGCAAACAGGCGAGTGGTGACCAGCCAGTAGAGGTTGTGCCAGAGGGCGAGTTTTTCAGCTTTGGAATACGCTTTGATAATTTGGAAGAGGCTGAAATGGGTGTAATCTTGCTGGCCCTCGGTTTGTCACCTCGACCTGCTGAAAGTTTGCGGTTGAAGGTAGGCGGATTCAAACCGGCCTGCTATGGCTCGGTTGAATTTGAGCCAGAACGCCTGTTGGTAGAGCAGTCCTTCCAAAATTGTCTCGATTATGATGCCGTTCAGGATGAACTAATTACCGATTCTAACCTGCTACAGAAACGATTTGAGGGATGGGTCAGCGTTGCCCGTGATGGAAATAATCCGCTGGTACTACGTGACCAGTTTACCGAACTGGCAAACACCCTAAAATATCCCGGAGAACGGGATTGTCCACCCGGTTTGTACTAAGAGTCAGAACAGGGAGAAGCGAAATTTATGAGCCAGCAGACTAAGGATAAAGTGAATTGGGATATAGCCGAAAAAATGGCTGCCGATTTATGCTCGGAACGGATTGACCTGAATGAAGCCGCCAAAGCAAGTAACTACTTGAGCAACATTTGCAATCTTGAACAATTTTTCCAATGGTTGGATCGTACCAACCAGAGCTCGGCGGCGAAAGCTTTGATTCGTAGCCAGCAAACTCAAGAGTACTACCGCAAGCTGCGTGACATTTGCAATCGCCGCTTGAAAGGGTTGGATATAGATGAAGCTAATCGAGCCTTTGCTTGGGCGGTACGCTTGGCTCGTTTCTATGCCAAAAATCCGCGAGTGCTGGAATTGGAAGATCCTCGTAAGGTAGAGCCAGTGAAAGCATCTCCGGCCAAAGTTGTCCATACCACGCCTGCTGTCGTTGTGCCACCGCCGACTGTATCCAAACCTGCTCAGTCTACTCCTGTCAAAGTAGGAGAAAAGCATACGGCTAACGTAACAAAGTCAGGTAAAACTACAGAAATAGCAGTTAGTGGGGTAAAGGCAGATAAAGATATAAGATGGCGTATTCGTAAAGCTGAAGCGCAAGGCTTTGAACTCAAAGTCGGTCAATCGCTTGAGGTTGAGGTGATCGAAGCCAATTTAGATGAGACTAATTCCTATTGGTTAATCTTCTGCAAAGTGCTTGCGGGTTCGGAGCGTAAAGTAGTACCCACTCCAACACCACAGCCCAAGAAGAGTAAACTTGAAGAAATTCTTGAGCGTATGCAGAAAGAATCGCAAGGTAAAGTTTAAGTTTGATAGTGCCAGTTCAAGATATTGAAAACCAATTAGCTTACAGTCCACAAAGATTGTGGAAGTAGTAAGTGGGCCTAGGAAATTTGA
>JACAUC010000138.1 GCA_013390945.1 Candidatus Chloroheliaceae bacterium
AAATAAATGTCAACTGGTTGTCCGGTCAAGCCACCAATGAGTACCATCCTAAAGTGTAAAGCCGGTATGAACCTTGCCCCAGTTCCCAAAGAAAGTACGGACTAGCCAAACTAAAACCACTTACGGAGGCGGAAGATAAGCACCATTATGTCGGCTGTGCCGACCAAACTGAGCATAATAATAGTAAAGGCACTAGGTTCCTCAGAGAACGGCAAAGGCACATTCATCCCATAAAGCCCTGTTATCAAGGTTAAAGGCAACAACATCACCGAAATCAGCGTGAGAGCCTTAATAACCTGATTCAAGCGGTGAGAACTAAGGGAATCGTAAGTGGCACTAAGCCCCTCGATAATATCTTTATATTCTTCTAGGGTATCCCAAATTTTGGTAATATGATCTTTGATGTCGCTGTAATAAGATCCCATATGTTCATTGCTGGCGATACGGTTGTGGCGCTCAAGGTTGGCAATTACCGTAATTTGGGGCTTGATAATCCGCCGAAAGGCAATAATATCACGTCGCACCATTGAGATTTCATGAACTGTACCACTAGACAAACTTTTAAAAATTTCCTCATCCAGTTCTTCCAACTTTGCGGCGATGCGGTAGAGGATCGGGAAACAATTATCCACCATCACATCAATGATCTGATAGAGGGCAAAGGAGGCGGTATCGCCCAAGACTACGTCACAAGTGCCTGGAACATTCTTGCACTGCTCAAAGAGCCGATTGAGCAGACTTAAATTGTCATCATGAACGGTAACGATGTCGTTTGGGCCTAAAAAAATATCAAGCTCGGTTGAAGTGATAACCCGCTCGGCCTTATTATGAATCGGGAAGTGTAGTACAATAAAAAGATAAGCCTCGTAGTCGTCAATTTTAGGACGTTGCAGACGGCTGGCAATATCATCTAGGTGTAGAGGATTAATCTCGAACTGTTGATTCAGCCAAGTTATTTCAGCGTTACCCGGTCGTTTGAGATTAATCCAGCGTAGTAGGCTGTGTTCAAGTGTTTCCACCCGTAGACCATCTTTTGTGGGGTAGTCGGGGTTCAATTCAAGTTGGCTGTAGCGTTCTTGGTCAGTAATCAGGTTACGCGAAAGTCGGCGCAATTCGAGCAAACGCCTTGCGGATTCTGCCTGTCGAGTAGTTCTGGTTAGCTCATCGTCGTGATCTTGGTTTTGGTTTCGCATATCCACCTCTAAGTCTTTATTAGGATTATTCTCATGGATGCAATTATACCAGTTTACCAAGAAATTTGAGTAGCCACTTTATAAAAACATTAGGCTCCGGCTCTTTTTTGAGAAGCCGGAGCCTAATGCCCAACTACTAATTCCAACTATTTTCTAAGAAGAGGTATCAGCAAGCTACTAGGCTCTATGCTCCCGCAGGTGGGGCCGTAGCATTTTAAAAAGCATCCAAGTCATCCCTAGCGGCTTACGAGTAAAAAACAACATAGCAACAAAAGCTTCCATAATACAATACTATCCTTGTTTCTAATGATTACAATTTTTTAGCCTAAATCGTAGCCTTAAATTGAGCAAAAGAGTGTGCAAGCGTCTGCCTGCTTTTTAGCGTTGTGTAGTATAATTACTTTAATTATCAATTCTCTTAGGCAAGACGTATGTGTCTTTAGCTACAAATTTTCGCCCTAATCTAAGGCTTTATGAGGAGGCAAGATGTCCCTACTTGACCCAACACTGATCGTAAAATTGATAGGTTTTGGTGGTTTTCTGTGGTTAGGTATCTATATCGTTTCACGCGCAGTGATACAAACCCCTCTGACAATTGTAAGCTGTGTGGGAATGATCGCTCAGTCCAGCTATTTCTTATCCAGCACAATTATCACCAACAGTATCCTCGGTCTAGGTGTGGAACGCGGGGTTTTTATATCGCGCCTCTTCTGGTGGAGTGACGTAATACCGATGGCACTCTGGTTCCATATGAGCGTACTAATTGCCCGGCAAGGACGTTTCCGCCCGGTTTTTAGCTGGCCGATAGTGCTTTTCTATCTGGCCGCTTTATTAATCAGCGTGGTGGGAGAAATTACCGATTTTTTCCTAGATTATAGTAACGCACGTGGTTTTGCCGAGGATCGCTTTTATGTAGATACCGGTGCTGGTTATAGCCTCTTTATGATCTACCTCTTGATAGGGGGTATAGGCGCGTTCTTTAACCTCTTCCAAGCACTGCGAGCGATGCAACGCAATGCGGCTCCTAATAAAAGAGCCTTGGCCAGCCAAATACGCTTATTGGCAATTGGGGCTTTACTCTTTATGATCGGGGCACTCTGGCTGGCGGGGAATTTCTATTTTAAGCTAAACCTGCCGGAATTGCCGGGGAATTTATTTGTCTTGCTAGGGTTAGGCTTCTTGGGATATGGCGTGGCCCACTTCGATATGCTAATAGGAGGCCAGAACGTACAGCGCGATTTCATTTATAGCTTCACCGGAGTAGCCCTAATCAGTCTAGTCTATGTCGTGGGTCTCTGCCTAACTGGGGTAAATTCAACGCTTAGTACTTTAGTAGTAGTAGGTCTCGCGGTTGCCACCCATACCAACCTCGACTTTGGCCGGGAAATCTTGGATAAATTCTTCTTTAATGCCTCCGAACAAACCGCCCGCTCGGAGGCCCGCGCTTATGCCACCGCAATTGCTAGTCAACCCACCCAAGCCCTAGAATTGGAACAGGCCATCGCCGAACCATTTCCACCACCTTTGTCCGAATCCGAGCCAACTCCCCTAGAAGTAGCCGAACCGGAACCGATAAGCCAACAAGCACCGCCAGAGGCAGTAAACATCAACGAAAAGAGTTTCAACGATATGGTACGCCGGGCTATTACCGGACTGAAAAGCCCACCTCAGATGATTAAGAGTCCTCTGCTCTCTTTGCATATAGTAAAACAACGCTTACAGGAACATAGCCTTGAAGATAACCGACTAAACCGGGCCTCTGCTCTGCGCGAATTGCTAATCGAGCGGATTGAGCATTTGCGGCCTACTAATGCTGAAGCGAATGGTACGGGTGAAGCTTGGCGTTTCTATAATGTACTCTATTATCCCTACATCCGCGAAATTTCCCGCAAAAGTGCGCTCTCCGAGTTGCGCCGCTTCCAGGATGAGCGGCGGCGCAAAGGTCAACATGAGCCAGGCGACCTAGAACGAATCTTGGAATGGTTGGTAGATGTAGACGAAGACACTTTCTATAAATGGCAACGCAAAGCCTCCGATACTATCGCTGCCATCATCCGCGAGGAGGAGTTAAAGCTGGCAGTAGAGTTAAACTAACAGCAAACATGGCGATTTCAATTTAGCAAATCCAGTATTTTAGGTTATAATGCTGAGAAGCAGATGATCCCCGAATTTGACGGTTCGGATTAACCTTCGGGTGGTCTTTTTCTGTTGTGGGGGATTAGAGCAACCATAATTAAATCTAGGAAGCAAGTTTAAAAGATTAATCTATGGTCGAAGAGATAGAAAAACGGCTCCTTGGAGGAGGAAGCGATGGCGGAACGAGTAGAAGTAACAGCCGAAGGAAAGATCACTTTAGAAGCTGAGTTAAAGCGCTTACTTGATTATGATGAACCGGAATGTACAAAGCGGCTTTCTGAGGCCGCCGCCGAAGGAGATTTACGTGAAAATTTCGCCTATCACGATGCACGTCGTGAGCTAGGTATGATCCGGGGACGCATTGCCGAACTAAGAGCCACCTTAGCACATGTAGTGGTAGCAACCAAGTCTCCCATCGCCGATGGACGGGTACGGGTTGGCACAACCGTTACGGTCTCGGAGGATGGGGTGGATGAGGACGAAGAGTATTGGGTGGTGAGTGAGGCGGAAGCTATAAACCAACGCTCAGATGGTAAGCAAATCATTTCAGTCGGTTCACCGATGGGCAAAGCTCTCTTAGGTAAAAAAGTGGGAGATTCAGCCGAAGTACAAACTCCACGCGGAATGCCCATCAAATTTAGGATAAAAAAGGTAAATTAAGTTGTAACTACACAGCCCCTAATCACACTGTAAAGAGGGCAGAAGGGGCTGGCTTAAATGCCTAATAGCTTTAAAAGACGCTGGTAAAGAGCTAAAGCTAAAGGATAGAGCAAGGGCAGATGTCAAACGTTGCCCTTTATTAACGAGATTCATTATTTACGTAGAGCTAAGCTTGATAGTTGCCAAAAATCACTTTGATTAATTCGACTAAATGACACATTTCTATATACCCACCTGTTACCCTAATATCTATTAATTTATAATCAATGCTAGTGCTAGATAAGTCGTGGTAAGATGCTACTTCTTCGGCGAAAACAAGATCACCAGTACCATCACCCTTATCTAAAGGAATAAGTCCGGTGGGATCTATCCGGCAGTAAGAGCTAACTGAATTCCCCTTAAACAAAATTAGGCGGCGGTTGGTCAAACAGTAGAGCAGATGGTATCCTGTTTTTCCAAATAATTTAAGAATAGCCATGAATAAACGCAACGCAATTTTTTCGTTACCCATGGAAAATAAAATCGCCAGCAACATTGGTCCAACCATTAAAATAAGTATAAAACGCTCCAGCAAGGTATCATCAGCAAGCAAGGGATTGCCAGTAGGATTGTCAGTAAGAGGGCGATTGTATTGTCCAAACCAAACAAGTTGCTCGCCCACCCCTAATTCCGCACCGATTTGTTCTTGTAGCTTGTCGGCTAGACCACTAACCTTTGGCAGAGTATAGCTAGGAGGCTGACCGGATTTTTTTGCAAGCACTTGCAGAACCAAGCGTTCTACTTCCCGCACCCTTGGGATAATATCAAAGCGGAGAAAGGTTGACTCTAGATCATTGCGTACTCCCTCTATATAAAACTTACGTACCCCATTGTGAACCTTAGTGAAGAAAAATAGATCACCGTTATTCCCCCAAACCTGCACCCGCTTAACACTAATTACTTCGGTCAATTCTAACACTTGAATTAATGCAGGCTGAAACAAGCGGTTTTTTATCAACAACACCCTCTGATCGGTCAGGATGCAAGTTTTCCCAAAAGCACGAATGAAGAATAGACTAAATTTTGCCAGACAATATACTAAGGTGAAACTTACAACTACTAGAAGCCCAAAATAAAAATGAATCAAACCAAATATGGTTAAAAGCAGCACAATCACACTTACCAAAGCAAGAAAAAACTCGAAAAGATCCCTCACACGCCTAATAATTCTCCAATTGGGATGACCTATCCAGAGGAGGACTTCGTCTGGTTTTAACCAACGTCCTAACCTTTTTTGCCAAGCGGGTGATAGAGTCGAAATCTCCACCAGCGGTTCAGGCTGATTATTAACCAATTCAGTCGGAAAATAGTCTGGTGAGGCGGAGCGAGACTGGGGTTGTAATTGCTCCTGTTCTGCCAGCCATATTCTAGCACTAGCAAGAGAAGCATAGTTAGGATCAATTCGAGCAACCATTTCAAGCACCCGCTTGGCCTCCGCCGGGTCTTCGGCGGTAAAAGCCACCCAGATTAGCAGGCTGGGATCTTGGGGATAGGAGAAACGGAGACGGGTCAGCATAGAGCGAGCGACTGCTTTATTACCAGCCTGGGCAATCTCTATTGCCTCCCTAAAAGTTTCCAAATCAATAGAGTTCATACGGTTCCCTCTATAAAATTAGAGCGACGCAAAAGTATCTTAATCTACACCAATTCCCTAGATATTCTACGCAAGAAAACCTTATTTGTTACATTAGAAATTAGCCCTTCAAAAACTTTGGTAGCACAAAAGGGCAACCCCAAGAGATTGCCCTTTGCTATTTCGGTAATTTTCAGACAGATGACTGCTGAATAGTTACCGTTTAGTGTACTGCGGTGCTTTACGAGCGCGTTTGAGACCGGGCTTCTTCCGCTCCTTCATTCGAGGGTCGCGGGTTAAGAACCCTGCCTTCTTCAACGCCGGGCGTAAGGTCTCATCGGCCTGAATCAGAGCGCGAGCAATGCCATGCCGAATAGCCCCCGCCTGTCCAGTCGTACCGCCGCCTACCACCCGCACCGAGACATTGAACTGCCCAATACGACCTACCTGCCGTAGCGGACTGGTAATCACGATCTCGTGCAGTTGTCGCCCACCAAAATAGTCGTTGAGCGTCTTGTTATTAACGGTCACTGTACCCGTGCCGGGCAGCAAGCGTACCCGTGCAACGGCAGTTTTGCGTCGTCCGGTGCCATAGAAATAGTTTTTATTAATCGTTGTCGCCATATTCCTCTTCTTTACTCGCTCCGGCTACTGGTATATTCTAGTTTATACTCTTTGGGCTGCTGTGCTTGGTGCGGATGTTCCGTACCAGCATAAACCTTCAACTTACCGGCCATCGCCCGACCTAAACGGTTGTGGGGCAACATCCCCGTGATGGCCTCTTGTAAAGGCCACGTAGGGTGACGCTTAACGCGGTCAGCAAAGGTAGTCTGGCGAAAGCCCTGCGGGTGCATAGTATGGTGAATATAAAGCTTCTGTTGAGCCTTATTGCCCGTGAGTACTATATCCTTGGCATTGATAATAATTACATAGTCGCCGGTATCCATATGGGGTGAATAAATCGGCTTATGTTTGCCGCGTAGCAGGCGAGCCACTTCCGTTGCCACCCGGCCTAAAGTCTGCCCCGCCGCATCTACGACGTACCATTCCCGTGTAATTTCGGGCGGTTTGGGCGAGTATGTCTTAGTCATTACCACTTAACTCCTGCTAATTCTTCTTGAATGTAGAGACTGTGAGCATTGCTCACCTCTACAGAAATTGCATCTTCTAATATTGGACTTCGACCAAACAAAGCCCGCAGGCGGGAGCAGTTGGCCCCGCACGACGGCGATTTTGTGCCGCCAAAATTTCTTCAAAATCGCTCACTGTTAGCTTGCCTGTACCAACCAACAGTAGAGTACCTACAATGTTACGCACCATATGGGGCAAAAAGGCATTTGCCGCCAACTCTACCGTAACAATTTCGCCATTGTCGCATTGGCAACTTGCGCTAGTCATTTGCCGCACGGTGGTAGGTCTTTCTTCAGCCAACTCACCAACGGCATTGCCCCAACCATCACCCGCAAAACTGGCAAAATCATGAATACCAATTAGCTTCCGGGCCGCCTCATCCATCAGCGTCACCGTCAACGGCTCGGCTAGGTGGTAAGCGTAACGCCTTTCGAGTGCAGAACGACCTATTCGGTTCAAAATCCGGTAACGGTAGACCCGTCCGGTAGCACTGAAACGAGCATGAAACCGTTCTGCCACCTCTTCTACCTTCGTCACTGCCAAATCAAAAGGTAGAAGGGCGTTCAAGCCGCGCCGAAAGGTTTCAAGTGAATGGTTACTTTCAGTCTTAAAATTGGCAACCTGCCCAAGCGCATGTACTCCACTATCGGTACGACCTGCCAGAGTAACCTTACAACGCTGGTTAGGCGGCAATCCAGTTAGCCTAGCGGTGGCTTGCTCCAATTCACCTTGAACAGTGCGTCCGTTGGGCTGAAGTTGCGAACCACTGAACTCCGTACCATCATACTCCAGAATCAGCTTAATATTTCGCATTCAGCCCCAACTAGACTCAAAGTTCTAAGGTATAAACTGGATCATGCCCATATCGGCCCCATCACCTAAGCGGGTTCCCAGTTTATAAATCCGGGTATAACCGCCTTGACGCTCGGTATAGCGCGGCCCAATCACGATAAAGAGTTTTTGCACCGCCGCTGCGTTCGCAAGTCGGCTAGTAGCGACCCGGCGATTGTGAGGCGTATCTTCTACCGCCACGCGCACCAGTTGCTCAATCATTCCTTGGATCTCTTTGCACTTAGCCTCAGTCGTGCGGATTTGTTCGTGGGCGATCAAAGAGACCAACAGGTTCCGGTAGAGCCCAATGCGCTCTCCGGTGGCCCGGTGGAACTTTCGCCCGGCAACACTATGTCTCATTTTCCTAAATCCTGCCTTTATGCCTAATCTTCGTCGGCATCATCGTTATCTTCTTCAAAAGTGGCTTCGCCGATGGGTGTACCTTCTTCATCCTCACCAAAACCACCTACACCACTGGCTGTACCTGCAAAAGGACCAATCGGACTAGCTGAACTCATATAGCCATGATTAATGAGTTGGGCGCGTAGTTCGTCATACGATTTGCGTCCAAAATTACGTACACTGAGCAAATCCTTTTCGTCCATTTGCAAAATCTGACCAACCTTGGTTATGTTGCTGCGCTTCAAACAATTGTAAGTACGCACCGACAAATTCAGGTCTTCAATGGGTGTATCAAAGGTCTGAGGCGGAATGGACGTATTAGTGCCACTGGCCCCATCGCGTATATCTTCTTTCGATTTGTTAAAATCGGCGATAATTTCGCTATGGCGTTTTAAGATTTGTGCAGACTGGCTCAGGGATTCCCCAGCATCCACCGAACCATCGGTCCAAATTTCAATAATCAAACGGTCGTAGTCAGTTTGCTGTCCCACACGGGTATGTTCCACCACATAATTGACGCGGGGAATGGGCGTATAGATAGCATCCACTGGAATAACACCAATGGGCATATTATCCCGATTTTCGGCGGAGTTATAGCCCACGCCATGTTCTACCGTCAATTCCATATCCAGCGTGGCATCCTCGCTATCCAGCGTGGCAATGGGTTGGTCAACATTGATAATTTCGATCAATTGACCAGGTACCTCAATTTCTCCCGCCGTCACGACATGCTGACCACGTGCGCTCAAATTCAAGCGTACAGGTCGGTCGCTGAAGGAGCGTAACCGAATGCGCTTTACGTTCAGAATAATTTCCGTTACATCTTCTTTGACGTGGGGCAACGAAGCAAATTCGTGAGCCACGCCGTCAATTTTGATGGAACTCACCGCGGCACCCGGTAAAGACGAAAGCAAGATCCGGCGTAGAGCATTACCCAGTGTAATTCCATAACCAGGCTCCAGCGGTTCGATCTTAAACCGGCCATAGTTTTCCGCAGTCGCCACTTTCTCGACCTTCAAAGCTACATCGAACAAGGTAATCAGCCTCCCTTATTAACCGACTCTATCCTCTCTGTGATAGAATGATTGCTGATTTAAGCTGCGAAAACAACAACTAGCGGCTATAATATTCTACGATCAACTGTTCTTCCAAAGTAGTATCAATCTCGCTGCGACCGGGTACACTCAAGATCCGCCCACTTAAAGCGCGGGGATCAATGGTCAACCAACCGGGAACATCACGCCTGCCAATTACTTCGGCTACCACTTTGAAATATTCTTTGTTGCGACTCTCCTGTTTGAGAGCAATCGTATCTCCCGCTTTCGTAATATACGAGGGTATATCGGTCTTGCGACCATTCACGGTAAAGTGACCATGGCGAACTAACTGCCGGGCCTGCTTGCGCGAATCGGCAAATCCTAAGCGATGCACAACGTTATCTAGGCGCAACTCAAGGATTTGTAAGAGGTTCTCACCCGTAGCACCAGTGCGGCGTTGGGCGCTATCATAGTGTTTGCGGAATTGTTTTTCCAAAACGCCGTAAATTCGGCGGGCTTTTTGCTTCTCACGCAATTGCAACCCGAAGTCGCTCAATTTGCGCTGGCGCTTGGCTCCATGCACACCTGGGGCAGTGGGGCGGCGTTCTATCGAACATTTGGGGCTCATGCAGCGGTCGCCTTTCAGCATCAGCTTCATGCCCTCACGACGGCACAGTCTACAGACTGGCCCAGTATATCGTGCCATTTTTCCTCCCTATGGCAATAGTTGAAAAAGCAGTTCCTACTTCTTTCGGCCAGAGTATCAGGAACAACCTTTACCTGATGCTCCAAGTAGCGGTTTAGTTTACATCCTGGGTGGATTTCATCCTAAGCCTTGAGCAGTGAATAACCAGACCCGTTAACCCACCCTGTGGGTAAATCGTACCAAAACAGACTGCCATTAAACTCGGCGACGCTTGGGTGGACGGCACCCATTGTGAGGGATTGGGGTCACATCCGTAATCGAAACCACCTGTAAGCCAGTGGCTTGGAGTGAACGAATGGCGGCCTCACGTCCTGAGCCTGGCCCTTTAACATAGACTTCGATCTGCCGTAGCCCATGCTCCATTGCCCGTCGCGCTGCGCCCTCTGCGGCTACCTGTGCGGCATATGGTGTACTCTTGCGCGAGCCTTTAAAATCGCTTGCACCGGCACTACCCCAACTTAGCACATTGCCCTTTGGGTCGGTCAGTGTGATAATTGTGTTGTTGAAAGTTGACTGGATATGCGCCTGGCCTTTCGGAACGCTTTTGCGCTCACGACGCTTTACTTTGGCAGTGCGCTTTTTCCCTGAACCCTTTTCTGCCATCTATCTCCTCGTTACTAAAAGATTACTTACCGGCCTTCTTCTTACCCGCAATCGTGCGGCGTGGACCACTGCGCCGAGTACGAGCATTGGTACGTGTCCTCTGACCGTGTACTGGCAACCCGGCGCGGTGACGCTTGCCCCGGTAGCAACCAATTTCGATCAGTCGTTTAATGTTCAAGTTTACTTCGCGGCGCAAATCGCCTTCTACCCGATATTCGCGGTCAATAAACTCACGCAACCGAGCAATTTCTTCTTCGCTCAGCAGACGTACCCGCGTATCTGGGTTGATATTGGTCTGCGCCAAAATCTTCTGGCTGGTCGAAGGGCCGATACCATAGATATAGGTTAACCCTGTCTCAACCCGTTTATCGCGGGGTAAGTCGACCCCAGCAATTCTAGCCATCCCGTCCTCCTAAGTAAATCAACTACTCTCAAGTTCAAGGTTCAAACCTTTTCTAATTACCCGGCTCTGAACTTTGAACCAATTTTTAGCCTTGACGTTGTTTATGCTTCACAGTGGTGCAAATAACCATCACTACACCCTTGCGCTTGATTATTTTACATTTCTCACAACGCGGCTTTACTGACGCACGTACTTTCATTTTGACACCTCTTTGATTTTAGAATCCGTTCGCAGACAATTTGAGATTATACCATAACCAAAGTAGGTTTGGCAAATTGAGTAACCTGAACCATACAAGTACTGGCACTTTTTCAAAGAACCGCTTAAGCTGATTTATTTAGAACGCTCTCCATATCTTCTTGCTCACACTGACCTCATAGTACTAAGGCAAAGTCAGGATAAAAGGTTCACCATCAGTCACGGCGATGGAGTGTTCAAAGTGAGCCGAAAGCGAGCCATCTTTAGTAACTACCGTCCATCTATCCGGTTTGATCACGGTTTCATAAGTACCCACATTAACCATCGGTTCAATTGCCAAGCACATTCCCTTCCGCAATGGCAAGCCCCGCTTCGGTTGCCGATTGTTAGGAACTTGGGGGTCTTCATGAACTTTGCGTCCAATCCCATGCCCAACGTATTGAGTGACTACACTAAAGCCATTTTCCTCAACATAGTTATTAATCGCTCCCGAAATATCAAAGAGATACCTACCCAACCGCATCTGCTCTACCCCAACCATAGTGGCTTGCTTGGTCACTCTTATCAGCTTATCGGCTTGGGCGGAGACTTTTCCAACTGGAAAAGTCGCGGCGGCATCCCCATTCCAACCCTTGTAGGTTGCGCCTACATCGAGGCTGATAATATCGCCTTCCTTCAGCACACGTTTACCCGGTATACCATGTACCACTTCTTCGTTAAAAGAGATACAAACGCTTCCCGGAAAGCCATACAACCCTTTGAAGGCGGGGGTACAATCCTGTGATTTAATAAAATCTTCCGCTATTTTATCTAAATCAGCTGAAGTAATACCGGGCCGGATGTGGTTTCCTAAAGTCTCAAGGGTTTTCCCCACTACCTGCCCGGCATACCTCATCAGTTCAATTTCACGTTTGGTCTTACAACTTATCATATGTTTTTCAGCTTTATTATTTTAGATATTATATTTACAGTTTGAATTGGCGGTTTCCCAGCATAGTTTCGGGAAACCGCCAATTCAGACTGGCTAATTCTAAAAGAGGAGCCTGTCGCTTGCTCTTAACCGCTACGCCACTAGCGGCTTACTTCGTTCCCCCGCTAATGGAGTCAATACCTCCATTATATCCACCTTCACGTCCTCAACTTCTTGCTGACCATTTATCTCTACTAGCAAGTTTTGGGCCGCATAAAACTCAATCAAAGGCATGGTCTGGTTGAAATAGACCTGCAAGCGATTTTCGGCGGTCGAACGTTTGTCGTCTTCACGCTGATAGAGTGCAGTGGACTCTACATCACACAAGCCAGCTACCTTGGGTGGATTTTTCACCTCGTGGTAAGAAGAACCGCAGGTTGGGCAAATCCAGCGTCCGCTTAAACGATTAAGTAATTCTTCAGTCTCAACTTTTATGTAAATGACTTTCTGAATACCGCTATCAAACCCACTGTAGAGGGCTGCATCCAAAGCTTCGGCCTGAGCAATGGTGCGAGGGAAGCCATCCAATAGGGCACCTCTCCGACAAGCGTCGGTTCCCAAGTGCGACATTATCATACTGATAACGGTTGCATCGGGTACCAATTCCCCCCGATTCATATAACCTTTGGCTTCAAGGCCAAGTGGCGTGTTGTTCTTAATATTTTCGCGAAATAAATCGCCACTAGAAACGTGGGCCACTCCCAAGTCATCTGCTATAAGTTTAGCCTGAGTACCTTTACCAGCTCCTGGTGCGCCTAAAAGAATCAAATACATATAGTGTCAGCCTCCTTCATTACAAGTAAAGTCCGCGCCTTTGCAGTCTCCAGATTTGCTAATGAACCAAACACTAACAACTCAGTCCACAAGTTGGGGTGACTTACCAGCTTACTATCAAAGCTTAAAGTTAGCCTTGCTTTAAGCTCCATTACACAATACACACCAAAAATTGTTTTTTTCACAATCTTTGGCCCCAATTATAACATAGCTTAGCTAGTAGACACAACTTCTTTGCTGTTTACAATGAAATAGGATTTCATTATAAGAGTCATAGTCGAAATCTATTTCAAAATGCCCTGATACTCACGCATTACCAGCTGGGCCTCCAATTGCTTCATCGTGTCAACCGCTACCCCAACCACGATCAAGAGCGAGGTGGCACTCAAGAAAGTACTTACCTGAGTTTGTACCAACACCCCAATCAAGAAGGGAAGTATCGCTATAAGGCCCAAGAAAATTGCCCCAATTAAGGTTATTTTATTCAAAACCTTCATGAGATAATCGGTCGTCGGCTTGCCGGGACGAAAACCAGGTATAAAGCCGCCGCGTTCGCGCAAGTTATCGGTAATATTTTGCTGGTTAAACAAGACGATGGTATAGAAGTAGGTAAAACCCACCACCATTGCAAAATAGAGTACCTGATAGAGAATACTGGACGGGCCAAAATTGAGTACCACCCAGTTAGCCGCTTGGCTTACCCAACTCTCTGAACCCGGCGTTACAAAGAAACCAGCTACCGTAGTGGGGAAGATAATGATACTGCTGGCAAAGATCAGCGGAATCATTCCAGCCGAGTTTACTTTTAGTGGAATATGGGTACTCTGACCACCGTAGACTTTGTTGCCCTGCACTTGGCGAGGAAATTTGACGGGGATCTTGCGCTGCCCCTCCTGCACCATAATAATACCGACGATGGAGACCAAGCCAATAATAATTACAATCGCCACCGAGATAATATTTTGGGTGAGACTGGTTTTACCAGCCTGCAAGATCCGCTGCGGTAGCCCAGCTACAATACCACCAAAAATAATAATCGAGACACCATTACCGATGCCCTTTTCGGTAATTAGCTCGCCTAACCAGACTAGGAAAAGAGTGCCACAGGTCATCGCCAAAACGACGGCCAGCGTTAGAATTGGATCTGCGCCAGCACCAAAAAATGAAAATTTCGGCCTGTCCGTAGCCCCGATTACGTTCTGGCTCTTGAGCAAGACTATCTGACCATAGGAGGTCAGAGCGGCAATGGGTACAGTTATAACGTGAGTCCATTTATTGACAATTTGGCGACCCCTTTCACCCTCTTTAGCCAACCGTTCCAACGAAGGAATAATCGGCTGCAAAAGCTGCATAATAATGGAGGCGGTGATATAGGGATAGACCCCGGTGGCAGCTATCGAAAAGTTGCTCAGTGAGCCACCCGAAAAAATATCGAGAAAGCCCAAAACACCACCAATACCTTGACTACTACCAGCAGGTGCGTTATTACCCGAAATCAGGTTAGCTAGGTTAGCTTTAACATCACTACCAATACCTGGAATGGGTACATGGGCGACTATGCGGAAAATAACCAACATGCCAAAGGTAAACAAAAGCTTGGCCCGTAAATCGGGGATTTTGAATGCTTTAATAACTGCTTCTAGCATTAGCAGAAACTCCTCTTAACCGGAGAGTTTGTAAAGAAAGGAATAACATAGGACTCAGACGGAGTAGTGGTCTAAGAACAGTGCTATTATACCACTACCCCATAATCTTGTTGCAGATTTAGACCTTTGTAATTAGGCGAGATTCTATTGTTGGCTCGACCAGAAATAAATTTCCGGTCTAAGCAGCTAAAATCGGTTAAAACCGATTGAGTTTAGCCCATTGCAAAGCCTGATCTGACTTAGTGGGTTTTAACCCACCTTAGCTATTAGATCGGACAACCAGTTGACATTTATTTCCGATCAAGCTATCCGAATTGTAAAACCAAAAGCCCCAATTTTGAGCCTTGCCTTAGCCATCATCTCAATCAGTAGGGGTTTATTGCATAAACCCAATCAATCAGTTTATTGCATAAGCCCAATTCAGCATAGGTATTGCATAAACCCAATCAATCAGTTTATTGCATAAGCCCAATTCAGCATAGGTATTGCATAAACCCAATCAATCAGTTTATTGCATAAGCCCAATCAATCAGTTTATTGCATAAACCCAATTCAGCATAGGTATTGCATAAACCCAATCAATCAGTTTATTGCATAAACCCAATTCAGCATAGGTATTGCATAAACC
>JACAUC010000139.1 GCA_013390945.1 Candidatus Chloroheliaceae bacterium
GTCTGTCGAAAAGCCCGCTTGTGTAGGATGCTGCGCCAACTGGGTCAACTGGTTGCCGTCAGTTGATCTTGACCTACCACCCTACTTGTCAGATTGGGACTTTGCAACAGCCTTGGATGCTGCTCTGACAGTTGACTAAATCACCCCGGTCATTACCGCTAGAGCAAGATCCGAGAAATTGCAGAGGCCCACATACCACTTCAGCCGAGTTCGGCGAGCGTCCTTGGTCTCCAGATTGCCCACGTCCTCCGCTTGGATCATCCCATTCATTAGGCCACACACTCCCGTGTTGAAGCCAAACTTCACCGCCGCGATTTTGGACTGATTCGTGCCAACCCCACCAGCATCCGAAATATTGTCATCCACCACAATCGGGATACCATCGTAGTAGGAGATGCGTTGCCCAAACTTGTTGAGATCATTTTCGATTTGAGAACCAGAAGCCCGCATCAAAGCCTTGAGTTGGCGACGGCTACGCTTGCTCATCAGGATTGCATCTGGCTTGCCCGGCTTCACCAAATCAATCAACTGATCGAGCAAATCAAGACTATAGACCGCTCCGCCTAGTGCCAGCGTTTGCCCCGCCGTAACCAGATTGAAAATTTCGGTGGGCTGATTGGTTAGACCTGTGCCATTGAAAAAGGCATCGTTAAAAGCGTAAGCCACCGCCTTAGCCTTTTCCGCAATGACCTCCGCCCGTAGATCGTTCGGATTGCGGTAAGTCTGCTGGAGAAAATTATCCACGTCTACATCGCCACCTAAGATTTTGAGCGTGGTAGTCTTTTGCGTGACCGTCGTTGCCGCCTCAGTCCAAGTATCATCTACCGCATACCAACTCGCCGACCCGGTGGTAGCTTCTTGGTTATAGACTAGGGCCGAGCCGACCACATCTACAAACGGCAACATCTGAATGATTTGCGACTCTATAATGATCGTTTCAATCACACCCTGCGTAAATTGATCTTGAGTTAACCGACCAGCGTCGGCCAATAATAGTGCCATAAAATTAGACCCTCCTTAACTTAACAAAAAACTTCTAAAATCAACTTCTGTGGGAACCTGCTCTGGCGGATGACTTGATTTACCGACTTTGAGAACGAGCCGCCAAACCCGCCGCAATCTTCTGTACCGCCGTCATCGTTCCCGTAGTACCAGAAGCCATTCCCGGCTTGCGCTCTCCGCCTCCCGCCGCCACTGGTGGAAGCGTACTGAAGACCCTTGCCGTCCCGTCATTCCTTCTGGCCGTATTTGCCCGGCTTTCTTGGGCTATTGCGGTCTGATTCGTTCCGTTAGCTGGAAGCGAATCCTGCAAACCACTCGTTACGCGGGAAAAGGCTTGTTGCGACGTAACCAAACTAGCCTCAATCTCCGCCAGCGTCTCACCCCCAATCAACTCAGGAACCACATCCGACCGCTCCCGATAGAGTGCCACTAGCCGATCACGCATTGCCGCCAACTCCCCATCCACCGCAACACGGTCAGCTATCGGTTCCTCACCACTCACTCCTTCCTCATTACTACCACCAGTACTTGCCCCGCCGCCCCCCTCATCTGGCGACCACATCACCCGCAAAAGATCTACCACCCCCGGCCCAAAGAACCGCACCGCATTAAATAGCATCGCCATACCCCCTCCTATCTAACGGCCCGGCCCTGCCAGACCCGGTTGCCCTGTAAAGACCCGCAAGCCTAACTCTTTCGCCAGTGGCGTACCCATTGTGGCCCGTACCTGTCCGGTTAATCGAGCAAACTCGCGCACCTCCGCACAGATAGGACAATCCGTATCCGGCGCATAAACCGCCTCGCCTTCACCGCCTGCTACAGTTCCACCACATTTAGCATGAAGATATGTTGATTGAACACCCTTGTTAGAAATTACCTCTTTAAGAGCCATTAACAGTACCCTCCCCTAAACCTAATTCGGTTAAAACCTGATCTAACGCCTCAACTATTCCGGTGGCCTGATCGCCTGCCATTTGTTGCTTCATCTGCTTCAGTTTCGCGACCGCTAGTGCCGCCCTTGTCACATCGCCGGGCTTATCCGACTGCAAAGCCCGTAACACTACCAGCCTTACCACCTGAATCTCTTCGTCTAGGCTGGCGGCTCGTTCTCCCGTCTCTGCCATTTCAGCTTGCTGCAAAAAAGCCTGCTCCGCTTCCGTCAGATATTTGGCGTAGATGCCTTGAACCCGGCCTCTCTTTTTCGTCCCTTCACTTTGGCTCACCCTTACCCACCTCCTTTCCTGCGCTTATGCTGCCCCAAGTGGCTTTTCGCTCGTGGTGGCTAATCTCGGCTCGTGCGCCTTTTCGCCCCCGTTCTATTAGGCCAGTCACCTGACAGTAGCGTACACAGTAAGCGTAACACTACCAGTTGATTAATCTTCTGTTCCAATAAACTCATTATTTCAGCACTTTTAACCTTTCCGTCTCCATTTATGTAGAGTGATTTATCTAATTTATTCTATTTCCAGCATAGCAGACAAAAGCTTCTGGTCAAATTTTTAACCCCCTTACGGGGGTAAAATCTACGACCAATCCGCGACCAATCTACAATTCGCTTCTCGCCGCTAAGAATTTCTTGAAGAAATCACATATCATCCCAATAATTCGGGTAGGGGCGTATTGCATACGCCCAATGGCGAGGGTTTATTGAATAAACCCCTACTTATTGAGATAATACATCAGGCAGGTAGTTTTAAGGAAGAGACTATGCTATAATTAAAAAGAGAAAAAGAAGGAGGGTATAGAATGTCAGTATCTGAATCTTTGGAAAAGCTTGGGGACATTTTGGACATTAAAAGTCCTACGTTGCGCCAACACCTTCAACCCGGTTTAACGCGGGCCGAGGTGCAAGCCGCGCTCAGTCCACATGGTATAACTCCACCAGAGGAATTATACGAGCTATACGGGTGGTATAATGGTACAAATGATCGGTTTGGACATGGTTCGGTATTTGGCGACCATCAATTTTTACCTTTCGATGAAGCGGTTGAACTATATCAGAGGGTAAAAAAAGGTCATTGTGAGATAAACCTAGAGAAGTGCTTCCCATTCGCATCTTATTTTGGAGAGATTTGCGCCATCTACTGCGACCCTACCCCCGTTTTAGGTTTTCAATATCCGATAATCAAAATCTTTCATACTAAAGTTCTCTACTATGAAAACCTAGATCTGATGATCCAGACAGTGACGGAGTGGTTTGCGTCGGGTATTTACGAAACTGTGGAGAGTCTAAATAGTCCCTTAAAAGGGGAGATAATGCGACGAATTAATTCTCGCTTACCCTACCCAAATCATGTCTTCATCTGCTATACTTCTAAATCAGCCACATAACGTCTCTTCTCAATTGAAAAACTGGATGGATTGATAATTTTTAGCCGCCCGGTAGCATTCATAGCTCTCCTCACCACACCGGGTGTTGCTCAAAATGAAGATTATTCGCCTGCAACCAATGGCGTTCCCTACTATCATCCGGTTTCTGCCAAGCCCGGCTCAAGCCTACACTCAAGAACATCCCCGTTCCCGGTTCCGCTCTGCACCAACCCGCCACCTTTTCGACCAATTCCCGTTTGGGAGTTTTAAAATCTTCCTGATAGAGCCGCAAATCGGTTACACTTAAATCCATTTTAAACTTTCCATCGCTAAAACCAATCCGAATCCGCCCGTGTTCATCCAAGTACAATTCTGGCGTATGTTCCAATTTTAGCAAACCCAGCGAAGCCTCGCCCATTCCAACCTCCACCACCCCACCCCGCCCATAGGGATGTAGTGCTGAACCGAAAAGCTCTGCTAAACTCCCCCGCGAAACTTTTTGGAGCAACTGCCAAAAACGACTCGCCGAAACTTTGCCGCGCTGAAAAACCTTGCGCGTATCAAAATGATAATCTTCCAGTTCTGGCGGTTGACCAACATACTCCGCTTGCCCTAAATCCACCAAATAGCCTAATTCAAAGCAACCCCCATTACCCACCAACAGCCTGCTAGTCAATCTGCTCCCCGAAATTACCGGGCGTACATGGCGCATACGCTCAATATCAATTCCCGCCACACAAACCACGCCCACTTGCACTCTGGTCAAATGGTTCACCACAATCATCATAATCTGGTCTCTCCTAGCTTGGCTAAAAAACTAGAGATGAATAATTTTCAAGTCGCCCCATTTGTCCCGCAAATATTCCGCTACCAACCGTCGGTGACAATGTTCCGCCGTCGTCTCGCTACAAAGCAAAACCGCAGGTACTTCAAACAACTTCCGGTCTAGGTCTTCTTCCACCTTTCGTTCCGCCAGCAGTGCCAAAAACTGCCGCTCGTATTCCTCCCAACTTCCCTTAGCCTTCTTGTAACCATCCAACATCACCTGCGTGGGAGCCAACAAAGGTTCATGCACATAATCCGCTTGACAAATCTCCCGAAGAAAAAACTCCAAATCGTCCCGCTTGGCAAAAGCCGCCAACTGTGAAGTATTATTCAACCGGACATCCACCAACCGCTTGATACCCGCCGCTCTTAGTGACCCGAAAAATTGTGCCGCTGTTTTTTTGGTAAAACCGGTCGTGTAGATTTCCATTCCGTAATCTCCTCATCAGGAATAAGTTTATTTTGGATATAATCAGGATCACCGCCCTCGGCCTGATTAGAGACCTGCGACTGGCTCTGCACCGAACCATCCCCCCGGATATGCCAGACTTGAACACCTTGCCTTGCCAGCACCCGACCCAACAAAAGATAGCGGTGACAAATGCCCGGCTTCTCCTCGCTACACATCAACGCCACCCGAAACTTCTCCAACCCTTTCAGCAACCGCTCAAGCCCCTCGATAAATAGCGGCGATTCTGCTACCTGATTATAATCCACCCGCCCATCCGTCTCATTATAAAGTCCCGCGCTATTCGGGTCTGGACGGCCCCCCAATTCCCGGCCCAAAAAGAGATATTTTAGCCCTTGTGCTACCACCGCCGCCTTTAAATCCGCCTTATTAAAATGGGTGGTATACTTGGAATAAGGCTGTGACCGCACATCCACCAACACCTCTATGCGTTGCGTCTCCAGCAACTCAAAGAACCGTTCGAGGCTATGGTTAGAATGACCTATTGTAAAGACGGTTAAAACCGTCGCCTCTACCTCTTTCTCCCCGGCTAAGCTTTGCTCGTCCATCCTGATCTACCTTTTGGTCAAGAATCAAATTAGAGCCTCTATTTGTTTTTCTTAAAGGGACTTGAAATTTTAGCACCCACAATTCTACTAGCCGAGGTCAAACCACTACCAGCATCACTAACCGTTTTTTGAGCAACCTTCGTCACTTGTGCGGCAATACCATCGGTTAAACTAAATCTAATTTTAGTCAAAAGTCCCTACTCTACATCGAGTCAAGTTCTATGCCCTTGGCCCTCAAGCGGGCAAGTAAGCTCTCCATACTTTGTCGCTCTTGCTCAGCCCGTATTCGCTCCTGATGAACTTGCTGTTCGGCTAATTCGGCTCGTTGTCGCTCCTGCTGAACCTGCTGCCGCTCCTGCTCGATCTGTTGCTCGGCTAGTTCAGCCCGTTGCCGCTCCTGCTGAACCTGTTGCCGTTCCTGCTGAACTCGTTGCCGTTCCTGCTGAACTCGTTGCCGCTCCTGTTGAACTTGTTGCTCGGCCAATTCAGCCCGTTGCTGCTGGTGGCGGCGTTGGGCGGCCACCTCAAGATAAGTGGCAAAAGGTCTACCATCAGGACGATAGATCCGTAATTCTCCCTCCGGGCCATCTAATTCAAACCTTATTCCCAATCTAGGGCTAACCCAACCCCTCATTTCGGGGAGCGAGACTAACTCCGCGCCATTACGTCTCCAACCTTCTAAAAGGTAACTATCGGGGTCATAGAGATAATATTCCTCCACCCCATGATCTTCATAAAAGCCGAGTTTGAGTGCCATTTCGTCGGCTTTATTGCCCGGTGACAAGACTTCAAAGACTACCTGCGGAGCGATGCCGCCCTCCACCCATTGACGGTAAGAACGCCGATGGCCTTTTGGCCGTCCAAAAATTACCATTGCATCAGGAGCGGCACAAATTCGGGGATCTCCTTCCACTGGATACCAGAGTAAATCGCCCGCTATAAAAACATCAGGGTTCTGCTCAAAGAGTTCTTCTAAGCCCCCCTCAATAGTAACGATCCATTGAAATTGTTTGGTATTCTCAGCCATTGGTTTTCCATCGCTTTCAGGATAAACAATTTCCTCTTGACGGAGCATATGTACCATAACTAACCTTCTTTCCTACTGGTCTTGTAACCTCTCTTCCACTAACTATTTTAGCATATCACTTGCAAAAAGCACAACAATTTCCTTCATCACCTTACAACTTCACAAAGGTATGTCAATTTTTGCAGGGTAATTTCAAGGGTTTGGAAGCATCCGTGATTTTAGCTTCACGCGCTAACTTTTTACAAAATCCCTCCACTTTTGGCTATCAAAGGAGGTGAATCGGTATAATTTTGCAATAAATCTGCTAAAATAAGTGCTGGAACGTAGGCCAATAGACCAGTAGGAAACCAATAGGAAAAGGGGCTAACTATGGCGAGTATGCCCCTCCAAGAACAAGAAGAGACTCTCTACCTTGAAAGCGATGGAAAACCAACGGCCTACAATACCGAACAGTTTGATTGGATTGTTACCATCAAAAGAGGTGCCTTTGAGTCTTTGGTGCTTACCTATAAATATTTTCGGCTTGGACTCAAACTTTTTTGTTTGATTTAGAGAGGTTATTAATGTTAAGATTCGCTGATTTTTGTGCTGGCATAGGTGGTTTTAGACTTGGGTTAGAAAAATTAGGGTGGGAATGTAGCTATTCATGTGAAATTGATAGTGCATGTGAAGCCACATACGCGCTTAGAAGATTCTTAGACGACGGAAAAGCTTGTGCCATCTAACCAGATAAAACAGTCGTATAAATTATCTAATGGCAAGATTAACAATTTGCTTGCCGAAAATCGGGTTGCTCATGATTGGTACCGCTTTGTACTCTCGTTTCCACCTCATTTAGTTGAGCAATATCTTCAAAAATTCAAAGTCACCCGTGAACAATGCGTCTTAGATCCATTTTGCGGCACTGGTACTACCCTTGTGGAATGTAAAAAATATGGAGTAGCTAGTGTAGGGATTGAAGCACACCCAATGGCTTACTTTGCTAGTCAGGTAAAAACAGATTGGACTCCTGATCCTGATGGTTTGCTTGAACACTCCTACAGAATAGCTGAGATTGCATCTAATGAACTTGAAGCCGCAGGTATTGAGGACAATCCTTTCTTCCCGACCTCTATAGATAACACTAAATTACGACTTCTTCCTACTAATAGCCAGAACTTGTTAATAACCAATTCGATCAGCCCTCTTCCCTTGCATAAGACCCTCGTTTTACTCGATCATCTAAAACGGCAAGTTGATGAACGCTACATAACATACGAACTTTTAGCTTTGGCTAAAGCCTTAGTCTACACAATTAGTAATTTGCACTTTGGCCCTGAAGTCGGAGTAAGTTCCATTAAGCAAGATGCGCCAGTAATTGCTAGTTGGTTGACTGGTATTCGTGCAATGGCTAATGATTTATACGAACTACAAAGCTGGACTAACACTCCAGTTACTGTCCATTGCTTTGACTCTCGTCAAGTTCTTAGCATGTTAGAACCTGAATCAATTGATGTGGTTATTACCTCCCCACCCTACCCAAATGAAAAAGATTATACGCGCACAACACGGCTTGAAACAGTTTTACTAGAGTTTATTCACGACAAGAAGGATTTACAGGCACTCAAGCGTAACTTAATGCGTTCCAATACACGCAATGTCTACAAGGAGGATGACGATGATCTGTGGGTTGCATCCTACCCACAGATACAAGATATAGCAGAAGCTATTGAAGCCCGGCGAATTGAGCTTGGCAAGACTAGTGGCTTTGAACGACTATATGCAAAAGTGACAAGGCTTTATTTCGGTGGTCTAATGCGACATTTGGCAAATTTGCGCCAAGTATTACGTCCCGGCGCTCAGCTTGCCTACGTCGTGGGCGATCAAGCTTCTTACTTGCGTATAAAGATTCCGACAGGTCAGCTATTAGCAAATTTAGCTCAATCCCTCGGCTACGAATTAATCAGTATAGAATTGTTCCGTACTAGATTATCTACTGTGACTAAGGAACAATTGCGGGAAGAGATTGTGGTACTGAAGTGGCCGGGGAAAGGAAAGAATACACTAAAATGAGTAAGTCCAAGAGCTATATAACTATTATTGAGCATATATTCCTTTCAAAGTATGCGGAAGAAGTACGTGAAGTCTCTTTTGAAAGGGAGGATATAGAACGTATCGCAAAAGAATTGAACATCCAGCTTCCCAAAAACCTTGGAGACCTGATCTATAGCTTTCGATACCGTACAGTTTTGCCCGAAGCAATACGCAACAAGGCACCTAAGGGAGAGGCATGGATCATTCGTCCTATAGGTAGGTCACGATACAAGTTTGCGCTTGTACCCGATAAACCTATCACTCCCACCGAAATGATGTCTGAAATTAAAGTGCCAGATGCCACACCGGGAATTGTCATAATGTACTCACTCAAAGATGAACAGGCACTTTTGGCAAAATTGCGCTACAATCGTTTAATTGACATATTCACGGGTGTCACCTGCTATTCACTTCAAAACCATCTTCGTACCACTGTTCCAAAGCTAGGTCAGGTCGAAACTGATGAAATTTATGTTGGGATAGACCGAAGAGGTGTCCATTATGTCTTTCCAGTTCAGGCAAAGGGAGGAAAGGATAAACTGAACGTAGTACAAATAGAGCAGGATTTTGCGCTTTGCGCTACAAAGTTTCCCTCTTTAATCTGCCGTTCCATAGGCGCACAATTTATGGGTGATAACGTTATAGCCTTGTTTGAGTTTGAAGTTGGTGAACAAGGCGTAACTTTACATCTGGAAAAGCACTACCGACTGGTTTCTCCAGATGAAATAGAGGATGCTGATTTAAACACCTACCAACAAAGATCCGTTAGCGATTAGGGTAATTTATGCTTTAGGGCTGGTAGAGAGGCAACTTGCAATAAAAAGTAAGGAGGAAATACCCACTTGACAAGGAATGACCTATATGGTAATCTATGACTCAGTAGTCATAAGTTACATAGCCAGTTATCTCTTACATACTTAGTATAATAAATGACAGGAGGGTAATAATGGCAGATGAGGTTACTCCGAAAGGCTCAGGTTCCCTCAAAGAGAGGCAACGGCAGGAGCGGGTCGAGTTGATTTTGGAGGCCGCCGAAAAGACTCTTCTGGAAAAAGGCTATCACGAGATGGCGATGGAAGAGATTGCTTCAGAGGTCGGTATCGCTAAAGCCACGATCTATTTGCACTTCCCCAGTAAAGAAGAGTTGTTTATTGCCCTGCTCAAGCGTAGTTTGGCCTCTTCTATGGAAGAGTTGGTGAAAATCGTAGATCAGCCTCTCTCGGTGCGCGTCCGGTTGGAACTTATTCTGAGAGAGGCGTATTGCAGTAAAAATAAAAAACGCAGCCAATTATTCTTAGCTTCTTTCACCAGTACCAACTATCACAAAGAGGTAGTGGAAAAACACTTGAAGCTGCAAGATAGTATGAGACAAACCAGCGATTACCTAGCGGCGTTGTTGGAAGAGGGGCAAAAGAACGGAGAGATAGATGCGACTATTCCCTCCAATTTGCTGCTGACCACTTTTCTGAATTTCCTCTCGCAAGCTGGACATGCCGATCTGCGGGGTCAGAATCAGCTACCGCCGGAGGAATATTCCGGTTTGCTGGCTAGGCTATTTTTCCATGGGGTAGGTAAAGGATTATAGGCTAACAAAGTGGGGATTCCATGTAGCTAAAGCTACGGGGTCTTACGGCACTTTTGCTAAAATTATAATAATAAGGTAGTGTCCCACTTGCAGCAGGAGTAAAGCAGATGTCCGAATTAATCGAGCGCGTGGCTCTCTATCAGAACCGTCTAACTCTGGATCTGACCGAATGGTTAATTAGCCACAATAAAAGCCTTCTGGCTTCGGAAGAAGCCGGAAGGGAGCCGGAAGCCTTGCTGCAATGCTGGGTGAGGTTGCTAGTAGAATCTACCCTTGAAAGTATTCGGCTGAATGAGCCGAGGTTGTTAGCCGATTTTTTTGTGGTACTGCGAGATAGAGGAGGCTTTTTGCACGTCCCTCCACTCTGGCAGGCCGGGCTAGTCAAGCTCTACTATTATTACCGGAATCTCTTTAAACCAGTCTCCGACACACTTCAACCTGTGACTGGCCCCCGGCAAGGTCAGAAGGAGTGGTTTGCTAAGTCAAATCATTCGGAGTGTAATGCGGATCTGCTGGAGGGGCTAAATCGAACCATCAGTGCCGGACTGGTGGAATTAGAGGTGAGTCAGGTTGGACTTACCCGTATGGCGGCGTTTCCCTCTTTTGTACTGAATTAGGGAAATTTTAACTAACTTTAAGGTTTGGGCAATTAGCATCGGATATTTGGTCAACCTTTTTAACCCACTGCTCATAATCATTATTACGTAGTGAAAGGTAACTCTTACATGAAGTTCCTCTTCTTGCTGATTGAGAATAGCGTGCAGGATGCGACTGAACGTGCTGCGACGGAAATATACCGGAAACACGGCATTAAACTAGAGGTCAAGTTCTGGACTTGTCGGCAGCTTAAAGAAGGCTCACCTGCTTGGATCGAGTTTGAGAAGGATTATAACGAGAGCGATCTCTTCTTTGGCAATATGATTGCCGTTAACGATGTGGCGGTAGGACTAGAGGGAGTAATCAAAAAGTATACTCCTTCCAGACCAGAACGCACCATCGTGATCCTAAACTCGATGCCTAGCTTGATGGCCTTAACTAAACTAGGCGATTTTGAATTTAACAAATTGCTCCAGTTTATGAAGAATAACCCGGTCTCGAAAATCGGCGGGTTGGTGGGCAATGTTCGCAAGCTAGTGGATAAGGATGCCCGGCACGACGCGAAGCATGAGGATGACGACACCGATGAGGATGAGGCAGTCGAACACAAACGGCTAAAACATCGCAAGCCCGTGAAAAAAGGCGCACAGAGCGGTATGTTAGCGGTAATGCGAACCCTGCCCAATGTGTTAAAACTGATACCAGGTCAGGCCCAAGATTTGCGAGCCTACCTGATGATTATGCAGTATTGGCTGAACGGTTCGCCCGAAAACTTGGAAGAACTCTTCAAGTTCGTGATTGACCACTATATTGTCAGCTACAAAGGCCCGAAACTAAAGGCCAAAGACCCGGTGATGTATTCCCGTATGGCTATTTTCCACCCGGACGCGCCCGGCAAAACTTGGGAAGATTATGCTGAATTTGAGAAGTGGGTGGTAAAGGCCAAACCAAAATTAGCCAATCGGCCCCGAGTTGGCCTTATCACTATGCGAGGGCTTTATCTGGCTGGCAATCGCCGTCACTTGGCCGAGATTGTGAAGCAACTTGAGGAGGCGGGAGTAATCGCGGTTCCTGCTTATGCCGCTGGCCTAGATTTCCGTCCGGTGGTAGAAAACCTCTTTATGGAGATTGACAAAAAGGGCAAGGTTACGCCCAAGGTGGACGTGGTCATCAATATGAGCGGTTTCTCCATGGTCGGTGGACCTGCTGAAAACGATTCGGAGGCCGCCATTGCCCAAATGGAACGTTTGAACCGTCCAGTTTGGTGTATCATTCCGCTTACCTTCCAGAGTGAGGATGAGTGGCGCAACAGCCTGACAGGTCTGAACCCGGTACAAGTGGCCCTTCAAGTAGCTATACCAGAACTAGATGGCGCAGTCGAGTCGCGGGTTTACGCCGCAGGTGTAGAACGTGGCCCCGATAAGACCATGTACCCCTTGCCGGAAGAGATACGGCGGGTAGCGCAACGGGCAGGTAAAGCAGCGCGGCTAGTCCACAAAGCCAATCGGGATAAGAAGATTGCGATAGTACTGTTTAGTTTCCCACCCAATAAGGGCAATATCGGTACTGCCGCCTATCTAAGTGTTTTCGAGAGTCTGTGGCGATTGATGAAACGCCTTAAAGATGAGGGCTACACGGTCGAAGTACCAGAAGATGCCGAGGCTTTGCGTAAATTGGTAGTGGAAGGCAACTCACATACCTATAGCACCGCCGGAAATTTGCACACTCACATGGCAGTAAGCGATTACCAGAAACTCTTCCCGGCGTGGCAAGAGATTGAAAAGTTCTGGGGTTCGCCTCCGGGTACACTTTTGAGCGATCACCAAGGCTTGCAAGTTTTGGGTCGGCAGTTTGGCAATTTGCTGGTAGGTATTCAGCCTAGCTTTGGCTATGAAGATGACCCAATGCGCCTGCTAATGGCAACCAACGCTTCACCCCACCATGGCTTTGCGGCTTTCTATGCTTATCTGGATAAAGTGTGGGATGCGGATGCAGTATTGCACTTTGGGACACACGGCTCATTAGAGTTTATGCCCGGCAAACAGGTGGGTTTGAGTGCAAAATGCTGGCCGGATCGTCTGATTGGCAACCTGCCCAACTTCTACCTTTATAGTGTGAACAATCCTTCTGAGGGAACGATTGCCAAGCGGCGCGGTTTTGCGACTACTCTGAGCTATCTTTCACCCCCAATGGAGACGGCGGGACTTTACAAGCAACTGTTGGAACTCAAGGATACCATCAATGTCTACCGCAAATCGCTGGCGGATGGACGTAGCCTTAAACCGAGACAGACGGGTGTTGAATATAAGCCTGATCTGACCACGCTAGAGGCAGGCGATAGCGGATGGGATGGGGAAAATCTGAACAGCATGGGGATGCTGTTGGAATCCATTAAGGAATTGGCTAAAACCATCGAGCTAGAAGTGCCGATAGATCCACAGGTAGACCCAGATGGCTATGTGCTTTCGCTCTTCACGGGCCTGCTGGAAATTGAGGAGCGGCTCATACCGAACGGTCTGCATATTTTGGATGAGAAGTTGGATATGACGACGCTAACCGACATCCTAAATTCTATCTCCAGTTTTCCACGCGGGAAGGCAGGTTCCCACGATGAGGCTTTGGCGTTGACCGATTTGATTGCGGCAGGATTGGGCTTCAACTTGGAAGAAATTCGCGAGAAAGCCAAAACCGATCATGAGATGTTGGCTTGCTGGGAGGAGATTAACCAAGTACAACATTATGCCGTAAAGCTCTTTGCAGAATGGCTCTCCAAAGGTAACGTCGAAAAGGGCAAGAAGGAGACCACGCATTACCTCCACACTGCCGCTAAGGTAGACCCTCACCAAAGTATTCACATGTTGGAATACTTGGCCGAAGTCGCCCACGCTTTGCAGCACAACAATGAGATCAATCAGATTGTGCGAGCCTTTAATGGGGAATTTATCGAGCCTAGCCCTGGCAATGACGTGGTACGTAACCCCTCGGTGCTACCCACCGGACGTAACATTCACGCCATGGATCCGCATTTGGTACCAACTCCGGTGGCCCGACGCGCCGGAGAAAAGAGTGCCAAAGCGATGTTGGTAAAGGCTTGTTCCGAAATGGGCATGGCCGAGGGGCAATATCCCGAAACGATTGCGATGGTCTTGTGGGGTACCGACAATATCAAGAGCGATGGCGAAGGGGTGGCGCAATGCCTCTATCTGATGGGCGCAAGAGCCATTGCCGACGGTTTGGGCAAGGTCAGTGGCGTAAAACTGCTGCCCCTAGAGGAGTTGGGCCGACCGCGTATTGACGTAGTGTGTACGGTTAGCGGTATCTTCCGCGACTTAATGCCCGCTCAGATGGCCTTGATTGATAAGGCGGTACGGATGGCCGCCCAAGCCGATGAGCCTCTGGAAATGAACTTTATCAAGAAGCACGTAAAAGAGGAACAGGCAAAGGGTGTTTCATTTGATGAGGCGGTAGCGCGAGTCTTCTCCAATGCACCGGGCCAATACGGAGCCAACGTCAACTTTATGGTGGACAGCAATTCGTGGGAGGGTGATGAGGAGTTGAGCGAGGCTTTCCTAAACCGCAAAGGCTTTGTCTATGGGGTAAAAGCGGACGGCGAAGGAGCGCGGCGCTTGATGGAGTCGGCCCTCACAAGGGTGCAACTAAGCTTCCAAAATGTAGATAGTGCCGAAATCGGTATTACCGACGTAGATCACTACTATGAATATTTGGGCGGTATCACCAAGACGGTCGAGAAGCTAAACGGTGGCACACGCCCCAAAGCACTAATCGCGGATAGTCTCTCCAGTACCAGCGGTGGTTTGGGTCAAGGAAACAGCATCAAAACGCTGGAAGAGGCGGTGCGGTTGGAGACCCGTTCTAAGTTGCTAAACCCGAAATGGTACGAAAGTATGCTGAAGTATGGCTACGAAGGGGTGCGTGAAATCGAGGTGCGCGTCAGCAACACCTACGGTTTCAGTGCTACGGCTAAGGCGGTGGACGATTGGGTCTATGATGGCGTAGATCAGACCTTTATCAACGACCCGGAGATGCGAAAACGTTTGACCCAACTAAACCCCTATAGCTTCAAAGGCATTGTGGGGCGACTATTGGAAGCAAACGGGCGCGGTTTCTGGGAGGCCGACGAGGCTACAATTGACCGTCTCAAAGAGATCTATCAAGGTCTGGAGGACGAGATTGAAGGCTTGGGCGAAAACGGATTTGGTACACAAGGAGCCAATCCTAACGCTCGCACAGCAGGCCGAACCCTTTAAGTCTAACGAAATTTTTTACAGAGAAGCCCTCAAGGTTCCTTTTGAACTTTGAGGGCTTTTTTAATGAAGATCAACTGGCAGAGCAGCATCCCACAGAATACGGGTAATGGAAAATCAACTGGCA
>JACAUC010000014.1 GCA_013390945.1 Candidatus Chloroheliaceae bacterium
AAAACGGGATTAGAAATCCCTCCTACAAAACGGGATTAGAAATCCCTCCTACAAAACGGGATTAGAAATCCCTCCTACAAATCGTATCTTCTCAATAGGTAGGGGTTTATTGAATAAACCCGCCGTAGGCTGGCCTCACATTGGGCGTATGCAATACGCCCCTACCTCGAATTATTGAGAAGATACTACAAAATCTTGTTTGAAAACATTGTAGTTACTCCATAACTACAGGTTGATTATAGCAAATAAGTTTAAAGAAACTTTGGAACAAGTTTGAAGAAAGTTTAAAGATTCTTTAGCTTGTCTGGCAACCTTAAAATGTATCCTCTCAAAGTTTCTGGGTAGGGGTGTATTGCATATGCCCAAGCTGAATTAGGAAAAATGAGTACCTCTGGGGATTTTTCTTTCCGGTTCCTTTATCCCCAAAGTGCTAATGGTGGTAGGAGAAGACAATCGGCTATGCTATAATAATTCGATATTGTGGTTGTCGCCTAGTTGTAGTAGTGCGCGTTAATTAACACAACCCACAACCACACAACTAATTGAAATGAGGGTCTTAGGTAGTGTCGAATAAATTAGTACTGAAAGAAAATTTGGTCTTTATGGTCAGCAGCGAAGATGGCGATGTACCACAGACCAATACCGAGGGTCTAGGTCTCTACTACAAAGATACGCGCTATTTAAGTGTGCTTGAGATGAAGGTCAGTGGGTATACACCGGCCTTGCTCACTTCATCGGGCGAATTTAATTTTATGGGTAATATCCAGAGTGCGAACCCTATGATGCAGCTTCCTAGCCGTCCACCCAGCGTAGATGTCGGCTCTTCCGGCAGTGAGATGGTGACGTTGATGCCCCGTACTCTCAGTATTCGGCGCAATCGCTTTATTGAAGATGGTTTACACGAGCGGGTCGGTTTTTTTAATTACAACAATTTTCCGGTTTTTGCAACGCTGGTGCTACGCTTTGGCAGCGATTTTCGCGATATGTTTGACGTGCGCGGCTATAATCGGGCTAAACGAGGGAAGATTGGTTGCCCGGTTTGGGATGGCAACCACCTCTCTTTCAGCTATATGGGGTTGGATGGGTTGGAACGGCGCACTGAAATTGCTTTTGATACACCGCCCACCCAAGTATTGATCGAACCGCTTCTCTCCCCGGTTTCCAGTGAGGCGGTGGAACAGCGTTCTGAATTACCTCACGGCACTTCGGTGCTAACTACTCCGGTTCAGCCTAGTCTGGCCGAGGTCTTGTTTGAGCTTAACCTAGAACCCGGCAAGCCGTTTGCTATTACTTACCATGTAGTTCCCCAAGGGTTGGGCAACGGTCAGGCTGTTTTGCCTACCACTTTTGATATGGGGGCAAGGCGAATGAGGTTGGCCTATGAGGGCTGGTTTCGGGAGTGTACCGCTATCGAAACCGATAACGAGGTCTTTGATCGGTTTTTGCAGCGGAGTATCTATGACCTGCGGATTTTGATGGAAGAGTTACCAACGGGCCTCTTCCCGGTAGCCGGTATTCCTTGGTTCGCGGTACCTTTTGGACGTGATGCCTTAATTACAGCCCTGCAAACGCTGATTTTTGACCCTCAGATTGCGGTTGGTACGTTGCGCTTTTTGGCCCAATACCAAGGTAAAGAGGTTAACGATTGGAATGAAGAGGAGCCCGGCAAAATCCTACACGAATTACGTAGCGGCGAAATGACCACTTTGCGTGAAATGCCCCATATACCCTACTATGGGTCGGTAGATAGCACCCCTCTTTTCATTATGCTCTTTGTGGAAACGATGCGTTGGTTGGATAGCACTCAGCTTTATCAGGAACTTATACCTACTGTAAAACGGGCCTTGGCATGGATTGACCAATATGCCGATAAAGATGGGGATGGCTTTATTGAGTACCACTGTCACAACGAGCGTGGGGTGAAAAACCAAGGCTGGAAGGATAATGTTCTCGCGCTCCAATTTCGGGATGGTCGTTTCCCGGAGCCACCGATTGCGCTCTGTGAGGCTCAGGCTTACGTCTATGCCGCCAAGCAGGGTTTGGCTGAACTGCTAGAGCGTCAAGGCGAAACAAGTTGGGCTACCGGGCTACGCGAGGAAGCCGCCCGTTTAAAGCGTCAGTTTAATGAAAAATTTTGGATGCCGGACGAAAAATTTATTGCCCAAGCTCTTGACCGAGACAAAATTCAGCTTCCCACCATTACTTCCAACCCCGGTCACTGTCTCTGGTGTGGTATTGTGGATGAGGATAAAATCGAGCCCATCGTTTCGCGGCTCTTGACTGAAGATATGAACAGTGGGTGGGGTATTCGCACGGTCAGCAGCCAAGAACCCAGCTTTAACCCCATGAGTTATCATAATGGTAGCGTATGGCCCCACGATAATTCGATTATTGCCGCAGGTTTGCAGCGTAGTGGCTACCCACGTGAAGCGAATCAGGTTATCAGCCAAATTTTTGCGGCCAGCCAGCGGTTCCGCTACTTCCGTCTACCCGAACTCTTCTGCGGCTTCCAGCAGGATAATCGTTACTACAGTAGTCCGTCCGAATATCCGGTTAGTTGCAGTCCCCAAGCTTGGACAGCCGGGGCCGCTATTTTTTTCATTCCTACCGTACTTGGTCTACAGGTAGATGCCGTCCAACGCCTAGTTACTTTGCACCCCCATTTTCCCGATTGGCTCAACGAAATCCACCTGAAAGGATTGCTAGTGGATAACCAGAAGGTCAGCTTTTGCCTTCGTCGCACTAGCAGCCAAGCCGATCAATACGAACTGGAAGTGATTGAGGCTGGCAATTTTAGGTTTAAGCAGGATGGGTAGGTAGCAAATCGGGATTAGAAAGTCGGCTGGCCGCCCTCCTACGGGGTAGCTAAAAGTTCTAGCAGACCTGTGGGATAGAGGGGAGTCTCACCGCTCTGGAAAGCGGCAAGAGGCTTCCAGACGGCTTTGAGGAAGAGAGACGCGCCCTCTTCATGTACTTCTAACTCTGGTTTTTCGTAGAGCGAACTATCTACCAAAGTTGCTGTGTAAAGCAGTACAATTTCATGGCCCTGCTCGCCCATATGGGTAAAAATATTTTCGAGAAGACCCAAGTAAGCCACGTCGGTAATCTCTGCACCCAATTCTTCCCGAATTTCGCGGATTGCAGTATCCCGGCTCTGTTCACCAAACTCGATGCCACCTCCTAGTGGACGATAGAAGGTTTGATTTTTAACCGCATCGTAACCCTCCTGTACTAGTATCAGGTCATTTTTTCTGAAAACACATAGTGCCAGCGGTCGAACACGTCCTGGTTTCATTTTTTCTACTCCCTTTAACTTTCTAGCAATATCAAATCTTTGTAACTTTCACGGTAGCGAATTAGACGGGCCGTATATTCGTCCACTAGGATTTCGGGTGGACGGAGACGGCTGTTATAGTTGTAAGCCCTACTAAAACCGTAGGCTCCGGCTCCAAGCACAGCCAAGCCGTCACCCTCTTTTAATTCGGGTAGGAGTAAGCCCTTTCCCAGAAAATCGTTGTTATCATAAGCTGATCCCACCGCTTCGTAGACTTGTAGCGGAGCGTCAAGTCTTTGGTGTAGGGGTACAATCCGGTCGCCGTAGAGGGCAGGCTTCATATCAGTATCTACAATGGCAAAAGATAGACTCTCTACCTCGTCTTGTTTTAGGTAGAGTAGCGTGGTCAGTAATACCCCGGCATTGGCGGTAAGATAACGGCTTGGCTCGGAGAGCAGGCGATATTTTCCTTCGACTCCATGTGCTTTCAAAAGAGCCGCAAGTTCCCTTGCCGCAAGTTCAGGTTCTTCCGTCAAAGGGGTGATTCCTAAGCTCTCGCCAAGATCGAGTTGTTCAAGGGGGATTCCTTCGGCCTCAAGCTGGGTCGCAAGGGAGAGCAGCCGTGTGAAAGCTGTTGGCTCCACTTTTACAAGCGGTGAGCCGCAGTACATTTGCAAACCCACCAGAGAAAGGGAGTCTGACTGGGCGGCATAATGGGCTAAATCTAACGCTTGGGTCGGACGTATGCCAAACTTGGTGTGGTGTAGTCTAGTGGTGGTATAAGGTTGCGTTCCAACATCCTCATCGAGATTGACCCGAAGAGTGACGCGAGCCTTCTGACCTACGGCGATAGCCCTTCGCTCAAGTAAGGCCAATTCGGAGGCCGATTCAACGTTGAAGCCACCGATTTTATGGGTTAGGGCGTAATCCATTTCATCGGCACTCTTGCCTACTCCAGCAAAGAGAATCTCTGTTGGGTTTATACCCGCCTGCAAAGCTCGGTAGAGTTCACCACCGGAAACCACGCTTGCTCCGGCTCCCATTTCTCCAAAAAGGCGGATAATGTTTAAGTTAGAGTTGGCCCTAATTGCATAGCAGAGGCTTAAATCCAGCCCTGCCTTTCTAAACGGTTGGATAGAGTGGTGGTAAGCTGCCCTAAGCGCTCCGGTAGAGTAGATATAGACGGGAGTGCCAAATTGAGCGGCCAATTCTTCAAGGGCTAACTCTTCAAAATAAAGCCTTCCTTGCCGATAGGTCAAAAAAGGAGGTAATTCAGTGGAGGGGAGAGTCATAAGTTAATACACGCTACCGCTTTGGCTACCGTTTTTATATTAGGTTCACTCTCTTGTTTCGTTGAAATAAAACCACCATGCCTCAACATCAGTTGAAAGTCTCTTATAAGCTCCTTAAAAGCCTCTATTAGCATTGTCTCCTCCCAGATAAGTCATGGTGTGAGAGAACAAGAATTTTTACATCCTCATAATAACGAGGAGTGGGGTAAATAGTCAAATTGTAGGAAATTGTTCGGTTGACCCAATTAATAAAAGCCCCTGCTAAATTTTGAAATTTAGCGGGGGCTCTAGGTATCTATCTACTAGAAAGTTACTTTGAAGGGGTAGCCCGCCTGTAGGGTTTGGAACCATTTGTTACGGTCAGCGGCGGCTTTGGTCATCAAAGTGGATGCTTGATCTAGGTAGGTGATACGACCAGTATCAAAGAAGTTGTCCATATTTATTCCGGCCTCCCGAATATCGCTGGAATAGTCCAACCCAATTTGGCTTAACGAAAACGCTTCGTTGGGTGGGTTTAGCTGCCGGAATTGGGCGGCGAGTTGACCCATTAAAAGGGTGAAATAGGAGATTTCATAGGTTTTGGAGAGCGGCACCCCGGCTTTAAATTTACCATCTTTATAGGGCTGTGTTACCAGACCGTTAACCTGAGTCTCTATGAAGGCCATCGAATTAATCAGGTTGTTGGCATCGTTGACATATTGCTGCACCGCCGATGGTACTTGTACATTGGAGGTAATGGTAGCGGTACGTGACGGCACTGGAATGGTAATAACCGAGCCGGGCGAACTAGTTGGGCTGGCACTTACACTTGTAGTTTTGCCACTTGGAACTGGAATGGGAGCTATGCGCGTGGATGTAGGAACGGATGCGGTGGCGGCATTGCCACTTGGAACTGGAATGGGAACTATGCGCGTGGATGTAGGAACAGATACGGTGGCGGCATTGTCACTTGGAACTGGAATGGGAACTATGCGCGTGGATGTAGGAGCAGATGTGGTGGCGGCATTGTTCGAGACCTCTGTAGTAGACGCAGGAGGGGTAGTAGCAGGTTCTAGCGTAACCGTTGCTTCGGTGGTAGTGACCACGACCGAATTGGTTCCCTCGGCAACCGAAGGCGTGACAAGAGGGGTTCCATTTGGTGAAACCGAGGCCACAGCGGTAACGGTTAAATCGGCCACAGCGGTAGCAGTTTGTTGCTCCGTAGTTGCTACTATAGTAGGCGTAGGCGTAGTGGAATTAGAACCAAGTTTCAAGGCTGCCACTGCCGCCGTCATCAACACCAGAGCGGCCACAATAATTAGCAGGAGCTTTTGATTATTCTTCTTACCCGTTTTTTTAGCCTTAACTACCGGCGGCTTGGTAATAGCTGGGTTGGGCGTGGTAGGTGCTGTATTGGGTGAAGTAGGCGGCGGTGCTGGTGGATCACCTAGCAGGCTACGCCTGATCTCTGCTCCCGGATCATAAATTTTAGGTCCTGCCTGCTCTTCTATTACCGCTTGACTAGCTTGCGCGGCAGCAGCAGCGGGGTCTAACTGACCGAAACGCAAACCACCGCCAGTAAAGTTTGCAGGAGGAGGGGTCAAACTTGGCGAAGTTGGCGCATTAGCCCCGTAGGGATCCTTTGTCAAGGATGGACGTGTAGGATTCCCACCTCCCTGATCTTGCGCCCATGCGGGTACTCCAAAAGGTGGTGGCGGCATGGAGACTGTATTGCCGCCACTGGGCGAGTTTCCAAAAGGCGGCGGTGCTGGTACAGTGGAACCACTAGGTGAGCTTCCAAAAGGCGGCGGTGCTGGTACGGTGGAACCACTAGGTGAGTTTCCAAAAGGTGGTGGTGGCATAGAGACCGTATTACCACTAGGTGAGTTTCCAAAAGGTGGTGGTGGCATAGAGACCGTATTACCACTGGGAGGGTTTCCAAAAGGCGACGGTGGTGGCATTGGCATTGTGGAACCACTGGGCGAGTTTCCAAAAGGTGGTGGTGGCATGGAGACCGTATTACCACTGGGCGAGCTACCAAAAGGTGGTGGTGGTGGGAAACTACTACCGGGAGAAGAGGGAGGTGCCCCATAAGGCGAAGCCCCAAACCCACTGGCCGGTGAGATTAATTCGTTAGCGTTGATGGGGCGACTAGGCGGCGGTGGAGCCCCATAAGGTGAAGGCATACTCTCCCCAGTAAAGGCTGAAGTAGCGGGCATAGTACCCCCACTTTGATTTATAACATCCAGAGCTTGTCGGGCTCTAGTGTGACTGGGATTAATTTTCAAGACGCGGTCGAGACAGGCTTTGGCTTCTCCGGGTTGGTCGGTGGCCGCAGCCAGCCAAAACCAAGCATCATCTGATTGTGGCTCAGAGCGTACCACCTGAGCTAATATCCTCGCACCTTCTCGTTTATTACCACCACGCACCGCGCTAATACCTTGATTTAATAGCGTCTCGTTTTCCTGGTTCATGCTTGTCGTCCCTTTGTTCTTCTCACTTGCTGCTCTCGCAATCCCCACTAAAATAGAGTTATGTTTAGCTAAAACTATTATAAGCCCACTTTAAAAAAGAAGCAAGCCTTTAGCCTTGGCTAATCTATTACTTTTTCAGAACCTACCCGAAACGGTATTATTTCAGTAGGTAGGGTTTTATAGCCTAAAGTGGCCTTATACCTTATTTTGAGGTAGGGTTATTGCGAATATTTGATCGGATACCAGAAGTATTGTGTCAAGGGGTAAATAGGTGTGAAAGACGATTGGGTAAAGAAAGCGAGCTTAGGTGGAAGTAAAGCTTGTAATGTTTTTAAAATAAAAGGCTCCGCAACTAGGACTCGAACCTAGAACCCATCGGTTAACAGCCGATTGCTCTACCATTGAGCTATTGCGGAACGGTTAAACTTACACTTACTTTGTATGGTTGTACTTGTCGTACACATCTTACATTTCATCTCTTACAGTTGTGTATTATAGCGACTGAGCGGTAATCTGTCAAGTGGGTCAAAAGGGCAAAGGGTAAAAGAGGCGGCTATTGCATTTATGTCAACAATATGCTATGCTAAATACCAATCCGGTAAGTGTGTGAAATTGAAATAATGACTAATGTGGTAAACCGGACAATGTTTCTGTGCAGGATAAATATTTGCCAGTAGATGCACTTCAGACAAAGCAAATGAGGGGAGAAGAAGGACGATGACCTTTACCGAGATTTTGACCGAAGCAACGCGCAACGTAGAAGGTATCGTGGCAGCCGGGCTGGTCGGAGTGGACGGCATTGGGGTAGAGACGGTTTCGGCCAATGGCGATAACTTTGACGCTGAAGCCACCGAGGTAGAATTGGCTGGACTGGTAGGCAATGTCAATCGGGTCGTAAGTGCGCTCTCAGCCGGGGCCATCAAGGATGTAATTGTCGAAGCTGAAAACCAAAGCTATTTGATCTCTTTGATAGATAAAGATTACTTCCTAGTGCTTACTCTAGGACCAGGAGCCAATTTGGGCCGTGCCCGTTTCGAGGTCAAGCGCGTCGGACAACGCTTGCGAGACAGCCTTTAGTGATTATTAGTTTATACTACGGGTTATTGTCCCTCAATTGAGGGTTGATTATTTGTAGTTTAAATTCAATAGTTTATAACTAAACAAGAGTGTGGTTTTTATTTCCGAATCGAACCTATCTTATTTTTAGGATAGATTTCTAATTCTGAGCAGCTTTTGCCCTTGCCCTTACTTGAAGGTTCAATTTTTGTTCTCAGGCAAAGAGTGATTGGGCAGCAAAAGCTGGCGAGGGGCATCAGGTTCGCAAAAATTAGAGACCCTTACCCCCAAGAGGCGCAACGGAGTACCTCGTTTCCAAGTCTGGCGCATCAACTCTCCCGCTGATTCCGCAATGGTGACGGCTTGGTCGGTGGGAACTAGCAGCGTTTGAGCGCGAGTAATAGTGCGCCAATCGTTAAACCGCAGTTTGATTGACACTGTTCGAGCCAACAATCCCCTTGATTTAAGTCGGGCCTCCAATCCGGCTGACATTTCCCGAATTTGCCGCCAAAATTCACGCCGATCCGAAAGCGGCTCAAAATAGGTCTGCTCATAAGAAAAAGATTTAGCGGCCCGTTCGGTAACTATCGGGCGGTCATCTTCACCAGAGGCTCTTTGGTGTAACTCTATTCCCAACCTCGGCCCGAAAAGTTCCTGCAACAGCGAAAGTTCGGCCTCCGCCAACTCCCCAATCGTGGTAATACCGTGTTGTTCCAACCTCTGCACCGATTTTGGCCCCACTCCATGTAGCTTTCCCACCGCCAATGGTGCTAAAAAAGCGGCCTCTTCTCCCGGTAATACTACGGTCAGGCCAGCAGGCTTTTTGTAACCGCTCGCCATTTTAGCGGTCAGTTTATTGGTTGCCAACCCTACCGAGGCGGAAAGCCCCAACTTTTGCACAATGCGGTCTTGTAATTCTACCATTAGCTTTGTCGGGTCTGCCCGGTCACTCAAATCCAGATAGGCTTCGTCAATGCTGACCTGCTCAAGTTGGACCATCTCTGCCGCTAACAAGGTCATTACCTCGTGCGAAAAATCTTCATAGAGGGCGTGGCGCACTGGTAAGTAAACCCCCTCCGGACAGAGTTTACGGGCCTGACTAACCGCCATCGCACTATGTACCCCAAGACGACGGGCAGCATAGGAAGCGGTTGCCACCACCCCCCGACTGATTAGATCTTCGCCCATCACTACCATAATCGGTTGGCCTTTAAGAGCCGGGTTGACCACTTCCTCTACCGTGGCATAAAAGGCATCCAGATCAAGATGAGCAATAGAACGTTCAAAGGGTGGAGCCATTTTCTATAAGATGCTCAGGTTTGCTTTTGGAATCAAGCAACCACCTTATCCAAGATTTGGGTTAGTTCCTTTTGTTGAGATAACGTCAACTTATTACGACGACCACCTTTGTGAAGATAGTAGAGACTTTTATTGCTTTTGACCACTTCTTTTAGTCTCTCCCCTTCCTCTAATTGGGTTGACTCAGACGAAAGCCCCGACTCTAAGGCTGGCGAAGAAGGGAGGTTCTGTGAGATTTTGTCTATTTGCGCTTTTAGGCTCATTTCAGTAGCTCGTTACTAGTTTTAGGGTAGCTTATCAAAAAATAGTGGTGAGGTCAACCGACGGAGCGGTATCCCACAAGTTAGGTTGTGGGAAAAGAGGGTATTTATTTAAGGGGAGTCGTTGGTAATCTCAGCCTTTAGGTCTTCCGTTTCTGTACTGCTGCCATAATCACCCACTATCTGTATCCATACTGCTCCTAGTGGCGACCGTATCATTAAATAATCCCTGCTAATCCACCCGAAGGTCTCGATACCATCCGGTTTGATAATACCAACTTTCCAATCCAACTCTTGAAGTTCTGCCAACGAACGACAATGCCTTTGGCCTAATTTTGTATTACAATCGTGGTGTCCCCAAGCAATATTTTGGGGAATATGGATTATAGAATCATACTTTAGTGGAAGGAGATGAAAAAGATTGACGAGGGTTGATCTTGTAGCTCCTTCTATCTGTTCGGCTGCGTTTTCTGACCCACTGCCCAATTCAAAATTGGTCATCTGATGTAGCTCCTTATAATTTATAAATTTTAAACATAGGGGACAACTACACAGGCCATGCCGAAGTACACCCTTATTTTCATAGGTGGTTTCGTCCAGCAATCCCTCCTGTGCTAGAATTACCTTGAGGTGACTAGCAAGGGTTGTAGTATAAGGACTCTCCACCGTATGAATTATTAACCACGCCAAAACACATTTACAAAGGTAGTTGGTCTCTGCATCTGCATACTCCGGCGCAAAAACTCCCTGTGGGGCTCCTTCTGAACGTGCTGAATAGGGACTGAGTGCTGGCATGCGTAGTATATAATGCCCTACATCCTTAACGCCTTTACCACGTTTATTAACAGGCACTCCATTTTTTTCAAGCCCTCGAAGTTTCCAATCTGCTAAAGGCGTAAAATTTTGGTATGCTTGGTTGGTGCGATAAAGTATGTAAGCATTTACCCCCACTTTAATCCAAGAGTCTTCACCATCTACAAATTTATGCTTAGGTATATTAGGAGCTTCAAAATATTGTTCGGGGTATAGCCTAATCACATAACTATCTTGGTAGTGGTTTAAAGAAACAATATTAATTTTCTCATAGGGAATAATTACTTGGCTGTTACGAACTACATGATTTTGATAACCAGCTTTAGCCCCGCCTCGCGGTGTTGCGAAGCCTGCTTTTGCAAGTTTATCCTTATCCTTAGAGTTCATAAAGTTCCAGACCATCGGGTAAGGGTCATGTTTACTACTCTTATGGTCTTTCAGGAGACGACAGCCATATTCTCTACAAAGAGTTGGTAGCTCGAAATAATTCACGAAATGGCCTCCAGACCGTTAATAGAAATCTTGGATACATCTAATTCACCAGCTAATAACTTAGGTAAAATAGCGTTACGGATAGAACGTAGCCGCCTGTTCTGCTCCTGCATTTCTAACATTTTACTTGGCAGAGTAACGGATTGCTCAAGTGGTAGCCCAAGAAGCGAAACATATTGCAAGGCACTTATAATGCTCAATATGGTGTCTTGCTCTTCTAATGAAGGAACCGCTATTTGAAATTCAAACAAATCTCCCTTATACAGTTCTGGATAGGTGGAACCATTTGCAACCCTATCCAAATAAACCTTATTCGTTTTAAACCAATAGGCTAGGTATAACGGTCTCATTTTCGGGCCACACTGAAAATTTAGAAAACCTTGATTTGTGGTCATAGGTACAGCATTTATAACTACTGCCCCTACTGGCGCACGTTTAGTTAGCATTACCGTTCCAACGGGAAGAAGTTTGGCGGAACTATTACGTAGTCCTTTTGGCGTAATGGTTCTCTCAGTTTTGGATACATAGATAGTGTCTGACAATCCAGTAATCTCTTTAGGTGTTAACCAAGGGATCTCCCCATCCCAATTTTCATCGTCGGTTGTGCTAGGTGTACCTCCACTGTCTACTTGTGTTATTAAGCCATCCTCTGAGTTTGGTTCAAGTGTTTTATGGAACCAGTGGTTGGGACACTTCAAGAAAGGTTCAGCCATAAATCACTCTCCTTAAAACAGAAATTGCAGCCTCTGATGCCTCGTTAATTTCGGTTAAACGTGACTCAACCTGAGTTAATTCCGCACGTAATCTTGAATCATCCCAATGCTTGGTAAGAGAGTCATCAAATCCTACATATCTTCCTGGAACCAAAGCCATTTTATGTTGCCTGATTTCTTCTATAGAGACTGACTTGCAAAAACCAGGAATATCTTTATATTCAGCAGAACTTTCCTTACTACGCCAACTATGATAAGTCTTAACCATAAGAGAGATCTCGAAATCGGATAATTCTCGATGAGTTCGATCCACTAAATGACCTAGCTCTTGGGCGTAGATAAAAAGAGTTTGGCCCCGCCGATTCCTGAGCTTAGCTTCGCTCTTATCGTTTGCAAGGAACCATAAACATGCGGCAATTTGCGTATTATAGAAGAGTTGAGTAGGTAGAGCTATTATACAATCTATAAGATCTGCTTCAATAATCGCTTTGCGAATTACACCTTCTTCTCGGCCTTGATTAGTAGATAAAGACCCATTGGATAAGACGAAACCCGCAAGACCTGATGGAGCCAAGTGATGAATTATATGTTGTACCCAAGCGAAGTTAGCGTTATTTAGGGGAGGCACACCATATCTCCAGCGAATATCCCTGCGAAGCTTCTGCCCACCCCAATCGCTTATGTTAAAAGGAGGATTGGCTATGATAAAATCAGCTTTAAGATTTGGATGTAAATCTTCTTGGAAGGTATCCGCTGGTTTTGAGCCTAGATCCCCATCTATTCCTCTAACCGCCAAATTCATCTTGCACAACCGCCACGTCGTAAGATTTGATTCTTGACCGTAGATTGAAATACCATCCATTTGTCCACCATGAGTTCTTATGAATTTTTCAGATTGAACAAACATACCGCCTGAGCCGCAACAGGGATCATAAATCCGACCCTTATAAGGCTCAATCATTTCAACTAAAAGCTGGACTACTGATTGTGGCGTATAAAATTCACCACCGTTACTACCTTCAGACCTAGCAAACTTTCCAAGGAAATATTCATATACTCGGCCAATTATATCCTTGCCATGATTCTCATCGTTCCCAAGTCCTAAAGTACTAATAAGATCCATCATCTCATCTAAACGTGGTGAATCGAGTTGTAACCATCCTCTATCTTGAGTCAAGACATTCTGAAGAAAAGGATTTGCTTTTTCAAGTTCTAACATAGCTTTGCTAATAAGCTCACCAGTGACAGACTTTCCAAGATTTGCCTGCAAATAAGACCAACGTGCTTCCTTAGGCACCCAAAACATCTTCTTTACTATGTAATTGTTGCAATCTTCTGGGTCAATTCCTTGAATATTTTGGAGTATTTGAAAGGATTTCTCAAAAACATCGGAGATATATTTAAGGAAAATAAGACTAAGTACCACATGTTTGTATTGTGCCGCGTCCATGCGTCCCCGCAGCTTATCGGCTATAACCCAAAGTTTTTCTTCGAAGCCTAAATTAGCACTGTTGCCATTTTTCTTGCCATTATTATTCTCTTCAGGAAAAAACAACGTCAATTGCATTATACTTTAGCCTGTTTATCTAGGGCTGTGCGGCCAGTTTTAAGGTAAAAACTAAGCAGTTAGAACCTTCTCAGTAGAAGCTTTGACCTAATCAGTGTTTGTATGTGCTTTTTTCTACTGAGATACACTCTTATAGCTCATAATACGTCCTTTAGATTTAAATCGCAACTATACCTTAACCAACATCACACAGGTGAGATTGTGGGAAAAGGCTCGGCCCTTTGATCTGCCTAACCAACATCACACAGGTCAACTTGTGGGAAAAGGCTCGGCCCTTTGATCTGCCTAAACTTGTAGTCACTACTACTGACTACCTTTCGGCACTCTGTTAAATTGCGTATGTGTCAACTGTAAAACCAGCACCAGTTTTTCCTGTCTAATAATAATTATTGTCTATAGCGAACGAGATAGATTAAAGCTGCCCGGTTTGTAGGAGAGTCTACCCAAAGAGGGTATCCGGTTGCCCGATAAAATATCGAGCTAGTACCTGCTCCGATACTAATAAAGACCGTTGTCAAAACCAAAGAAAGTGAGCTAGGCCACAATGACCATAACTCCTGATGCTGTAACTTCTGCATCAAGTGAAGCGATAGTACTCCGCGAGGATAACGGCTATCATGCCTTCTGCGGCCTGACCTGCGTGGGTTGGCTCTATCAGAAGATGAAGGATAGCTTCTTCCTGATTCTAGGAACTCATACCTGCGCCCATCTCTTGCAAAACGCCCTAGGCGTAATGATCTTTGCCCAACCGCGCTATGGCGTGGCAATGCTGGAGGAAGCCGATTTAAGCGCCCCCCAAGTAGATATTACTGAGATTGTGCGCGACATTGTAGAACAGCACCACCCCTCTGTAATCTTCCTGCTCAATAGCTGTACTCCCGAAATTATGAAGGTAGATTTCGAGACTATGGCTAAGAAGCTCAATGGAGTCTTTGAGAATACTCCCGTAATGCCAGTACGGGCCGACGGCTTAGAATATACGATGACCCAAGCCGAGGATAGCGTGGTGCAGGCACTCTTGCAGTTCTGCCCCCAAGCTCCCGCGGGTGAGAAGAAGGTCGTCTTTCTCGGCGCAGTCAACGATGTTAATACGGGCGAAATTCAGCGCGAAGTCGAAAAGTTAGGCTTGCCCGTAGGCGGATTTGTCCCGGCCAATACTATAAAAGAACTACCCGCCATTGGGCCAGATACTATAATTGCACCCTTGCAGCCCTACTTAGCTGGAGCCGCTACCCTCTTTAGCCGCAAACGGGGCGCGAAAGTTCTACAAAGCCTCTTTCCGATTGGTCCCGATGGAACCCGCGTCTTCTTGGAAGACTTAGCCGCTATGTTCGGTAAAAAGGTAGATTTGAGCGAGCGCGAGGCCGAAAGCTGGCGTAACATCGAAGCAAAAGTGGCCGCTATTCGGGGTAAACGCATCTTTATCACGGGCGACAATATGCTGGAACTACCGATCACCCGCTTCCTCCGGAAGGCTGGAGCCGAAGTGCTGGAATGTGGAACCCCTTACGTCAACCGCAAATTCCACGCCAGCGAACTCAAAGCCCTAGGCGGACAGAAAATAGTGGAGATGCCCAATATGGGCCGCCAAATCCGGGATATTCGAGCCTTGCAACCTGATTTGGTCATTACCAATTTTTGGGAGGCTAATCCGTTTGAGGCCGAGCGCATCCCTACCAAGTGGTCTACCGAGATCATTTTTACGCCGATTTATGGCTTTGGTGGCGTGGGTGAACTAGCAAATCTCTTCAGTCGTGCTTTGAACCGCCGCAAGAAACTAGATTTGTTGGATTGGAAAGATTTTCTTCCCAGTGCTGGTAACAACTAAGAGGAGAACGATAAAATTATGAGAATGTCCTACTGGGAGTATCAAGGAACGGCCCATACAGGGGTAGCGCGGGTGGCGAATAGCATGAACGGGGTTTATGCCATAATGTATTCGCCTGTGGGAGATACCTATATAAACTCTATGTTCACGATGATAGAGCGCAACAAGCGTTTCCCCCCCGTCACTACTAGCGTACTCGATCTTCAAACCATGGGCATGGGAGTTAATAGATTAGCCCCTACTCTTGAGCAGGTCTATGCCGATCATCACCCCGACTTGATGATAGTGGCCTGTACTTGTTCTTCCATTCTTTTGCAGGAAGATTTGGGAGCCTTGACTAAATCCGCCGAGTTGCCCGAAGGCAAAACCGAAGTCTTGATCTATGCCCCCAATCCCTATCGGGTGGAAGAAGATGAGGCCGCCAATGGTCTGCTCACCCTGCTTACCAAACGCTATGCTACCGTCGCGCTACCACCTACTCCCAAACCAAGCGTCAATATTATCGGTACCATTTCGCTGGGTTTCCACCACAAGCAAGATTTAGTCAGCTTAAAGCGAATGCTCAACACTTTGGGGGTTGAGGTTAATTTAGTCTTTCCTGAAGGAGCCAGCATCCCCGATCTAAAACGGTTGCCCCAAGCTTGGGCCACCATTGCGCCTTATCGTGAAATGGGACAGGATGCCGCTAAAGTCTTGGAGGAGTTGTATGGTATTCCGGCAGTTCTAACTACTCCGCTAGGGGTAATGGCAACGCGGGAATGGGTTAGGGCTGTGATAGCCGCGCTCTCCAAGTTCGCTGCCGCCCATAACCTACCTTATAATGCTGAAGAACCGGCTCTCGCTGCTTTCTCAATGGATCAGCACAGTACGCCTAGTAATCTACCTTGGTTTACCTATACGGCAGACGTACAGAGCTTTAGCTCGCGCAAGGCATTTGTCTTTGGTGACTTTACCCATACGGTCGGACTGGTTCGCCTGCTGGCAACCGAACTAGATGTGCAGGTGGTAGGAGCCGGAACTTATGATAAACGCCGGGAGCAAGAGTTCTTGGAAGCGGTAGCACCCTACACCAAAGAGACCATTATCTCAGTCGAATTTGATAAAGTACGCAAGAAGATTGGTGAGTTACAGCCTGATGTAGTCTTGGGTACACAGATGGAGCGTCATACCTCCGCTGGCTTCGATATTCCTTGCGCTACTATCAGCAATCCCACTCACATCGAGGATTTTCCGTTGGGCTATCAGCCTTTCTTGGGTTATGATGGTTCCAATTATATAACGGATCGCATTTATCACACGATGACCCTAGGCTTGGAGAAGCACCTCATTGAAATGTTTGGCGATGCCGGACTAGGTACAAGTGGTGCTGAATTGCCGACTGAAAAGATTAACGAAAATTTCAGGCACTCGGAAGAGTTAAGAGTAAAGGCCGAACAATTGGCCGTAGATGGAGGTTCCGTAATGGAAGTGAAGCCCACCCCTGCCCCAGAACCAGCAAAAGCTCCGGTAGGAGAATTGACTTGGACAAGCGAGGCTACCCAAGCTTTGAAACAGATTCCTTTCTTTGTACGACCTAAAGTACATAAGCGGGTAGAAGAATACGCTCGCCAGCATGGTCATAGTGTAATCACCCTTGATCTGGTCTATGAGGTGAAAGAAAAAGCGGGCTAAACACAGGTTTTCAGGAGATTAATAATAGATGAGTCACGCATATGCATTTTACGGCAAAGGCGGAATCGGCAAAAGTACCACCGCGTCTAACGTGGCAGTGGCGATGGCAAAGTTGGGCGGCAAAGTGTTGCTCATCGGTTGCGATCCAAAACACGATTCCACCTTTACCATTACCGGTCATATGATAGAAACGGTAATAGATACGCTCGAAAAGAAGAACTATCATGCCGAGGAAATCGAACCGGATGATATTATAAAAACAGGTTATATGGGAGTGGCGGCAGTCGAAGCGGGTGGCCCCCCGGCCGGAGTTGGCTGTGGCGGTTACGTCGTGGGCGAGACCATGAAGATGCTCTCGCGCATGGGTGTCTACGAAAGCTACGATGTTATCATCTTTGATGTCCTCGGCGACGTGGTCTGTGGTGGTTTTGCCACCCCGTTGCAGTGGGCTGAGTACGCTGTGATTGTCACCGCCAACGATTTTGATAGCCTCTTTGCTGCTAACCGCATCTGCGTCGCGGTCAAGGCTAAATCAGCCAAATATCCTATTCGCTTAGCTGGTATAATCGGCAATCGGATTGCCCCCAACCAGAATGGCAACGGTGAGAACGGTCACGAACTAATTGATCTCTTCGCCAATGAAGTTGGGACAGGCTTAGTTGGGCTGGTTCCTGCCGATGATACCATTCGCCGTAGCCGGATTGAGGGTAAGACTCTTTTTGAGATTGAAGGGGTCAATACCAAACCCTATGAAAATATTGCTAATGTTCTACTATGTGATCCCTCGGTGGTGATCCCGACTCCGATGGCAGACCGCCGAGTCTTTCAAGTGATTGGCAACCGCGTCTGATAAGATAGAGCTTTAGCCAGAAAAGAGCATCAGTTAGGATGCTCTTTTTCGCGTTCAACTATAACTAGGGTAAAAGGCTCTGGTACTTGATTTCCCCTTATCAAGTACCAGAGCCTTGTAATCTTGCTCTTCAAGCCGAAAAATAGTAAAATGGTGCTAGTGAAAAGGCTAAGAAAAGGGTTTAAGGCAGTAGTTGGCTGTCGCCCTCTAAGGCAATTAGATAAAATTGCCTGTGGTTGAACAGGTTTGTTACAGCTTAAATATTTTTGAAAAACCTGTTATTAGGAGGAAAGTTTTTTACACATGTCTAATTTTGAGAAGTCTACTTGGAATACGAAAGTCGGCCTAGCCCAAATGCTCAAGGGCGGGGTCATAATGGACGTGGTAACGGTGGAGCAAGCCAAAATCGCTGAAGAATCCGGCGCAGTGGCAGTGATGGCTCTGGAGCGCGTTCCGGCTGACATTCGGAAACAGGGTGGGGTAGCCCGGATGAGCGACCCTGAGTTGATTATCCGTATTAAGGAAGCGGTCTCCATTCCGGTGATGGCAAAGGCCCGCATAGGTCATTTTGTGGAAGCCCAAATCCTAGAGGCACTGGGTATTGACTACGTAGACGAGAGCGAAGTGCTAACCCCGGCGGATGAAGAGTACCACATCAATAAACACGATTTCAAGATTCCTTTTGTTTGTGGCTGTCGCAACTTGGGCGAGGCACTGCGCCGAATTGGTGAAGGTGCGGCCATGATCCGCACCAAAGGTGAGGCTGGTACAGGCAATGTCGTGGAAGCGGTGCGCCACCAGCGAGCGGTTTCTAGTGATCTACGCCGCATCAAGAGTCTGGGCAAAGAGGAACTGATGACCGCTGCCAAAGAGTTACAGGCTCCTTACGAACTGATCGTGCAAATTAATGAGACCGGAAAATTGCCCGTAGTCAACTTTGCGGCTGGCGGCATCGCGACTCCGGCAGATGCAGCCTTGATGATGCAGCTTGGTAGTGAGGGTGTCTTTGTCGGTAGTGGTATCTTTAAGAGTGGCGACCCTATGAAACGGGCCAAGGCCATCGTTCAGGCCGTCACCCATTTTCGCAACCCACAAATTATCGCCGAAGTAAGCAAAAACTTGGGCGAGGCCATGGTTGGAATTGAAATTTCACAAATTCCAACTGACCAAGTTTTGGCCCAGCGCGGTTGGTAAACCAAATCCTGTAGGAGGGATTTCTAATTCCTCCTACAGGATTAATGGAATGGCACTGGAAATGTACACTAAAAATAGTAATAGCCCCAAGATTGGGGTCTTGGCTTTGCAAGGTGCTTTTATTGAGCATCTAAAAATGCTCACGGAGTTGGGAGCTTCGGTTCAGGAAGTACGCTTACCCGAAGAGATCGCAGGCTTGGATGGCTTAATTATACCCGGCGGCGAGAGTACTACGATTGGAAAGCTGATGATCCTCTATAATCTGGTGGAGCCGATTAAAGAAATGGTTGCTTCGGGAAGACCAGTGTGGGGAACTTGTGCCGGAATGATCTTGCTGGCAAAAGATATAGGCGGACTAAACCAACCCCTTATCGGCGTAATGGACATAAAGGTAAAGCGTAACGCTTTTGGTTCACAACTCGATAGCTTTGAAACCGATATTGCAATACCAGTGCTGGGTGAAAAGCCGTTTCGGGGCGTATTCATTCGGGCTCCCTACATTGAAGAGGTTGGGCCGCAAGCTGAAGAATTGGCTCGACTTTCTGGAGAAAGTGGCCGACTTGCGCCACAAGGGAATAGTACCAATCCAGCCGTAATTGTAGCGGCCCGTCAGGACAATTTGTTAGCGACTGCTTTTCACCCGGAGTTAACCGGCGATTCGCGTTTTCATCGGTTCTTCCTCAAAATGGTGGAAGAAGGGGCTAAAGACTAACTGTAAGGTGGAATGTAGCTTGATTAGAACCCTGCATTTCAGCGATTTCCTCAAACTGGGACGCTTACAAGAAGCGGAGGTTGGGCTTAACTTGCCCGATTCGCTGGTAGTTTCTAATTCCCCTCTTTCGTCTGCTTTGATGCGACGGTTGCCTGTTCATAGCCTTAGCTCCTCGCTTTACATCTACAAAGAAGCTGGGAAGCCAGAAGCCTTTGTCCAAGCGGCGGCGCGGCGGCGGAGTGACGAGTGGAACGTACTGGCGCTAGGAGTGCTGGATAGTTCAGGTCGTCCCAAAAATGGCGAGTTGGTTCGGTCTAGCAATGACGAAACTGATACTACCGCAGACGTGACAGAGTTTCTAAAGGCTACCTCTGAGGTTCAGGCGGTAACACCGGAGCGCGAGGTGGCGGAGGTAGCAGAAGAAAAGGATGAGGCGGTTGATAAAGCCGAGACCGAGGAGAAGGTGGAATGGTCGCCCATAACCGATGCGACCGAATTGGCTTGGCTGAAGTTGCTAGAGTATCTGGTAAAGGATGCGGGTGAAAAGGGGGTGGTGCGGGTTTATGCCCGGCTCAGTACTGCCTCACCCGAATTAAGCCTCTTTAACCAAACTGGTTTTCATTCTTATACCCACGAGAATCTTTTCACTCTCTCTTATGGAACGGCAGTGGAACGTCCCGTTTCGCTAAAGATACGCCCCCAACGCGGAAAAGATGGTTGGTTTATCAATGAATTGTATCGGGCCATCTCCCCTAGTTTTGTCCAGAACACCGAACAAAATTTAGCGCGGGATTGGGAGATTCACAAAGGCTACTTCCCCCGTCCGGTAAAGGAGCAGGGTTGGGTATTAGAAGAGGATGGCAAGGTGGTGGCTTATATTCGGACAGTGAGCAATCGCCAAAAACATATGATGCGGATTATGAACTTGGAAACACAGCGCGAGTTATTGCCCGACCTGATTCGCTTTGCGCTTTCTACTTTGAAATCCGGCCCTGATTGCTGCGTCTATTGTAGTGTGCGCGAATATCAGGCCGAGCAGGAGGCGGTTCTCGAAGATGCAGGGTTTACCTTTTCTGGTAAGCAGGCTGTAATGGTCAAACATACCGTTCAATTCGTGCGTAGCACCGAGCGAGTGCTGACACACGCCCGTGACCGTAAATTGGAACTGGCCCATAGTGCCCGGCCTAACCTTTTATTACGCTTGCTGGCAAAGCTACCATTTCATTATTTTAGCCAGAATAACTACTAACCCGGCGTATCTGTTTTACCTGCGCCAACCTTGATTTCTGCGGATTAACTACTTAGGTAGGCCGATTTATTGACCTGCTTGTAACAACTGGACCCTCGTTATAGATTGGTGAAGTGGTTCACCAAGACCTAGCGGGGTGTAAACTTCAACGCAACAACTATATTATTAGGTGATAGAAACCTTTGTCAACAACCCCATAGCTAAAGCTTAGGGGCTTGTGGGGAGGGCTACCACGACGCAAGTGTTGACTACCGGGCTATCTGAAAAGGGCTAATGTGTCCTCTACATTTATCGGTGTTTCCGTCAACTGGTTGCCCCCTAGCTAAAGCTAGGGGTTTCCACACCGAGGAGTTTTCGATGATAAATAGACCAGAGATATACGAAGAAGAAGCAGTCTTACCAGAGCGCGTCTTAACCGATGACCTAGAACTGCTTCTGGCGGCTTTGCCGTTGCCCATTCGCCAGACTCTCGAAAGACTTGAAAACCGGGATGATCTGCTGGAAGTAGTGATGGATCTGGGACGCAAGCCCGAAGCACGTTACCGGAGCCACGAATTGTATTTGAGCGAACGTGAAATAACCGAGGCGGAACTTGAGTATGTTGTGGAGCGCATTGGTCTTTTCGGCAGTGATAACCGCGCTGGTATTGAGCGTACCCTACACCGGATCTCCTGCATTCGCAATCGGGCGGGTAAAGTGGTGGGTTTAACTTTACGCATCGGACGGGCCGTTTATGGCACTATCACTATTATTCGAGACTTGGTAGAGTCCGGTCAGAGCATCCTCCTGCTCGGCAAACCCGGCGTGGGTAAGACCACCCTTTTGCGAGAGACGGCCCGCGTTCTAGCCGATGATCTACATAAACGGGTGATTATTGTAGACACTTCCAACGAAATTGCGGGTGATGGCGATATTCCGCACCCTGCTATTGGTCGCGCTCGGCGGATGCAGGTAGCCCGGCCTGATTTGCAGCATAATGTGATGATTGAGGGCGTGGAAAACCACATGCCCGAAGTAATCGTTATTGATGAAATCGGTACTCAACTGGAAGCCGAAGCCGCCCGTACCATTGCCGAACGCGGGGTTCAACTGATCGGGACGGCTCATGGTCAAACCCTCGAAAATTTGATGCTCAATCCGACTCTCTCCGATTTGATCGGCGGAATCCAAACGGTGACGCTGGGCGATGAAGAGGCCCGTAGACGTGGTACTCAAAAATCGGTACTAGAGCGCAAGGCTCCGCCCACGTTTGATGCTTTGGTCGAGATACGAGATCGAGATCGGGTGGCTATCCACCTAAACGTGGCTGATACAGTGGATGCTATTCTAAGGGGCCAGCTATTTACCACCCAGATCAGATTTCGTAATGAGCAGGGCGAAATCGAGACTCACGAGGAGGAAGAGTTCGAATACACGGAGGAGCAACTACCTGGTGGACACAGCTTTCCGACTTACGATGATTCTAGTATGACCGCTTTCGGCTACGCTCCTCGAAATGGGTACGGCTCCTCCGGTTCACGTTCCACCACCGGTAATCCTTCGGCCTCGCGTAAGGGTTTTGGCGGTGGTGCGGCTAATCCAAATGAGCGTGAGCGCACACGCAAGGTGATGCACCGGGTTAATCTAGGTTCTGCCCCAAATACCGAACGCAATGGTCGCGTTTCTAATTCATCTGTGACCGAGCCAGAGGTCTTGCAGGTCAACTCACCCGCCTTGACCAGTCGCTTTAGCAAAGAGAAATCTATGCCCGTCAGTCCTGCCAAGCCGCTCAGGATTTATCCGCATGGAGTCAACCGTAATCGGTTGGAGGCCGTTATCAAGCAGATGCACCTGCCTGTGGATATTGTGCGTGAGATTGACGATTCGGACATGGTGCTAACCCTGAAAAACTACTATCGCCAAAAGCCCCTTTCGCTTCGTCAGGCTGAAACCGCCAGTATTCCGATTTACATTCTCAAGAGCAATACCGTCGCGCAAATTGAAAGTTGTCTCTCTGATGTCTTTGGTATCGCGCCTACTGGTGCTTTGGTGGACGAAAATCATTCTGAGATGGATTTGAATAGCGATCCGGTCAAGTCGGCTATCTCTCAAACCGAAGAGGCTATTACGCAGGTGATGGAACAAGGCCACTCTATCGAACTACCGCCACAAAATTCCTTTATTCGTCGTTTGCAACACCAGATGGCCGAACGTTATAACCTAGCGTCACAGAGTCGAGGGCGGGAGCCTTTTCGCAGAGTGAGAATTTACCCAGGTGAATAGCTCTTTTAGTGAAAAGGGTTATTGCCATCGTTCGCCTTAGTTCAAGAAAGAGATGCCTTTCAACCTACGGCACAACTCGAATTAACATCGGTGGCGGGTTTCGGCGCGAAACTATCGCCACTCTTTTAATCTCACGTCGCCACTAGAGGTAAAGCAGGATGAAGCCTTTGTCTTGTCGGTAGACAAATATCTTAGAGTGTAATATTATTAGAAGCAAGCTTTAACAAAATAATGGTTTTTTTCAGGAAATATATTTTAGAAGTGGAAATGTGAGAAGCTGACACCTAACAGCTTGCCCATGATAAACTAACCCAGCAGAAGACCAGAGACGAGAGGGAAAAACCTTGAACACCGACATCCAAAAAATATTGACCCAGATTCAGGAGATCCTGAACAGTGTCCTCAATGTCTTACAGGTAATGGCTACCTTCTTGATAGCTTTCCTTGTAGTCTTGTGGCTCACCCTTTGCTTTTGGGCCTTCCGGGACATTCAATCTCGTACTCGCGATGTAGTTGCTCAAATTTTTGCAACACTTATGGTTCTTTTCCTCAACTTCCCCGGCGTGTTGATCTATATGTTGGTACGCCCAAAGGAGACGCTGGCCCAATCTTACGAACGGTCGTTGCAGGAAGAGTATATGTTGCAAGACTTGGAGGAGCGCGAGATCTGCCCGATTTGCCGCGTAAAGAGCCAACCCGACTTTATCTTTTGCTTTAATTGCCGTAACCGTCTCCGGCGCGAGTGTACCAATTGTGGTCAGCTTATTAAAGTAAAGTGGGCCAGTTGCCCCTATTGCTCCACTCCCCAAAAAGTACGTAGCCGCGAGTCTACAATGGATCGCGCCGGGCTAGGAGCAGGAAAACCCACTCACTCTAGCACAGGTGCTACTACCACCGCTGGACGGGCTATTGTGCCTACTAGCTCTAATGTGACGACCGTAAATAATAACGCTAATGGAGCAGGAGTGGTCTCACCACCACCGCCGCCACCTCTTTATCGGAGCAATCAGCCCACCCAGCAAGTACAACCAAAGCAATCGCTTCGTAGTCAAATTGCCAGTAAATTCACCCAGCAACCGATAGATGAGGTTAAAAATCCTCTGGTTGGGGATAAAGACTCTTCTATCTATGGGCCAAACAGTGATGCCAATGATCCAGCGGTGCAGGAATATTACCGCCGCAATAGCAATGACCCGCGCCAACCTCCCCCTCCGCGCAAGTGAAGGCTGGTTAGGCCAGATTAAGATAACGGAAGGCTAAACCTATGACTACTCAAGAACTATTAGAAGAAGATATGGCTGGAGGCGAACACGGTGAGATTGCGGTTATTCTAAGTAGCTATCTCTTCGCTCATATTCATCCCCATAAGCTAGGTAGAATCTTTGACGGCCAGACCGTCTTTGTGGTAGGTGGTAAACCAGCCCGGCGACAACCAGATGTGGCCTTTGTGAAGCTAGAACGGATGCCCGCCCGTATCGAAGGTGAAATTCCCTTTGCCCCCGACCTAGCGGTTGAAATCGTCTCCCTCAATGATATAAGTACCGAAATAGACCGAAAGACCCTACAATATCAACAGGCTGGTGTAAGTCTAATCTGGGTGGTTCGGCCTGTGCTTAAATTTGTAGAGGTCTATCATTCCGCCGATGTAAAACCCCTCCTCCTCGGCCTTAACGATGAACTGGACGGCGAGGACGTGATACCGGGCTTTAAACTAAAAATAAGTACCCTCTTTGAATAGCAACTAATCCCTCTTCCCCTCTTTACCTGAAAGCTCAAATGATGAATGAAGATGTTATCCAAGCGGATTCCGGCGGTGTAACGCTCAAAGTACGGGTTGCACCGCGCAGTGCCAAGAACGGCGTGGCAGGGTTAGTTGAAGGAGCCTTGAAAATAACCTTAACCGCGCCCCCGGTAGACGGTGCGGCCAACGAAGCCCTAATCGAAACTTTGGCAAAACTCTGCCGCCTCCGCAAAAGCGACATAACCATCCTAAGCGGTCATACCGCCCGCCAAAAACGAGTACGCCTCGCCGGGGCAAATTTAGAGAAGGTTAAGAAGGCGTTGGGCCTGAATTAATTTTAATCTTTTGACCTAACTTTTTATATTTACAATGGCTAGATAACTTTGGTATAATAGCTACATTATAAAAAATTCGAGTTCTGGAATAGTTATAGACTGGAAGGATGCCCTATGAAAAAACAACCAAATTTTGAGCCTCGAAACATCTTAGCTTTAGCACCGATTGTAATATTAGTTATCTTCCTAATCGCTGGCGATATAGCAACCGGAACAGGTCGCGTTGGTTTAGCTAGGGTAGATACAATCCCCGCACTAATTCAAAAGGCTGGCGATATAGCAACCGGAACAGGTCGCGTTGGTTGGGCTTTAGTAGGGTACGCACTGATCTATCTTATCTTTTTTATAATAGGAGTAATACCTTCCCCACCAAAATTTAACCTATTTTTTATTTCAATTTTGGTTGGAGCAGGAATTGGCGGAATATTGAGCGAAGCACCGCTGCATAATTCTCAGGCAGAGGATTATAAAAAGAGAGGCAACTATGAACAGGCTATTTCAGAATATCGTAAAGGCGGAATAGCCAATCTCAAAACCACCATTCCCGAAGCTTACCTGCTTCTAGGCAACCAGCAGCTTGATACCAGCAAATATGAACAGGCTCTAGCAAATTATCACAATGTCTCAAATGACGAGTTAATGCCTAATAACTCCAGCGAAAAGGCTAAAAGGCAAATTGGAGCAGCTTATTTGGCTTGGGGTCTGCAACTGGAAAAAGAGGGTAAGCAAGAGGAAAAAGCCTTAGCGAAATACGATGAAGTGTTGAAAGATGGCAATAATTCCGATGCTATTGCCAAAGCTAAAGTTCAGGCTCGGTTTGTCGTTTATCAGATGGGCGATACAGAGCTTACCTCTAATAATTTTGAGAAAGCTATTACCACCTACCAAAAAGCCGTTAACCGTTATGAGGCAACGCAAACAGACCTAAAGTTTTATCTTTCCAAAACTTATCTGGCGTGGGGCCAAAAATTGTTGCACGATGGTGATTTTGAGGGCGCTTTGAATAAACTCGAACCAAACCTCAAAGCTTATGCTGTTATTGTACATCTACCCTCCTATTACGCGACCATTATAGATAGCTACGCCGGAATCGGTCAAAAATTGCTGACTGCTAAAAAGTATGACGACTTACTAACACAGTTAACCCCGGTCTACGATACCTATGTGAAACTTGATCGTAAAAACCAGTTAGGTGGTTTGCTAGGCAATGCTTATGCTGGTCAAGCTGCCGATTTTGAAACTGGAAAGAATTACCTGAAAGCGGTGGAGAAATACGAGAAAGCCCTAACATATCTCGCTGATAATCCTAGTGGCAAAGATAAGCTTTATAGGAGTTTGGTCAGGGTCTACATGGCGCAAGGCAACGACTTTGAGGTAGGAACAGATTATGCTAATGCCATAGCAATTTATGAAAAAGCCTTGACCTATGCAGAAGGTAATGATGATTCCACAAGCGAACTAAATGGTCGGTTGATTGCTATATATCAACTAGAGCTTGATGATGAGGAACGACAAATCCAAGAAGCTGAACAGGCGCAACAAAATACTAATCAAGAGTTGCAATTAGCACTGTTAGAAGCTGGGATCACCGGATGCAGTTTAATACCTGGGAATACGTTTTGCGATGTAGCCTCTCTAGGATTGAGCCTTAAACAGGGTGATTGGCTTGGTGCTGGACTGGCTGCGGTTGGTTTTATACCTTTTATAGGTGACGCTTTTGGTGGAGGTGCTAAAGCAGCCAAAATTGGTGTAAAAGTTCTAAGCTTGGAAAGTAAGTTCGCCAACCTTGCAAAAGTAGCCACCAGTCTCAAGGCTCTAAAAGTAACTGCACTATCGAAAGTAGCAAAAGTTCTCACTCGTGGTAAATGGTTTTCCATTAGAAATTGGAAGAACTATCCAGAATTAGCTAATGTACCCAAACCTAAAGGGCCTTTTACATTACGTGTGGGAGCAGATTACGAGAAAGCCAGAGATGCGGCAAATAAAGCAAATGCAGAATTGCATAGACTTCACCTGGAATGGAAAGGAATGGAGATTCATGAGATTCATCCGGTCAAGTTCGGAGGAAGTCCAACAGATATAAGTAATAAAGTTGTTTTATCGCCAGAAGACCATGCAGCATACACCAACTGGTGGAATAATTATCAAAAAGAGTTAGGTATAGCCGAATGAATGAGAGCATAAAGAGGCTTATAGGTAGCCTAGCCCTTAGACCGGGTGCTAGTAGAGAGTTGGTCAGAAAAGTTGAGGCTGAATTAGGGATTTCCTTGCCAAAAGATTATCTCGATTTTATGGTTCAATCCAATGGCGCAGAGGGACCAATTGGCAAGCGTGAGTATTTGGTACTTTGGGCAATTGAAAAGATTATTCCGTTGAATGAGGGGTACCAAGTGAAAGAGTTTGCCCCCGGATTACTTCTTTTTGGCGGAAATGGCGGAGGAGAAGCTTATGCCTTTGATACCCGCTTCAATCCTATACCAATAGTTAGAGTGCCGTTTATAGGTCTGAGCCTGAAAGAGGCAATTTTATGCGGGCAAACTTTCATCGAGTTTTTGGAAAATTTAGCGAAATAACCGCTGAACCATCAATGGACGGAGCCATTTCTCACAGTCGTTCCCTCAACTAAGGTAAAGTGGAACCCTCCCAATCCTGTTGGATGGAGGCTCCGCCAAGTACTTTCAAGTGGGAAAGCTATTCAGCCACTCCTCTAAGGTCAGGCTAGTGGCGATAGTGCCTACCAAAGCGATTAGTTGCGCCACTGCGTAACGCTCCAGCCTTGCTCCAAGATCAGTCGGTAGCTTTTCGGTTCCAAAGCGAAGACCCGCCTGAAGAAGTAACATCATCCTTAATGTTTCAAGCTGGCCCTCTATTCGGCCTCTTGTTTTACCCCTTGCTTCACTTTCGGCCCGCCACTCTTTGGCGGCCTGACCGACAATGTCCTCTGCCGTTAAATCTTTAGAGAAGAAATCGGTCACTAACCGTTGCCAGCCGGGGAATAATCTTTCACAACTGATCTTATCTTTCGGACTATATTCCACCGCCGTCCTCTGATCTTCCACCTCGTAGACCCAAATCTTGCGCTTCTTAGGTTCTACATCCCAAACTACCAAGGTGCCATTTTCAAAATACTTCTGACGCTTAATCTCTTCCTCGCTTCGCAAATTGGAGGGTGAGCGCACTTCAATCACTAGCTCTGGACTACCCTTCAAGACTAGATGGTCGCGCCCCGGTAGGGCAGGGCTTACCTGAAGCTCAAACCTTTGATTGGAGAGTATCGAGACATCCGGTTTAAGCAACTCTTCATTTGCCATCTCACATTCAAAGTTATCCATATATCCTTGCCCAAAATGATAGGTTCGGGCAGTGGACGAGAGGATCTCTAGCATAATCGTGGCGACACGCCGTTCTTCGGCATCGGTCATAGCTTTCCAAACCAGCCAACCATTGTAGAGTTCAATTGGTTCCTCCTCAATTAAATCAAGCGAATTTTGAAGGGTATATGGACCTAAAGACCGTTGAGAGGCTTCCTCTAGGTTACTCGGCCAATCTTCTACTTTCACATCCGTAACCGGACTGAGAGCTTGATCTTTATCAGGTTTTACTGCGTTAGAGATTACCATTGCTTATTACACTTACCCTAAGTTTCTATAGCTCTATTATTTTAGCACTACACCATTATATTATAGTTCCATCTGAGAGACAATTGGCGGACGGAGCCGCACTCTAGCCTAAATCGCGGCTGATTGACACTCCTAGCGGCTTGAATTAAGATTGTTATGACTTTCCCCAAACTTTACGCCCGAAATTGTAGCCAGTTATTTAAGATTTAACGTAAGATGGTACAGATAGATGACGAGACAAGCAGATGAAATGCAAAGGCTAGAATATGCCTCGCCTACCGAGATTGAACAGCACCAGGTTGGGCGTTTGCGTAACCTGCTAAATTTTCTCCAGCAAGAAAGCGTTAATGCTTTTTATCAAGAGAAACTAGCAGGAATCAACCCGGCTAACCTACAATCACTGGCCGATTTACCTAGCCTACCCTTAACCCTGAAAGCAGAATTGGTGAGCCAACAAAGCCATTATCCGCCTTATGGTCAGAACCTCTCCTATGCCCCGGAGTGCTATACCAAACTGCACCAGACTTCTGGCACGACTGGACACCCACTCAAGATTTTGGATACCGCCGAAAGCTGGGATTGGTGGGCGCGTTGCTGGGTAGAGGTTTTTCGGGCGGCAGGCGTGACCGAAAAAGATCGGGTTTTTGTGGCCTTTAGCTTTGGCCTTTTTATCGGCTTCTGGACGGCTTACGAGGGGGCAGGAAAATTGGGGGCTTTGGTTATACCGGGAGGCGGAATGGATACTCCGCAACGCTTAGCGGCCATCTTCGATCATGAGGCTACTGTCATCTGCTCTACCCCTAGTTACGCGCTCCATATGGCTGAAGTAGCCGAACAGAAGAAGCTAGATCTGGCAAGTAGTAAAGTGCGGGTTCTGATTCATGCGGGTGAACCGGGAGCCAGTATTCCTCCGGTGCGCCGCCGCATCGAAGAGGTTTGGGGTGCTACAGTCCATGACCACGCCGGGGCTACCGAAATTGGGGCATATGGCTTTTCCTGTGCGGCTCAAGTCGGTCTTCATGTCAACGAGAGCGAATTTATCGTCGAGGTTTTAGAGCGGGGCAGCGATCAACCTGTACCACCCGGCGAACCGGGCGAATTGGTAGTGACTAACTTAGGGCGGTGGGGCTTTCCGGTTATTCGCTACCGTACAGGCGATATGGTACGTCTGGCTAAAGAACCTTGCACCTGTGGACGTACTTACAAACTGCTTCAGGGAGGGGTAATCGGTCGGGTGGATAATATGGTCATTGTGCGGGGTATCAATATCTTTCCCTCGGCGATTGAGGCGATTATTCGGGAAATTATACCTCAAAATGAATTTCGGCTGATCTTTAGCCGGGTAAAAGGACTGGACGAACTGGAAATAGAGGTGGAAGTGGCCCAAGACGAACTCGATAAACTTGAAACGCTGATGGCTCTCTTTCGGCAACGATTGGCCCTGCGGGTTCCGGTGCGGGCGGTGGAACCGGGTGCTTTTCCCCGCTTTCAGCTTAAAGCTCGCCGTATCTTGGATCGTAGAACCAGCCTTGCCTAGACCGCTAAAATAGATTAAAATCCCTTCAATTCGGCTTGTTATAAATCCTTTTCAGGTTAGTTAGGTCTAACTAAATTTTGTATAGGTAATTTATTTTGAGGCAGGCTTGCTCAAAGAGGAGAGAGGTGCTATGGATAGGATTACTAAAATTAAGATTGGTCGTCGTAAATTTCTCAGGGTTAGCGCGATGGTTGCCGCTGGTGGGGTGCTATTAGCCGCTTGCGGCGATACCGTCTCCCCAACTAACACGCCTGCGGCTGGTACAACTACTGTTGCAGGCGGGGCTACTTCGCTCAAGTTAGGCGTGTTGTTGCCCTTCTCCGGGGTTTATACTCAATTGGGGCTAGATATTGTGGATGGGATGAACCTCTATTTCGAGAGCATTGGCGGTGTGGTAGCCGGGCGCAAAATTGAGCTTCTCAAAGAAGATGAGGAGAATGATCCGCAAGCCGCTTTACGCAAGACTAAAAAGCTGATCGAAAGCGATAAGGTAGACCTGCTGACAGGTATCGTCTCTAGCGCGGTGGCTCTAGGCATACGCGACACCGTAGATCAAGCCAAAACCATTTTGGTGATCTCCAATGCCGGAGCCAAAGATATTACCGGGGCTAGGTTTAGTAAATATATCTTCCGTACCTCCTTCTCGAATGGTCAGGTTCCCTATCCATTGGGCGAATGGGCTTACAAGAACGTAGGCAAGAAAATCTTTATGACTGCACCCGACTATGCTGCTGGTAGAGAATCGGTGGAAGGTTTCAAGGCTACCTTTGTAAAGGCAGGTGGTACGGTGGTAGGTGAGGTCTATCCGCCTTTTGGAAAAACCAGCGACTATGCCCCCTTCCTGACGCAGATTCAACAAGCCAAACCAGAGGCGGTCTACGCTTTTTATTCCGGCACAGAGGCGGTCAACTTCGTTAAGCAATACGAGCAATTTGGCCTTAAAAAAGATATTCCGCTCGTGGCGGCGGGTTTTATAGTAGAACAAGATACGCTGCCTGCGCTAGGCGGGGCGGCTTTGGGCATAAAAAGCACCCTTCATTATGCCGATTCCCTCGATACCCCGGAAAATAAGAAATTTGTAGCAGATTTCACCAGCAAATATAAGCGCACACCCACTACGTTTGCCTTGCAAGGCTTCGATTCGGCTCGTTTCATTGTGGAGGGTCTAAAGGTGGTTAACGGTGATACCACCAACAAGGAGAACCTTGTCAAGGCGTTGGAAGGCGTGAAGTTTATCAGTCCACGTGGACCACTGGAGATTGACCCGACTAATCATGGCCTAACTCAAAATATCTACCTGCGCGACGTGGTAGCCGGGTCGGATGGTAAGCCGATGAACAAGGTTATCTCTACCTTTGAGAAGATTCAGGATATTAACACGCTCCTAAAGAATTAGCCGATGAACCTGAGCAACCTTTCGCTAGAATTTCTGGTGCTACAGTTGTTGAATGGCCTCTCTTTGAGTATGTTGCTTTTTTTGTTGGCGGCAGGTCTTTCGCTCATTTTTGGCCTGATGAACGTTATCAATCTGGCGCATGGTGCTTTTTATCTGTTAGGGGCTTATTTTGGTTTTTCGCTGCTAAACTGGACTAACAGTTTCTGGTTGGCTTTTCTACTGGCTCCGCTGGGTGTGGGTTTGGTTGGGTTGGTGACAGAGTGGGGCTTGCTGCGTTGGCTTTACCAACGAGATCATCTCAATCAGGTGATCTTAACTTTTGGTTTGGCCTATGTTTTGGCTGATGTAATGCGTTGGATTTGGGGTGGCGATCCTAAATCGCTACCTGCTCCCGAACCTTTTAACGGCTTTGTACAAATCTTAGGTAGGCAGTTTCCGACTTATCGCCTCTTTGTAATTGGCTTCAGTTTGCTGCTGGCACTCTTTCTGTGGCTGCTGTTGGAAAAGACTCGGTTGGGCGCAATTATCCGGGCTGGGGTCTCCGATCAAGAGATGGCGCGAGGGTTGGGCATTAACGTAGGTTTTACCTTTACCCTAATCTTCTCCTTTGGAGTAGCCTTGGCTGGTTTAGCCGGGGTTATTGCCGGGCCTTACCAGAGTTTTGGGCCGGGGGTAGATTTTGACACCCTGATCTTAGCCCTGATAGTGGTAGTTATTGGGGGGTTGGGAACGCTTTCCGGTGCTTTCTGTGGCGCGATTGTGTTGGGTTTGGCTGATACCTTTGGCAAAGTCTTTTTTCCTGAATTGGCTCAATTTGTAATTTACGCAGTAATGGCCGGGGTCTTGCTGGTGCGTCCTACCGGACTATTTAGCCGTAGCCCGGTTTGAAGGTAAGTAAACCGCTAAATTGGTTTACTATATTTAAAATTCCCAAAATTGCCCTTGTTTTGCTTTAGGCTGCTGTAGTCCAACTTCGGCAATAACTGACCGTGGCAAAGGTAAACGTTCTAAGGCACGTGGTTCTACTTTTATGGCTCCATCACCATAGGATTTACCAACTAATGCTAAATTAGCAATTGTTTGAGGATGCGACAGAAGCTTTAAGAGCTTTTCAATACTTTCGGTATCTCTATTATGAGGATATACACACAAAAATCCTGTCAGGGGTAGAACTCCTGCGCGATTGCGAATAAAGCGCACGTTGCGACGGCCTAAATAGGCAAAGAGAATAGGCGGTGTATTGCGAACTTCCATTTTGTACCAAGGTTTGCGTTGTTTAATGAGTTCACCCTTATTAATGCCTGTTGCTTCTCCCTGTTTTATATAATTACGCAACCTTTCTGGAAACTCTTCTACGGGTCGTCCATCTAAAGCCAATAAACGGGTGGGTCGTCCTTTCTTTTGTAATGCCTCTAGGGTTCCGTCCGTTATCTCATCTCCCGGTACGTCCCGTGTGCGCCCTACTGCTGTAATCAAAAACTCATCTGGTATGCCTAAAGCATTAGCCTGTTCCGAGGTGAGGAAAAAAAATTCGTTGGCTCCGGTTGCAATGCCTCTAACCACTGTTACAAAGTCTGCCAAGACAGGACTGTTTTCTAGTTCCACTTGGGGTGCGCGGGATAAGCCAGTCGTTATACCTTCTTTTATGCTTCGGCGATGTAGATTAAGTCCGTAATTGCTACTTTCATTGCATCCCGATTGCATCCATATTTTTAAGTCATCGATCTCTGTAGGTTGGCATCTGGTCCAAAAAAATTCCGCAGTGGGAGTGGTATGGCGAATTAATAAGATAATGGGGTTAGTATCCACCTTTGGAAAGGGTGATGCAACAGGGTCAAACGTTATAACAGCATCAAGCCTGTAATGTGTTGTAATCCATTGCCATAAAGAAGCTGCAAATACACCCTCGCAAATATCAGCAGGCACAATAAACGCTAAGTATCCTTCTGGTGCTAATAATTGCAAGGCACGTAGCAAAAAATAGACATGTAATCCGGCTCTGCCGTCAAGATTTCTACCAGTAAAATTTTGCACAAAAGATTTGAGGGCTAATTTATCTGCGCTTGCCAGTCGGTGATGGCGGATATAAGGAGGATTAGCCACTATCGCTTCAAATAGTTTGTGGGGAGGATTAAGCACAAAATTTGTAACTTGAACTTGAGCTAAATCGGCTAAATTTAAGTCATTTTCCTGTGCATGGTCAAGGGCTTTTGGGTCTAGTTCTGTACCTAAAAGGGTTAGGGGTCGTTCTACTCTGTTAGATAAAACCTTAGCTGCTTGAAAAAATGCACCCGTACCGACAGCAGGGTCGAAAATAGTGGTGCTTCCTCTGGCAATAACATAGCCAACCATGGCCTCTGCTACCCAAGCAGGTGTCCAAAACTGCCCCTTTTCTCTGAGTGCTTCCCGTGCTGGCCCAGAGGCAGGTAATTTTTGAACCATAGTCATTTTTAAACTACTCCTGATTTCTGATTGATAATTCGGTTAACACCTCTAGCGTCTCTGGTAGCAACGACAAACTGCCACCCTCAAACCGGACATAGGGCAATATATGACCGTTCTTATCAGTTATAGAAGCCGCTACTAAAGACGGTTCAGATTCTAATGTAGCTAATGGGTAAGCATGGTGGTAGCGAACTTTGTAGATAATTTTACTGGTCGACCTGCCATGCGGCTCCTGAAATTGCTGGTTTGTTGGAGGTACTATTCCAACTGCAATAAGTTCCTCGATCCTATTTAAACTGATACCATACGCTGCATCGTAAAAAACATGCCAGATATGAATAGGGATTCCTCGTTGTGTTTGCCAATCTAATAAAGGGTTACGATCTTCCTGCTTCACAATAATGGTTGGAACTATTGCCCCTTTTGGTAATCCCATCTGACCGTTTAACCATTTTTGTGGCTTCAACGGTTTGTTAAAATCGGGCATTAGTCGGGCTCGCCACAAACTGTTTTCACATTCTACCGCAACTATGGCACTATCTAATAGTTTTTGCATTCTCTCATCTTCTTCGGAAATAAAGGGTAATTCTTGCTCGCCACCTAAAGATTCAACAAGTTCTTGAATATGGATTCGGTCCGACCTGTTGAAAATCAATAAATCAGGTCGTTTGAGTTTCCCTAATCCTGCACTTTCTAACCGTTCAAAATAGAGTTCATATTCTCTAACATCATTTTCTGGTGCTACACCGCTTGGCCCATAAGCTAACGCAAAGAAGAGATCATTTTGCTCTAAAGCTCTGGTAAGAATCTTCTCGCTCCACACTCCTTGAGACCATCGCATTAGAAAATCACTCCCACGCAAACGACGTGGATTAAGGTAAAAATCCGACCAAGCTACAGGGCTATGGCCTCTAAGTTCAAACTCTATCACTTCTGCTGATACGCTTAGAGTCGCCTCAAATAAGTCTCCCGGACGCATTAAGTTCCCTTTTCTATTCCTCAAATCTATAATCTGATCTTGCAAATGTATTGATAGGGTCTATCTTACCAACTCTAGCACTGTTTGACAACTTGCTTCTAGTTGAGAAAGGTGCGTCAGGTTTTTGAATTCGGGATTAGAAATCCCTCGTACAGTGACTGCTTTGAAAGGCTTTGATTTTAAATCACTTTCTATGGGTTCTGATAGGTTGGTAGGGTTAAAGTCTTGGCTATAAAGAAATCTTCTGTTAATATAATTGTAACATAACACACAATATCTTTATGCTATAATTGTTACTTGTAGGTTGTGAGATTCACAGGTCAGCATCTCTTATTTATAGCATATTTGTTTGTATGAACCACTTCTGTAGTAGTACCTAGGGGACAGTCTTATGGGCCAAGGGGTCATTGTAGGAAAAGATACTGCAACATCTAGCTTAAATTCCTCTTTTTATCCTCATAACCAAGATATTGACCATCTTAAAGAATATTTCACCAGAAGCGATATTTACGAGAAAATAAAGCAAATTGTCGAGCCTATTTGTTTATTATTATTGCTCTAAATTCTTTTATAAGCTGATAAAAGGCGGTTTATATGGCTAATATTATTTGGGTTTACCTCATTGTTTTCTGCTTACTCCTCATTATTTTAATTATTACGGGTTGGTGGATATACGCTTTGTTATTTTTTGCCCTATTTTGGACTATAATAGGTATTGACTATTTTGTAAATTGGTTAGTAAAAAAAAGGAGGCATAAAGCTGAAATGCAAAGGAGAAATGATGAAACCACCAAAAGAATTGAATTGGGGAAGCAGACTTTACAATTAGAGCGTGATGCTACACTTGTGAAGGTTAAGAAAATAACCTGACCAAAACTTTATTTCTGGTCAGGATTACTAATTAACGCGGATAGCTACCAGTTAACTTCTTCACCGTAGCATGAATACGGTGGACAAAACCACTGCTGCTGGGCAGGAACATGTAGGGACATTGACCCTCAATTACCTCGATGCCATTCTTTTGGCAGAAGGCGATAGCCGTTTGGCTCACCGCGCCTGATCCGCCACCCTTGTGCATCCAGACCAGTTTGACCCCGGCCCTAGCACAATCCTCTACCACTTGATTAGTCACTGCTGGAGCAGTCATAATCAACACACCCTCCACTGGCGGTGTGATATGCTCGACCGAGGGATAGCAGGTTAGACCCTCTACCTGAGTAAGACCGGGGTTAACTGGAACCACGTCGTAGCCTTGCTTCTGAAATTCACGGAAGAGCCCTCTTGAAAAATCGGCCTCATTTCGCGAGACACCCACTATCGCTAAGCGTTTCTTTCCCAAGAAATTATTAACCGTTTTAAGGCTGGTCATAGATCCTCCTGACTGTATCGCTATTTAAAGCCCTCTTATTAAACCTATTTTACCTGAACTTAGACCCAGAAGCAATTACACTTAGGGATTTGGGAGTGGTTTTCAAGCCTGATTATGTTATAATAGGTTAACCCTAAAAGGCAAAGTGGTAAATTTGTTCTCCGATATTGTATTTCTTAAAATTTAGCAGGCTTCAGGAAGGATAGATCTCTTTGACCGACAAGTTGCGCTTAGCTTACTTCAGTCCCCTCAACCCGATTCAATCCGGTATCAGCGATTATAGCGAGGATTTGTTGCCTTGGCTGGCCCGCTACGCCGAAATTGATCTTTACTTGGATAGCTATCAGCCTACCAACCGGAAACTGACCGAACACTTTGCCATCTACCCGGCCTCGCGCTTTCAGAAACAGGTTGGGCGTTACGATACTTTCCTCTTTCATATGGGCAACAGTGCTGCCCACGCTTACATCTATCAAGCCCTGCAGGAGACGGCAGGCGAAGGAATTTTGGTCTTACACGATTACGTCTTGCATCACTTTCTGATTGGGCAGTATTTGAACCGGGGCAAAGCGTTGGAATACGTCCGGTTGATGGGTCGTACCTACGGCCCGGAGGGTGAGGCTACTGCGCGAGAGGTAATCAAGGGCAAACTGCCAGAGGCACTCTTTCGCTACCCGCTCTGTAGTGAGGTAATTGAGGCGGCCAAGGCGGTATTGGTACATAGTCAGTATGCCCGTAATCTAATCCGGCAGAGTCACCCCACTAAGTCGGTGGGTATTGCCCGAATGGGCGTACCGCTTCCCGAACTTGTAGCCCGTTCTGAGGCTCGCGCTCGGTTAGGGTTACCCCTTGGCGAATTTATAGTGGTCTCTTTAGGCCACCTCAATCCGTACAAGCGGCTAGATAGTGCGCTCTGGGCATTCAAGGCGTTTAGTCGGGATTATCCTAACTCGCGCTATATTCTGGTGGGTAGCCCTTCCCCCAATTATGATGTAAAAGCGATGATTCAAGCGTTGGGCCTAGAGGCCAAAACTCAAGTGGTAGGTTACGCTGGTGAGGATGCTTATCGGGATTACCTTGCCGCCGCCGATATTTGCCTCAACCTGCGCTACCCCACCGCTGGTGAAACTTCGGCCAGCCTTTTACGAATTATGGGGGCCGCTCGCCCCGTGATCGTTTCACGCACGGGAACCTTTGAGGAATTGCCGGATGAGGTTTGTGTTAAGGTGGATGTGGACGACGCAGAAGAGGAACTTCTGCTGGAATATTTACGTCTCTTAGCCGCCCAACCAGACCTACGGGAGCAATTGGGCGACAATGCGCGTCGGTTTGTTGCCCAATTACACCGCCCCGGTGATGCCGCCTATGATTACTATTTATTCTTATCTCAAGTACTTGGGCGCGAACCCCGGCTTGAGCCAATACCTGTTACTGAGGCAGAGGAGCAGGTCAACCCTGCTTTAGTTTTACCGGAAGTAATAGAGACCCTTACCGAAGAAGAACTCGCCCCGGAAAGGCCACTGGACGAGGGATTATTGGGCGAGGTGGCCCAAGCCATTGCTGAACTTGGTCTAGGCGAGGATGACCCGCTCCTAGCTGAGTTTGCCCAGACCATTAAGTTTGTTACAGACCGTTAACTAGATTATCCGGTTGAGCCTTCAAACCAGACATCGTAGGTAAGTTTGGCTAATTCGTCTTTACCCATCCCTTTTAGAATGGGAGGCAACTCTACCTCAAAATTAGTGCTACCGTTACTTTTCAAATCCTTATCTTTCAGAGCGGCAGGAACTATAAAAAGCACCGCCTCGTCCGCCGCATAAACTACGGTATAAAACTGCACCTTAGTAGTTGTGCCAGAACCAGTATTGGTTACTTTACCTGTAAACGTCAAATTTACTCCAACATCCCGAATTCTATAATCAGTGGACTTAAAGTTATAATCGGCATAGTAGGCACTAGCGGTACTATCCTGCTTCACTGGAGTTACCTTAAAGTTCCATTGGAGTTTCTTACCATTTTTAGCTTTAGTCCCGTAAACTATGAAAGGAGCGGTAGTATCGGCCTCCATAATATGAACCGTTTGAATAGGCACCTCTTTTTCCAGTGCGTTGCCATTTGCATCTAGGATATTGGCTTTACCAGAAAAACTTACGGCCTCTTGATTAGTATTTTTCATTAAGCCATACATATAAACGGTACCGCCTAGCCCCTCGCGGATGGTGAAGCCTGAAATAATAATACCATCTTTGTCAAAAGCATCGTAGTTAAACTCAATCCCGAGATCCTGAGGCGAGGGATTGATCGGTGTGGTTACTTCGGCGGTGGCTTCTTCAGATGTGTTCTCTGGAGGAGTAGCCGTAACAACCGCCTGTAGAGTTGGGGTGGCTTTCTTACTACTCCCACCACCGCCGCCAAAGATCAGTGCCACCACGATGATTCCCGCTAACACTAACAGACCAATACCACCGATTAGGCGGTTGCGCTTGGCTGTAGCAGTCGGTGGAACGATCATCACGGGCGGCGGAGTAAAACCAGTGGGGCCACCTCTGTTAGCTGGGGGAGGGGTAGTTTGCCAAGCACTTCCCGAATTGCCTACGGGTGGCGGAGTCTGGCTAGAGCCATAGCCCATATGATAATAGCCTTGCAGCAAGGTAGGTACATCACGGTAATTAGGGTAGCGGCTATTGAGCAGGTTAAAGCTATCGAAAGCCCCATTGAAATTGTTTTGTTGCTCTTGCAGGCGAGCCTGCCGATAGATCTGTTCTGCTTCAGGATTTGTAACTGCTCCGCTATAAGCTACTCCTGCTGGAGGTGTACTTTCCAAAATTTTGGTAGCCTTTAAATCCGTTTGGGCAACCGGGTTATTCAAGGCATCCTGAAAAGCCTTTGAGAAGGCTCCGCAGCTTTCGTAACGTTCGGTCGGCTTTTTTGCCAAAACTTTGGCGATCACCTGCTCTACCGAGGGTGGCACGGTTGGGTTAGAATGGCGCATCGAGGGTAAGGGCTTGGTGACGTGGCCCATTACAATTGCAATGGGGGTGTCACCCACGAAGGGTACTCGTCCGGTCAGCATTTCGTAAACCATCACGCCGAGCGAATATTCATCGCTTCGGGCATCTAATTCCTCCCCCATCGCCTGTTCTGGACTCATATAGTCGGGAGTACCAATGCCCATCCCGGTGCCGGTTAATTGAGTGCTGGCCTCAATCATCTTGGCAATGCCAAAATCCGAGAGTATTACCCGCCCACTCTTATCGGTCAAAACGTTGGTGGGTTTAACGTCGCGGTGGATAATACCGCTACTATTGGCGTAGTCGAGGGCACTGGCAATCTGCTCTAGCACCTGCTTGGTTCGTTCTAGGCTAAGCGGCTTGCTATTTAACTCTTCTCTTAGAGTTTCGCCCTCCACCAATTCCATCACAATATAGAGTAGTCCATTATCTTCACCTGCATCATAAACCGTTAGGATATTGGGATGGCGGAGTCGGGCAATGGAACGAGCTTCACGCCGGAAACGCTCTACAAAAGCGGGATCACTGGCGAATTGTTCGGCCATTACCTTGATTGCCACCTCACGTTCTAGGTTAGTTTGGTAAGCCCGGTAAACTGAGGCCATCCCACCCTTACCCAATGGGGCAAGTATCTCATATTGTCCTAGCTTTTTCCCCTTTTCAAGTTGACCGGTCACTATTCTTATCCCTTTCTACCTGCTAACTATGTTATAATGCTTGTTTAACACCGAAATATTATAACATACGCTACCTCTATTTTAGAATAGGTATAGCTGATTTGCTAGAGAGCTAGGCTTAGTAGGATGCTTAACATTTTAATGGTTGGCGATGTAGTTGGGGCCAGCGGAAGGCGAGCCGTCGCCCAATTGCTGCCACAATTACGCGAGGAATATAGCCTCGACTTGGTGGTGGTCAATGCTGAAAACGCCGATGGGTTGGGCCTTTTTATTAACTCGGCCAAAGAACTGCTGCAAGTGGGCGCAGATATTCTCACACTTGGCGATCATATTTATGACAAAATGGAAATATATCACTACTTGGCCCAAAATGACCGCATAGTAAGACCGCTCAATTTTAGCCCCCACACTCCCGGCCATTACCAAAGCATTGTGAAAGTTAAAGGGGTGCGGGTGATGGTGGTTTCGGTGATTGGTTTGCTCAAAATAAATATGTATAGTGCCTCCTCGCCTTTTGCCGCGATGGATGAGCTACTGAACCATTTGGAAACCGTTCGAACCGAAGAGCAACCCCAGATAATGTTGGTAGATTTTCACGCCGAAGACATACGGGAAAAACATGCGCTGGCGTGGCATTTGGACGGTAAGGTAAGTGCGGTAGTGGGTACTCACACCCATGTACCAACGCTAGATGCCCGAATTTTACCGCAGGGTACGGGTAAAGTAACCGACTTAGGGATGTGCGGCCCTCGTGATAGCAGTTTGGGTATGACCCTAGAGTCGGCCCTGACCCGTTTTGTCCAGGGAATGCCCTCGATGTATCAGATAGCACCCGGCCCAGTTCAATTCAACAGCCTCTTTATGAAAATAGATGAAGAGAGCGGGCGTTGTCTTCACCTTGAGCGCGTAGATCGAGTACTGAAGAATTTGGAGAGACCTGAATCGGACGAAGACCTCCAGCCTGAAGAGATTCGCCGACTCTAAACTGAAAGGAGATGGGCAATTTTGAAAAGCTGGCACTTGATCCGAAGCGGACGGCAAAACGGAGCCTACAATATGGCTCTGGACGAAGCCCTCTTGCAAAATTATGCCCACTCACTGGAGAAGGGCGAAGAGCCTGCCCCAACTTTACGGTTTTATGGTTGGCAACCGCCCTGCCTTACTTTAGGATATGCTCAGCGAGCCGAGCGGGAGGTAGATTTTGAGGGTTGCGCCCGGTTAGGGGTAGATTGGGTACGTCGTCCCACCGGAGGCCGCGCTATTCTTCACGATTGGGGCGAGTTGACTTATAGCCTGACGGCTCTAGTGCATAATCCCTTTCTCCAAGGGGGGATATTGGATTCCTATCGCCAAATCAGTGGGGCATTAGTAGAGGGCTTACGTCGGTTGGGGGTGGACGCTGAAACGGCAGGCCGCGAAGTACGAGGTGAAGAGAGTGCCACTACCGCCGCCTGCTTTGATGCTCCTAGTGCCTATGAAATTACTTTTGGAGGGCGCAAATTGATAGGTAGCGCCCAAGCCCGAAGAAGCGGCGCATTGTTGCAGCAGGGTACTATCTTGCTGACGGTAGATGTGCCGCGCCTCTTCACTGTCCTCAAACCTCCGCCCCGCCAAACCAAAGAAGCCGCGATTGCCCAAGTTACGGCTCGACTAACCTCGATAGAAGAGGCCCGTCACCGCTCGGTCTCCTTTGAAGAAGCCGAGAGTGCCTTTGCCGCTGCCTTTGCCGCTCATTTTCAAGTAGCGTTGGTCGAGGATTCGGTTCGTCCTGCCGAAGAAGCGTTAACCGCCCAATTACTCCAAGAAAAATATGCTAATCCCGCTTGGAATTTGGAACGGCAACGTCCTCGTCCGGCTTTTCGTTAGACTTAAAGTTAAGCTTCAAGATGGTAAAATATTTTGTTAACAAAGCCGCTCTTTTTTACGCGGGGTGGTCAATTTTCTGTTGGATACGAACCAACAACCGCCGAGTTTTTTCTTCAAGGGCTTTGTCCTCAAACTGGCTGAAACTCTTCAAACCCCGTTTTAGCCATTCAAGGGCCGTAAGGTAATCTTTCTTTTGGAAGTTCAAGCCGCCTAGGTGGTAACAACTTTCCGCTACATACTGTTTCAAACCAAATTTTTCCGCTTGAAGATAAACCTGTTCAAAAGCTTGGAGCGCCTCCACAGGCTGCTTCTCTTCTTTTTTCAAGAGTGCCAATTCCAAGAGGCACAGAATCACGTTCTCTAACCGCTTCTGTTTCCGAAACAAGGTTTCGGCTTGCTTAAAATAACTCTGCGCCTTTTTATAATTGTCTTCGCTGGATGCCAATTGCCCTTGTAAAAAATTAATATCCGCCGCCCTAGCTTTATTTTTAGCCTTACGAATAACTTTACGGGCTCGTTCCAGCCATAAGTTGGTCTCCGTCAGGTGATGGCGTTTATAGTGCAGACGAGCCAATTCGTTAGCGTGAAAAGCGGCATCTTCCCACAAACCAAGACCAACACAGGCAGCATAAGCCCATTCAAATAACTTGAGCAGTGGGCGAGATCTGCCTGTTTCGAGCAGGAAGGTATACAACACCTTCGCCAAATCGTTGAGTATAACACCCGGTTCCTCTATAATAGTTACTTGACTTGGGTTTTCAGGGTTAGCGATATTGGCGTTTGACTCTTCAGCCAATTCGCGAACGAGTGCTAACAAATTTGGCAATTCCTCTTCCAAACGACCAAAATCACCTCTGCTGCTGTATTTTTCCGCTACAGCGAGCCACGTGTGAGCCTCTTGGAGTAGCTCATCCTGTGGTAATCCCCCATAGGGCTTGCTCATATCAGGGTTTCCTATCGCTCTATTTATGGTTGCGAGTCTCATTACTTACCGTCCTTAGATTCTGGAAGCGTACCTTTACCTTTCATTAAAGGAGAGGTTACTTCTTTAAGGACTCCCTTCACATCAGAGTCATCAAGTTCATCAAGGAGGGTCTCTTCTATAGTCCTTGGCTTTGGTTTCGGCTTTGGCTTTGGTTTCGGCTTTGGCTCTGGCTTTGGCTCTGGCTTTGGCTCTGGCTTTGGCTCTGGCTTGGTTTCCATTTTATTGCCCCTTATAGATAAACGATTGTACCAGTTAATGGTATCGAATTTTGTACCAAAATGGTTAGTAAGTGATGCGCTAAATTGGTAATACTAACTACGCATATATTATACGCTAGATGACTATATAAAACAAGTATCTTAAAAGACAGATTTTTATATAAAACTGATATAATAAAAGTGGTAAGCATCGTTGTCTAGTTAGAAGGGACAACAAATAAGACTTAGGCCAAACAACAAAATTTACTGGTTACACATTGGGCTATTGCTTCTTAGCATCGAAAAAGTTGGGGAGACTTATACTTGGGAAACACTATCTCTATCTTGCTTTTGGAGTAATGAAATCAATTTTAACGTCATTTTATGGTTGCGACTCTTTAGTATTCGCTCAATTTTGAGGGCTTCTTCAGCATATTTCAGTGCCTGATTTATATCCTTTTTGTTCCTACGGCTGTTGCGAGCCAATCCACGAAAAGCCTCGGCTTCCTGATATTTAAAGTTTAATCTCGAAGCAAGTTCGCGAGCCTCTTCAAACCTTTTTTCGGCGGATTCGGTCTCTTCTATAACGATAAGCGACCAACCTAAGCGTAGATAACATTCACACTGATAATAGTAAGAACCTAAGCCTTCAATTAGTTTTAAAGCAGATAAGTAATCTTCTTGCGCTTCAGAATTGTGACGCTTAGGAAAATAAAGGTCTCTGAGTCTACCACGTTCCAGCAAAGCGTAAACCTGACCGTCAAGATCATCCTGATCCTTATAAGCTTGAAAAGCGCGAGTAACATAGTCCAATGCAAGATGATACCCAGTCTCATCCCGGTCAGAGTTATCCCAAGCATATAGTCCGTATCCTAGCAAAATATTTGCTTCTACTTTCTTGCGGCTCTTTGGGTCTTTGTTCTGGTCGTTAGCTTTCTCGGCAAGGGTAAGCCATCGCTTTAACTCACGTGTCATTGTATCCCAATTTCTAGGATAGAAAAAAGTCAAGTGTGCCATTTCAACCGCCCGGTTAGCCGCATCCTTGTAATGACCGGGATATTGTCCATAAAGAGCGGCCTGATAAGCCCATTGGGACATCTCGCGCAAATTTTGCGAACGTCCTGTATTTAACAAATAACGATAGAGAGCCGCCACCAACTGATTTAGCATTTCGGCGGGCTCGTCTAAAATTTCATGCTGGGATTTAGTAGCAGACAATGCTCCCGCTTCTTCGGCTAGGTTTCGGGCAGACTTCAGCATATAGGGCAATTCATCATTAAGTTGAACATAATTGTAACTGTAGCTATATTTTTCAGCTAATGCTATAGTTATATCATCGTCTGGATCAAGATTTGTAAAAAGCTCGGTCATTTTGCTATGCCCTTAACCTAATTGGTAACTCTCTTAAAGAGATCTTCCCACCGATAGTGCCTGTATTCGAGTAGTTGTTCAACTAAAGACCAAATTTTGGCTTTTTTTTCACAATAATCTATCAAATCCTGCACTTTATTCTTGTCATTGAGGTAAGACCAATCAACACCTAAGTAATTATGACACCATTTTTCTAGTTTTAGAGTCTGAACTTTAGACAAAGTCTTTTCTAAGTTTGTGCGAGTGAGAGCAAACTCTTCTCCTTCGTCATTTTCATTGACTTTGCCGATACACTCTTTCAACCGCTTTATTTCCGCATCCTGATCGTTTACAAAAGGTTGGAGGTGGTTTGGTAAGTGAACATCGCAATTTTTGCGAAATTCGATACACGCATCTAGGGCTAAACGAGCAAAATGTAGTTGGCGTTGGTATTTTAACCGTTCCTGCTTTATAGTGAGAAGCGGTTCGGATTTTACTTGACACTTCGGCACAGCCCTAGCACCCACTGGTAACTGACGCTTTTGTTCTTTTTCAACTTCTAAAATCTTTTCCTCGATCTGGCGTAATTGGCTTTTGAACTCATTGAGATATTCATCAATTATTCCTAGAGGTAACAGATTTTTGGTTTTCTTAGATGAATATATATTAGATAATAAAATTTCTTTTTTATCTAATTGGCTTTCATATTCTTTTATTTGCTTTAGGGAATCGGAAGGAAAAGAATCCACCAATAGCACACGCTGAAAGGTTTCTAAGGCTTGCAATGCTTTAGTGCCGGAATCCACCTGCCTCACAAAAGATATAAGCTCTTCTAAAGCACCAGAATATTCCAGCAGAGTGTTAACGATATTCGCCAAATCAATTGTATCAGTATCATTTCGAGCAATTTTTGCTATAAGCCTCCCGTTATGTACTTCTCTAAGCAGGTTATCACGACTGGCACGGTTTACAATACTCGGACACGACAGCAGTAGTGTGATTAGCTCCTGTTTCTTCAGGAAATTACCTCGTAACCTCTCTTCTAAAGAGGAGGATTTTTTATTTTTTGGTTCCCTAGCTGATTTTTCATTTTCCAATTCGCTAAGCAACTCTTCCAGATGCCCTTTCCTAAGCTGGTATAAATTTAACTTGTCCGGTAATTCTAGCTCTGAACAACAAGTTTTTATTTTTTGGTAATTCATATAAATCTTCTTATTAAGAAGAAACCTCTCGTTAGGATCGTTTGTTCTAATCAGTTTTTGTTCCCACCATTGTAATGCCTCTAAATATCGCTCCAGATAGCGTTTCGGAGAGTTATCTACTCCTTGGCTAATCGCTTTATCCATAGCTTAACTTTTCCCCTCTGCTACTAGTTTGTAATGAAAACCTTGGTCTTATTAAAAGCGTACCCTACAGCTATCCGCTCTTGACACTACTCTAAAGAAATGTTAGCTACTAGCTGAGAGTAGCCATTAAATCTTGTAAGTTATATCTATAGTTATACCCATTTAGCGAAGTTTGTCAATAGCTTTTTTTTGCATCATCTCAAAAAATCGTGGTAGAGGTATATTGCATACGCCCAAAGTGAGGCCAGCCTGCTGCGGGTTTATGCAAACTGGGTCAACTGGTTGTTCAATAAACCCCTACTTATTGAGATGATGCCTTTTTTTGGTGAATAGACACTTCTCAAAATCTGTTCTAGCTATCAAGGGTGTTTGAGGTCAAAAAAAGATGTGTGTAATCAATAGCTCTTTTTAGTTGGCTAAAAGTTGGGGTTGACAAATAAGTTGCTCCTAGCTTTAATATAAAGGTGGGCTACTTTCTTAAAAATTTGGGGGTTTTTATAATGGCAATACTGGGCTTTTTGCAAACGAGAATTACCAACTTGGAAAAGAACCTTGAAGATTGCTTCAATTTAGCTACGGAACTTAGCAATGCCATAATGCTGGCGGACAACGATTCACTTACCAAAAGGCGGTATCAGGCCGACCTACAACGTGTAATCGCTCTTACCAAAACTTGGGAAGCGGAATACATTGAGTTAAGCACCAAAATTCAGGTTCAAGCCAACAGTGACCCAACGGTTAGTACCACACTCCAGAACTTGACCGAACTTTATAACCGGGTGCAAGAGGCGATGGTCTAAGTAATCCTCTTTTTTTGGCACGGATTATGCTTTACATGATAGATAACCAGACTAAATAAAACACAACGTAGCTCAGGCAATGAAGCCGGGGCTACAAGAGAAAAGTAGCCTAAGCAATGAAGCCGGGGCTACAAGAGAAAAGTAGCCTAAGCAATGAAGCCGGGGCTA
>JACAUC010000140.1 GCA_013390945.1 Candidatus Chloroheliaceae bacterium
GCATACGCCCTCTTTGGCTTTCTGGAGCGGGTTTATGCCATAAACCACTACCTATCCCGTAGGGGCGTATTGCATACGCCCTCTTTGGCTTTCTGGAGCGGGTTTATGCCATAAACCACTACCTATTCCGTAGGGGCGTATTGCATACGCCCTCTTTGGCACCGATTCCGTTTAAAAATCCTCGTCCAAACCTGGCTCGTCTTCTATCTCGTCCGGTTCTGGCTCAATAATGGCAACTGGTACACCATTACCCGCAGGAAGGGCTTTGCTCAGGTTATTTTGGGCGCGGATAGCCGCCTCAATTTCTTCGGCTAACTCTGGATTGGCCCGCAAAAATTCCTTAGCATTTTCACGCCCTTGCCCAAGGCGTTGATCGTTTAAGTAGAAGAAGGCTCCACTTTTGCGTACAATGCTCATCTGGACACCCACATCTAGCAAATCGCCCTCTTTACTAATACCAGTACCGAACATAATATCAAACTCGGCTTTGCGGAAAGGTGGTGCAACTTTGTTCTTGATAACCTTGACCCGCACATGGTTGCCCACCTCCTCCTGTCCGCTCTTGATGGCTTCTACCTTGCGAATATCCATACGAACCGAGGCATAAAACTTTAGAGCGTTTCCGCCCGGAGTAGTCTCTGGATTGCCAAACATTACCCCGATTTTCATACGGAGTTGATTGATAAAGATCAGAACCGTGCGACTCTTGCTAATGGCTCCGGCCAACTTGCGGAGGGCTTGGCTCATCAAACGGGCCTGTAAGCCCATATGAGAATCGCCCATATCGCCTTCAATTTCGGCCCGTGGTACCAGTGCCGCCACGCTATCCACCACAATCACATCAATCGCCCCGCTGCGGATCAGCGTTTCCGCAATTTCAAGAGCTTGCTCGCCCGTATCTGGTTGAGAGATCAAGAGATTATTCAGGTCTACGCCGCAACGTTCCGCATAAGCCGGGTCTATGGCGTGTTCTACGTCAATATAAGCGGCCATCCCGCCCATCTTTTGAGCTTCCGCGATAATGTGCTGCGCTAGGGTCGTCTTACCCGAAGATTCCGGGCCATAAATTTCAATGACACGGCCTCGTGGCACACCGCCCACGCCCAGAGCAAGATCCAGCGAAATTGCGCCCGTTGGGATTGCTTCCACCTGCATTCTGGCACTGGCATCCCCCATTTTCATGATCGCGCCTTTGCCGAAAGCTCGCTCAATTTGGGACATTGCCGCCTCAATGGCCTTTTCGCGGTCGCGGTCGCGGTCGCTACCGCCGTCTTTATCCTTATCCTTCTCTTTGCCACCCTTCATATCTGAAAACGACTTCTCTTCTTTCTCGGTGCCATTGCTGCCGCCACGAGTATTTGATCCTTTTGCCATTCTTAAACTCATTCCCTCTGCCTCTTTCCGATGGTTGGGTGCCAAAAAGGGGTCAGAATAAGGCTGGGTTAGCCAATTAATTCATTTTCGGAAGATTTGTTCTAATGAATTATCTCTATTGTACTCAAAAAGAGCCTTAGAGTCAAGGATTTTTAACCGCAACAACGGCCTTTTTTTATTATTCGATCTCTTCATCCGGCAAATTATCTACCACATCAAAAGAGAGTTCCGTCAAAGGTACTTCCACCTGCTCACCCGCATGGTTAAGAAAAGAGAAATAGCCCCTTGCCCGGTCAGCCGCGTTAAAAAGTTCGGGGGCAACCACATTAAAGAGAGCCGTAGCGCGGTCAGTAATTTGCTGGCTATAATCGGGAGTAGTCAAAATCACAAAATCATCGCCGCCGATATGACCCACAAAATCTTCGGGTTGACCCTGCTCATGAACGGCTTGCTTTAGGCACGTGCCAGCCTGCCTAATCAATTCGTCCCCATCCGTAAAACTATAGGCTTCATTGTAGGCGGTAAAGTGTTCAATATCCACATAGATAATGGACCACTCTTCATCCGGGCTGCTGGTACGCTCCTCAATTGCCACCTTCACGGCCTCATTACCGGGCAAGCCTGTCAATGCCGAACGGTCTTCATGGTAGCGATAGCGAATTTGGGCGCGTACCCGAATTAAAAGCTCATCCGCCTCAAAAGGCTTAGTAATATAATCATCCGCGCCGCGCTCATAGCCGGTTACGCGGTCGGTAACCGCACTTTTAGCCGTTAGCATAATGATCGGGATATGGTTGAAGCGAGCGTCGCGCTGCAATTGCCGACAAACCTCGTAGCCATCCATCCCAGGCAACATCAAGTCCAACAAGATCAAGTCCGGCGGATCGCTTTCTACCAAACTCAACGCTTCCTCACCACTATAAGCTTTAGTTACAGTATAGTCTTCGGATTTCAGGTTATCCTCAATCATTTCTACAATTAACGGCTCATCGTCCACCACTAGAATTTTGCTCATAACTTCTCTTTCTATTTATGCTTGGTTTAACATTACTACTGAAATAAACGAAAAGCTTAACACTAGGTTGCATTATCATTTCAAAATTTCGGGGTAGGGGCGTATTGAATACGCCCAAGTTACATTATCATTTCAAAATTTCGGGGTAGGGGCGTATTGAATACGCCCAAGTTGCATTATCATTTCAAAATTTCGGGGTAGGGGCGTATTGAATACGCCCAAATTAAGGCGGGTTTATTCAATAAACCCCTACTTATTGAGATGATAAGGGCTGCACCTACTCCAGTTGGTAGTTTCCTATCTTCTCCTTTAGCAACTTAACACTCAGGCCCAGCGTCTCTGCCGCTATACCCTCATCATTATCCGCATGGCGCAACGCTTCGACAATCATCGCCCGTTCCAAGTCATGTACAACCTGTTCGAGTGGCGTTTTAGCCTGCACCAATTTGTCTACATAGAAAGTAGTAGAAGCAGCACTTCGAGGTGAGAGCATCAGGTTTTGAGTAGTAATCACTCCACCACGCGAATAAATCACCGCCCGTTCAATCGCGTGTTTCAATTCACGCACATTACCCGGCCAATTGTAGCGCATTAACACTTCCATCGCCTCTTTGCTGATACGGGCAGGCGGACTACTTTGGCTATAACGATGCTTATCTAGGAAATATTCCACCAAGAGCGGAATATCTTCCTTGCGCTCCAGCAGAGTCGGCATATGAATTGAGATTACATTGAGACGAAAGTAGAGATCACTCCGAAACTCTTCATCATCCACTTCTCTTTGGAGATTACGATTAGTCGCCGAAATGACCCTAACATCTACCTTTACAGGTAAAGAGCCACCTACGCGCTCAAATTCACGCTCTTGCAAGACCCGCAAAAGTTTCTTCTGGGTGGCCTTAGACATCTCGCCTACTTCATCTAAGAAAATCGTACCCTTGTGAGCCATCTCAAAACGGCCCTTGCGTTGTTTTACTGCGCCCGTAAAAGCCCCCGCTTCATGACCGAAAAGCTCGCTTTCTAACAAGGTTTCGGGTAGTGCCGCACAATTGACTTTAATTAGTGGCCCATGCGAATATTTGGAACTGGAATGAATTATATCCGCAATTAATTCTTTGCCCGTACCAGTCTCACCCGTTATAAGTACCGTAGCATCGCTACTAGAGACTTGCCCAATTAGCTTATAAATTTCGTGCATTTTAGGACTATTGCCGATAATCTTTTCACCCGGCTCAAAACCCGTGAAGCGAGTGCGGAGTTCGGCAACCTCCGCCTCTAGTCGTTTACGCTCAAATAGCCGTTCCACCTTTAATTTCAAATCATCAATATCAAAGGGTTTGGTAATATAATCGGCAGCCCCCATTTGCATCGCTTTAATTGCCAAATTACTAGTACTGAAAGCGGTCATAAGAATAATAGGCACATTAATTTTATTATCCTGAAGCTCTTTTAGCACACTAATACCATCGGTATCTGGCATTTTCACATCCATTAACACCACATCCAATTCATCCTTCAACCGCGTAACCTGTGCTAGTGCCTCGGTTCCATTCTTAGCCTCAGTAATTTTATAACCGCCCTCTTCCGCAAAGATAGCCACCAGTAAGTCGCGGTTCTCCTTTTCGTCATCTACCACTAATAAATGTTTTTGTGCTATATCCTTCACTTTAACTTCTCCTCAAGGTTTACCAACCCTAGTCACTAACACTGCTCTTTTACTATTATTTTCTATTTTAACAGATCAAACCCTAACCGTCTAACCAAATGTAGCGGCTCTGACCTTTTTGATAAAAAAAAGCGTGAATCCCCCGCTTTTTTAGCGGGGTTCACGCTTTTTTTAGGCTAAAGCTTAACTAGTTTACGGGCCAGATTGAGCCTCCACCAGCCTGAAATCACCACCATAGTTTGTACCATAGCTCTGTGAATGGCTGACCGCGATGTTACCTGTCGCTTGAATGTCGAAGGAGAGTCGCTTATTAGTAATTGACCCTAAACCCAAACTAGCAGGCGTAACATCTAGCCGCTGGTGAGCGGGCAGAACCTGAGTACAATTGGTCGTACAAAGTTGATTGCCCTGATCATCATAGACCCCAATCGTTACCGTCACCGCGGTACTACCAAAATTAGCCACATAAATCTTTTCCGTCACCCCAGTAAAGTAGCCTGTAAGCAGACCGACCGGGCTATCTGGAATATACCACTTACTAGCCGGTACTATCCCCCGCATTGAGGCTAAGGAACTGGTGCTGGACTCTACCACGTGGGCGAAGATATTTGTAGTACTCTCGATGCTAAGCATACCCCGCTGCCATTCGGTAATATCAAAGCCCGGATTCGAGTGTAATAAATTATCTATCGAATAGATCGAAATCCGACTAGCCCCTAACAGTCGCCGAACCTGTAGGGAAGGGCCACCATTGGGCGCATAGAAGGTAAAGGTGACTACGGCATCGCTCGCCACTTGATTCCAAAGTGCCAGCGTACCCGTAAATCCACCTGTCGCATTAGTCGCCGTAATCAACGGGAAAGTCCAGTTCAGCTTGGCAAGTGCCGAAGCCTGCCCTAATGAAGTCGAATAGCCACTGCCACTCGCCTTCGAAAGCGTTTGGGTAGCAACCACACCATCACTCGCATCAATCCTTGCCCCCACTTGAGTAACTCCCGTCGGAGGGGTAGGCAAGACAAGCGTTTTACGCCCTTGGCTAGGTACTGCAACTAAGGTAGGAGTACCGAGGGTATTGCCCGTCGCACCCACCAGCGTCAGTGTCACATTGACCGAATTAACCGTAGGATTAAAGACATCATAGCTCACCGTCCGACCCACATTCAAGAAGGAGTCAGGGAAGAACCAAACCTTATCGGTGCTAGTAATCGGGTTACTAGCAGGAAGCGTTTTAAATGAAAGCGCATCGAGGCCAGTGCTGGTATAAGTGGACTGCTCGGCATAAATCGGTCCGTCCGACTGCACGAAAATACTATGCACATTCGGCTCAAAGGTGGAAGGATCCACCGTCAAGTGACCGTTAGCCCTTACCATAAAGCCTTTTTGGGTAGCATTAGGATTTGGGGTAGAGCTACCTGCCGCGTAAGTAAAGTAACTCAGCAGAAGACCAACATCCTTCGGGCCGGGATTATAGAACGAAAGAAGTTCATGGTTAGTAGTACTACTCGCCTCACCGAGCGGAGTATAACTAGTTAAGAGCGGATTAGGACAAGTATTAAGATTAAAGAGAGTACTACCGTCTAGCGCATTGGTAACTGGAGCCCAATTTGTAGTTGGTATACTGGTGTAGCGAATCCAGACCGACCTTGGGCCACCCGCACCAGTAACAGCACCTGGCCCACCGTAGGTGGTATCCGCCAAATTCCAAAGTACCCCACTACCATTCGCCAAGAGCGGATCATTGGCAACAAAACTAAAGGATTTAATCTTGGTTGTAATAGCATAAGCCGGATCATTGGTCAGTTGAAACGCAACCCCATTAGTATAATCTGCTACAGTCCTATCCGGGTTGATCCGAACTGCATAACAACCGTTGTAGACTGTACCTACACCTACACCTGTAAGGATCGTGGTAATAGTATTGTAAGGTAGCACAAACGGTATCGTGGTGATACCATCAGTGGCCTTTAGCCGGAACTGATAGGTATGGCCGGGTACAACCGTAAGGTTAGCACTGGTAGCCGGAAGACTGGCAACCAGACTATTCCAACTGCCAGCAGGATTAGTTATATCCCAATAGTCCACCGTATAAAGTATACTAGCAGATTGACCTGGGTAAATTGGAGTAGCGTTCACATCCCCACCACTACCAATCCAGCTAACGGTCAGTAGATTATTAACAGGAGGAGCAGTCATCGGAGCAAATGCGACCATCGAACTGGCAAGCGGTACGATAACGTGGGTGGTGGTCTGAGCCGCCGGAGGATTATAAGTGACCGCTGCATTACCATCCGAAGCCGACACTAGGAAGTTGTAGCGGTGGCCCGTGACCATCTGGAAACTAGGACTACAACCAGTGGGAAAAGTAAGCGTTTTAAGCGTAGTAGTAGCACAAGGAGTCCAAGCACCACTATTACCATCCTGATATTTAAGCGTATAGTTAAGGAGACTCGTCATACCACCTGTACCGTTCCAATTCAGGGTAACGGTCGTCGTCGTGATAATAGGCGAGAGTGCCGTCATACTGGTTGAAATCGGCGGGTAGGTCAAAGTTATCGAAGTATCTGCGGCGGTATGCGCCACCTCATTGTCACTAGGGTCGCTATCGGAAGCCCAACTAATGAAAGAGAAGGTACTTGGATAGGTGGTTACCATCGGGAGATTCACACTACCTGAGAGCGCAGCAGTCGGGTAAGTAATTGAGCTAATCTGATTAATTGGTTGCCAACCTGCGCCAGGATTGGCACTATTATAGTAATTGATATAGTAGGAGACCGGCGTACCATTACCACCAGCCAACTTACTCCATGAAATTTGGAGCGGATACGGGTTTTGACCCGTAGCAAGGGTGACATTGGCTGGAACAATCGGATTGACCGTAGTTACGAGCTTAACATAGTCGGTGCCGCCTTTACCAGCAATCTCATAGAAGTCACTATTGCGGTCGGAATCTGTGGAGAAAACACCTACCCGATTATCGCCTTGGGCAATGCTAACTTCTGAGACATTAAAAGTCGCATTAGCAGAAGAATAGCACTTCTGGTAAATACGAGAAAAATTGGCCCCCCTGTTTGTGGATTCATAAACACTGGAACAACCATAGTTAAGGTTATTATTAGTACCAATCGCAATGTAGACATTGCCATTTAGCCCCGCTACCCCGCCTACCGTCCAAATACTATTAAAATCAAGATAAGAGGTACCGATAATATTATCACCTAATTTTGTCCAAGCGTTAGTATTTGGATCAAAACGGGCAATCGAGATAGCATCTGCTGCCCTAGAGCGATTCCAAACCGCATAAGCCGTACCATCCTTGGTGACGGAGACAGTGTGGGTACGCACAAAATTAGTTGATCCTGCTGCTCCTAGCTGGCTAATATCCAAACCCGCGCCACCGTAGGAACTCCAAGTACCATTAATCCCACCAGTTAAATCCACTACTTGGAGCGTAGGCCAATCACCTCTAGTGAAAATTATATGAACCCGACCATATTGATCCGCAGCAATGCGCGTTACTAGTTCAACTACGCTACCCGCTGCTAGGTACGCTCCACGATCCCAGTTTGCAGCCGTATCCCAGCCAGTTGTAATCGGGTTACCCGCACCGTCTACCGTAGGGGCAGAAAAGTACCAAAGGGTCTTAGGAAATACTTCCACACTCATATAAAGACGTTTATCAAAAGGAGAATAAGCTATATCAGGATTACCTGTATTAGGGTGTGAAGGAAATTTTGACGACAGTAAGTAACCAAGCGGTACAGCCCCGGTTGAGACGGTACAATCAGCACTAATCCGGGCAAAGAAGAGTACAATCGCAATACCACCATAGCCTTGATGCCACACCACATAAATATTACCATTGCCATCAGTCGTAATACGTTCCTTTTGACCACTAGCTGGAATTAAATACTGAATTGTTTGGCCTGCACTTACACATTGAGCCGGGCTGTTCTGATTTTGAACAAAAGTGCCACCAGCACCAAGATTTTCACCCGTTGCAAGGAAAGCCTTGTCACTTTTTCGGAAAGTTAAAGCTTGATGAGCTAGAGCAGTCTGACCAGCCGCCGCTTTTGTCTCGGTCGGGGTAAAAAAACCAATGGGATCAAAGAGAGATAAGACCCCGCTCAAACATAGAATGGTTGCAAAAAACGCAGTACCACCCAATCTGAGGAATTTGCCAAATCTTTTTTCCATTTAACCTAAGCCCTTTGTCTAGCTCGGAGTGTACTTCCCAACCTAACCCTATATGCTGGCTTTTCTAGCAGAGGTTGCCTCTTCAGCCTAGGTTTGATCCAACTCCGGCCCTTACTTGGTCGAATATACTTCATGCTACTATTAAAGTAGCTTAACGCTACGGCCCTTACTTAGTACAACTCCACACCTATCTAATGTGAAATTGGTAGCCTCTGACTTCACACCTAACTTAACATGTAGGTCTACTTAGGAGGGTATGGACAGTAGGTAAACTCTCGATTAGATGCCCATAACCTATTAGAATTATAACGAACCAGACGGTAGCTGAGTTGCAAAAATCCTCAACCCTTAACCGTTTTCACGGAAATTCTAGCGGGTAAATTTAAAACCTTTACCACCCATGCTCTATTGTATGTATCTGGTCTATCCTTGTCAAGCTAGAGTAATCCCAATACCTTTCAAACCAAATAAGCTCTTGTAGGAGGGATTTCTAATCCCGCTTTCAGGCTTTGAGGTGGGTTTGACAGAATAAGAAACAATCAGGTAGAATCCAACCAATCAGATAAGATGCTCTTTTTGAAACTATTGCTAAAAGGACGGAGAATCCATGCTCAAAGACCCCGAACCCACTATCGGCCCCAACACTCACACCACCCCAGAAGTTACCGGAACCAACCAAACCAAAGTGCCTCACCCAGAACGGATCAGCTTAACCTCTCTATTCGGCGTTCTCCTGATCGCAATGGCCTTGCTAATGCTGGAACTGGTGCTAACCCGCATCTTCTCCGTAACCATCTATTACCACTTCGCTTTTATGGCCGTTTCGCTGGCACTGCTAGGAACCGCCGTTAGCGGGGTCTGGGTCTACATTTTGCCACGCTGGTTTAGTCTGGCACGTTTTACCACCCAATCTCCTATCGCCGCCCTACTCTTTGGGCTAACCAGTTGTGCCGCCCTAATTGTTTACCTGACTATCCCTTTTGCCCCCGGCACAAGTTGGGGCGAACTACTCAAGACCGCCGTGATTTACCTCGCCCTTGCCCTACCCTTCTTTTTTGGAGGTTTGTGTATCTCGCTCCCACTCAGCCACTTCCCCAAACAGGTCAGTCGCATCTACTTCTTTGACCTAATTGGAGCCAGTTTAGGCTGCTTGCTTACTATCCCGGTCTTAAATATTTTCGGAGGGCCAAGTGCGGTCTTATTTGTAGCAGTCTTGGGTAGTCTAGCTTCCTTAATAATGAGCTTTGCCACCGCTAAACGCGCGGTCAAAGGGTTGACTGCCGTCGGTAGCCTCTTCTTTGTCGGGCTACTGATCTTCAATCTGGTGAGCAACGCCATTAATGTCAGTTATGCCAAAGGCGAGTACGAGCCCAAGAAATATTACGAACGCTGGAACACCTTCTCCCGCATTGTGGTAATTGACCCGCCCAAAGATACCCTACCAGTTTGGGGCTTGAGCAAAGCCTATAACGAGGAGCTTCCGCCTTTTTATCTGATGAACATTGACGCACAAGCCGGAACACCTATTATCAAGTTTAGCGGCAATTTTAACGACTTGAGATACCTCCGCTGGGATGTCAGCACCGTTGTACACACCATCAAGCAAAATGCCCGGCAATTGGTCATCGGTATGGGAGGCGGCAAAGATATTCTAGCCGGACTACTCTTTAACCAAAAAGAGATTGTGGGAGTCGAAATTAACCCGGAGATTATCAACGCGGTCAAAGGACAATACGGCGATTTCACCGGCCATTTTTACGATGACCCGCGCGTCAAGGTTGTCTTGGACGAGGGGCGTACTTATCTAACCCAAAGCGGCGACAAATTCGATATTATTCAAGCTTCGCTGATTGATAGTTGGGCCGCTACCAGTGCCGGAGCCTTTGTCCTGACTGAAAACAGCCTTTATACTAAAGAAGCTTTCAAAATCTACTGGGATCGCCTCAATGAAGGCGGTATCGTCACTATGTCGCGCTTCTACCTAAGTGACCGCCCCGATGAAACTATGCGCCTGCTAACCCTCAGTATGGAAAGTTGGAAAGAACAGGGCGTAATTGATCCCCGGCAAAATATTGTGGTAATGTTCAGCGATGGCATTGCTACGATGCTGCTCAAGAAGGGTGCTGCCTTTACTCGCGAAGAAATAGCGGCCCTCGAAAAACGTACCGATCAGTATGGCTTTAGCCTGCTTTACGCACCGGGGGTAGATGTGCGTGGCCCGGTAGGAGTAGTGGAGCGAGCCCAACCCATTCAGCAATTGATGAAAAATGCCGATTACGCTGCCTTTGTCAAAAACTACCCGCTCGATATTTCACCACCCACCGATAATCGGCCCTTCTTCTTCCATACGCTGCGGTTTGGAGACTCGATCCGGGCGATGCTAGGTATCACGTTGCCACCCGAAGCCGACAAAGTCCACAGCAAAGGGCCACTTTCGGTGCTAGGAGCCTTACTCATTATTGTTACCACCTTGGCGGCTATCTTCATCTTTGCCCCCTTGTTCGCCCTACGACGCAAAACTAAGACAAGCACTACCAAAAAAGATATAAAGAGTAGCCTACCCTTTCTCGGTTACTTCTCTCTGCTGGGCCTCGGCTTCCTAATGGTGGAGATACCCTTGATGCAGCGTTTCAGCCTCTTCTTAGGTCATCCGGTCTATTCGCTCGCCATCACCCTCTTCTCGATCCTGCTCTTCAGTAGCTTGGGTAGTTTCCTGACCGGGCGGGTGAAACCCACCAATATCCGGTCGCGGGTAATCATGGTGGGTCTTGGTTTGAGTCTCTTAATACCGATCTATATTGTAGCCCTTCCGCTAATTTTGGGAGCCTTGGTCAGCTTGCCCATTCTCGCCAAAGCAATTATCACCGTCGGCTTGCTTGCCCCGCTCGGTTTGCTGATGGGGATGCCCTTCCCGCTCGGTATCAAACTTATGAGCGAAGAGCGTGGCTGGATGGTTCCTTGGGTGTGGGGTATCAATGGGGCTCTTTCGGTGGTGGCCTCCGTCCTCGCGGTTATCATTGCGATCTACAATGGCTTCAGCTTTGCCCTCGCCCTAGGTGCCCTCTGCTACGGCGGCGTGTTACTTCTAGCACTTTTCAGCCGAACTATGCGGAAAACCGCAAATTTGGCGAAGTAGCGAAATAAGGGTAACTAGTCGCCATGGCAATCACCTCCAGTTCTAAACTGCCGCCTGACGAAGTCGCGTGTAGAGAAAGGCCGGGTCAATTGGCCCTGCGTTATAGTTGGTCACTCGCGCTCTACGTAGGGCTAACCCTGCTCTTTACTTGGCCGTTGCCGCTCCATCTCAGCGAAACAGTCATTCGAGTCCAAAGCGGGGATGCTTGGCAAAACTTGTGGAATATCTGGTGGGTTCCTCACGCCCTCTTTGACTTGCACTCCAACCCCTTCCATACCACGCTCCTCTACTATCCCGATAGCCCAACGCTCTACCTCCACGCTCTCAACCCCCTAGCCGGAATTATCTCCTATCCTCTTCAAAATCTTTTCGGGTTGGTAACAGCCTTCAACCTCTTGGTTATCCTTATGCTTACCCTCAGTGCCTTTTGCGCCTATTTGTTGGGCCGCTATCTGAAACTCTCGCAACCCGCCGCCCTCTTAGCCGGGGCAATTTTTGCCTATAGCCCAATTATCTCCTCCCAACTCGATCAGGGTCAACTTGAGCAAATTTCAGCCCTATGGCTACCGCTCTACCTGCTCTTTTTCCTTAAAGCCCTAGAGGGACAAACTTTTCGTGGAACCTTCTGGCTCAATAGCATCGGGGCAGCCCTTTGTTTTTTCCTTACCGCGCTAACCACCTGGTATTACGCCCTAAATCTCGTCCTAGTTTCAGTCTTCGCGGCCCTCTGGTTTATGCTAAAGGCTCTCCGCCTTTCGCGGGCGCGACTAGCACCACTCTCTTTCCGGTTGGCGGGAGTAGCTTTGCTCTGCGCTCTCTTTATTGCACCGCTCTTTTACCCAACTTTCAAAGAAGCGGCCAACACCACTTATGCCGTAGTTGGCAAAAGTAGCGTACTTTATAACTCCGCCGATATTCTACATTTCTTCTGGCCCGGAAATTCGGCCCTCTGGTTTACCCAAGCCGAACCAAATTATGATTTTCAGTGGTTTTTGGGCTTTATCCCACTAACCCTAGCCCTCGTTGCGGCCTTGACCAATTGGCGACGTACTAATTTTTGGGTGGCACTCGGCCTCTTCTTTATTATCTTGGCACTTGGCCCGGTACTCAAAGTGGGCCTAGAAAGCTATACCCCGATTAAGTGGTTGCCGACCAGTTGGCTCCAAAAACTACCCTTCGGCTCGATTATCCGGGTTCCCCTTCGTTTTGTCACTTTCGCGATGCTCTGCTTGGGTATAACCGCCGGGTTTGGTCTGGATGACCTGCTAAAAAAAATCCGCTTAAAACTTTCCGCCTCAAAGACCAAACTTTATCCAACGCTGCTGCCTCACGCCTGTGCGGTCTTAACTATCGGTCTCGTTTTGCTAGAGTTTTATCCCGGCCCACGCACGTTGGTAGAGCTAAAACCACCCAATTTTCTATCCCAACTGAAAAATAGTCCTACCGGAGCCGTGCTGGAAATACCTTTGCTAAAAATCCAGCCCCTTGCGATGTACGAACAAACCCTTCACCATCAGCCTATCGTGGGCGGCTATTTGGCCCGTAAGCCCACTTTCGATTTTATGGATTACACTCCCGGCGTTCGCGAACTGGTACAAACAAGCATCAGCCCAGACTATAAAGAATTTAGCAGCAACGATCTAGCCACCGCCGGGCTACCCCTCCTCAACCTCTATAACGTCCGCTATATCATTCTGCACCACGATTGGATGACTCCCAAAGAAGAAAACCGCATCAAAGATCTATTTCTCCAGCTTTTTGGGAAAAATTTAGAACCCCTCGCCACCGACGGCCCCACCGGGCTTTACCTCGTCCCCACCTATCAAGGCGGCCTCGTTAACGCCGCTGGTACTGCCACTAAAGGCTGGCACAAACTTGAAGGTCCACCGGAAGACTTGTACCGCTGGAGTGCAGGCGAAGGTGAGTTCGCCCTTTATAACCCGAACAAAGAGCCGCTCCGCTTCCGGTTAGACTTGAGCCTCTATAGCTACCCCGAAAGTCGCACCATCGAGTTTCGGCTAAACGGGCAGTTAATCGGGCAAAAAGCCTTAGTTACCGCCGTCCTACCCCAAAGCTTGGAATTTACCCTGCCCCCCGGTCGCTCCACGCTCAACCTAAAAGCCTCCGGCGAGGCCATCCGCCCCATAGACCGCCACGAAGGTGACGACGAACGCAAATTAAGCTTTGGGGTGAAAGAGCTAAAATTATCCATGATTACTGATTCTCCAAAATAGCCCGAATCATCACCTTGATGAGTTCCAGTTCCTTGCCAGTGATACGCTTGCCTTTGGTATCCGAGATCCGAATCTGAATCTCGTCGTCGGAGGCTACTTCCAGAAGCACCGGATAGCTAGGCTGTTCGCAGCGACCTAGCAAGCTAAAGAGATAGCAGTTAGGCAACGCCAATTCTTTTGCCAAACTTGCCACTACATCTAAGGAAGGAATAGTCTGCCCAAGCTCCACCTTTGATAAAAAGGGCTGGTAAATTCCAACCCGGCTCGCGAGGGTCTCTTGGGTAAGGCTTAACTCTTTGCGGCGGCTCCTAATATATTCGCCAAATATAGCCGCCTTGGTTCCACTGATTGTAGCATCCATCTTAATTCATCCTACCAACGCCAAGTTGGATTTGAACTAAATTAACCCTAGCTAACGGAAACGCTGATCCGCCTGAGCCTGATAGACCTGCTCAATCTTTTTGGCAAACCAGCCAATCCGAACCTCCGCGCGGTTATCGAAGAGCGGCACATAAGGCTTAATATCCAGCAGTGGTGTGCCATCCACCAAATCTACATCTTCTATGTGCAACGTACCCTCTTCAATTTTCAGCAACCGCACAATTGAAAAGCCAATCGGATTCGGACGTTTGGGTGAGCGAGTAGCAAAAACACCATGTACTTGGTCATCCAAAAACGGTGTCACCACCAGACTAGAACCCTGAACCAAATGCAGGTGATAGATCAAGATCAGGTGCGAAAACCCCTCCAGATCCAACAAACCCTCCCAATACTCCGGGGCCAGTTCAATTGATCCCGCTACCCCCTTAGCCGCCACAGACTGAATCGGCATCCCGGCCGGTTCTTTAAAAGGTGAATGAATTAGGCCAATAGGCGCATAGGTAATATTTTGCATTGCTACTCCAATTCTGTTTTTAATTCTGTTTTTAATTTCAATTATTTTACTTGCACATCTTCTCAATATTTCCGTAGGGGCGTATTGCATACGCCATCCCTACTGCGGGTTTATTCAATAAACCCCTACCTATTGAGATGATACAATTTCTCCGTAGGGGCGTATTGCATACGCCATCCCTACTGCGGGTTTATTCAATAAACCCCTACCTATTGAGATGA
>JACAUC010000141.1 GCA_013390945.1 Candidatus Chloroheliaceae bacterium
GATTAGAAATCCCTCCTACAGTTGTAAATCGGGATTAGAAATCCCTCCTACAGGTTAGATTTTAAACTGAGGTAGGAGGGCCGCTCCTACAATGCCAGAATAGTCTCCAAGTTCGGCTTTAACGATTTCGAGGTGGGCTGCTGGTACGGAAAGTGCCTCTTGCCGGGCGTGGCGAACGGTAGCCTCGAAGAATAGATTTACTGCGTCAATCAACCCCCCTCCCAAAATAATGCGGCGAGGGTTGTAGAAATTGATGACTGAGGAAAGACCATATCCCAAATACCGCGCTGCCTCACCCAAGACTCTCAAGACTAGTTCATCGTTAGCTTCCACCGCCTTGGCAATTTGTTTGGAGCGGATGGCAAGACTGGTTGCCGTAGCGGCCTCCGGCAGTGCTTCACGGGGCAGAATTTCGCGCAGAATAGAAGCCTGACCCCGGCTCAATTCACCCAAGAGGGTACGGGTAATGGCGGTACGACTGGCATAGGCTTCTAAATGTCCGCGTCCACCACAGCCACAGTGCCGTCCATCGGCATTGATAGTTATATGCCCAATCTCTCCGGCAGTACCCGTAGTACCCCGGTAAATTTCGCCCTTATTAACGATTGTGCCACCGATACCAGTCCCTACAAAGATACAAAGGAAGTTATCTTGACCCTTGCCTGCTCCAAAGTTTAGTTCGCCAATGGTTGCTACCTCGACATCGTTGCCCAACCCCACCGGAATTTTATAGCGTTCTTGTAGCAGGTTAACAATTGGCAGTGAAGCAGTTACCCCTAAGTTAGGAGCGGCTAACAATAACCCTTGCGTCCGGTCCACTTGTCCTGCTATTCCAATGCCTAGGTGTTTGGGTATGGCTACGTTGCTCAAGTTGGCATTACTAATTGCATTGTCAATGGCCTCAAAGAGTCTTGGTAACACCTCTTTGTTTGACCCACTACCGGTCTTTTTCTTGGCAACCCCGACTACTCGGCCACTATTTAATTCGATTACGCCTGCGAGGATTTTTGTACCGCCTAAATCTACGCCCACTGCATACTCTTCGTCCATAAACCTTGCTCCTCGTCTTTCTTTGCTAACCTAGATAAGCCCTATGCGGCTTAGGAGATATTATCTAACACCTTGTGTTACCCGTTGTTTTGGGGAATGAAGCGAGCCGCTAGGCTAACCAATTCGCTAATATTGAAGGGTTTGGCAATAGTATGAGAGACATGATATTCGACCATTTTGTCGGCATCCAGTTGGTCGCCCCAACCTGTAACTAATACCAGCGGAATCTGGGGCCAGAGGCGATAAAACTCGCGGGCTACTTCCCAACCGCTCATTTCCGGCATACCCAAATCGCTGAAGACCAGATCATAAGGGGGTTGACGTTGACTAGTAGCACGAGCCAGCAGGCTCATCGCTTCCAATCCATTACTAGCCACCTCTACCGTAAACCCGGACATGGCCAAGGCACGACTAACCACATTCCGAATATTTGGTTCATCATCAATTGCCAAAATATTACCCCGGTAATTTGGGTTATGCCGCAGGGAGGAGGCACGTCGTTTCTCCCGTTCTGGCTGCAGGTCTTCTTTTGGGGCTGCTGGCAAGCGAATGTGAAAGGTAGTACCTACTCCGGGAGTGGATTCACAGGTAATTTGACCGCCATAGCGCGAGATAATGCCATAGGCCATCGAAAGTCCTAAACCCGTACCGCGCACTCCTTTGGTAGTATAGAACGGTTCAAAGATGTGGCGACGTACTTCGGGTGACATTCCATTGCCACTATCCCACACATCGAGGCAAACCATCTCTTTTTCGGCAAAAGTGCGGAAACCGATTTTACCACCACCCTGTGGCATCGCATCTAGGGCGTTATTGACCAAATTGATTAAAACCTCGCGCAATTCGGCGGCCTTACCTCGAATAGAGGGCATAAACTCTAGTTCGCGTTCAATCTCAACTTTAAGTCCCTTGGATTGAGCGTCATCTCGCCAGCGGGGACGGGTTAGGTCAATGGTACTTTGTACTACCACGTTTACATCAATCAGGTCTAGGTTTTGTTGCATATGGTGTCCAGTAAATTCTTGAATACGTCGTACCGTTTCGGCCCCATCTAGGGCCGATTGTTCAATAATGCGGAGGGTTTGTAAAATATCAGGATCCTCGGTTTCAGTTTCAAGTAATTGGGCGTGACCCAATACATTAGCCAGCACATTATTAAAATCGTGGGCCACTCCACTCGCCAATTGTCCTAAAGCCCGCATACGTTCCTGCTCCGCCTCGCGTTTTCGTGTTCTCACATCTCGCCCAATAGCCTGTAGCCCCATGATCTCCTTCTGCTCATAAAGTAGACCCCAAGTGAACTCCAAATTAATCAAATCGCCCGTTTTGCTATTGGCCTCAATTTCGAGGGTTTGGTTGACCTCTGGTAAGGCTAAACTAGTGTGAGAAAGACCTTCAAGGAGACGTTGTAGCACTAACTCTCCTTCTGGGGTCAGAAACTTATTGAACTCCTTATTTTGCATCTCCTCTGGGCGATAGCCCAAAAGAGTACGCACCCGCTCGTTTACATAGGTTAAACGTCCTTTGCGGTCTAGGGTTATAATTAGGTCGCTCGCATTTTCGGCTAATAGGCGATAGCGTTCGCCGGATTGAATTAGATTGCTATAAAGTTGAGCATTTTCGATAGCAATGGCCGCTTGATTTGCGAGGGTGGTTAAAATTTCCAAGTCGGCAGGGGCAAAATGACTCTCCGTTTGGTGCATCCCTACGATTACTACGCCAAGGTGCCGTCTCCCTAAGCGTAAAGGGATACCCGCCGTTTCATAGTGGAGATTAAGTGGGCTGCTAACCCGATGTTCCCAAGTAGAATAGTTGGGTACTACGATCAAGTGGCCCTCCTGATGAATTTGTCCGAGCAGACCCTGATCCTCCGGTAAAACCATATTGCAATTGTGGGTTTCTAAATCGGTACAGGCTGCACAAAGATATTGGTTTTTTTCTTCCTCCCATAGTAATAGGTAGGCGCAATCCGCTTTAGCTAAGCGTACTGCCGACTTGACGACTTCTTCGGCAGTAGTACGTAAGTCGGGCCGTAAATTAATCATTTCAGAGACGCGGATTAATTCAAGGAGTTGATCGTTACGTTCGCGCAAGTCACGTTCGGCTTTACGCAGATTGAGCATCACTTTGATACGGGCCTGAAGTTCTTTAACTCGAAAGGGCTTGGAAATATAATCGTCGGCACCCGCTTCAAAGGCTCGCAGTTTGTCATCGGCAAAATTACTGGCACTTACCATGATAACTTTAGAGCCGCGCCATAATTCGTTATTTTTGACCAACCGACAGATTTCAAATCCGCTCAAATCAGGCATTTTGACATCTAGCAGGAGCAAATCAAAGGAGTGTTCATGGAGGAGGCGCAAAGCGTCTCTACCATTGGTAGCCGAAAAGAAGTTGACCGACTGCTCTTCGAGAGCTGAGCGGATCACAAAAATTATATCCTCTTTATCATCCACCACCAATACAGTACTTAAATCTTTGGCTATCATTCCTTTGCCTTGATAAGTATACATAGAATTTGCCATCAAGAGCGCGTTAGCGTCGGTCAGGAGGTATTTTTGGGCCTGACCCCGGCAAATTCATCGCTCTTAGCTCTTCTTCGATCATGTTGCGTCTTATTTCTTCCGCTTGTGTACCATTAAAGACAAAGACCGCCAGAAAGTTAAAGAGTAAGCCAATACCCCAGCCCGCCAGCGGCCAGACAAACCAAGGGTAAGTATATAATCCGGGTAGCGGCCCTGTAATCAGGTAAATTACAATTAGTAGGCCATTCACTAAAATATAAGATGCTAAGTGCCAGTAAAAGCCCACTTTGGCTTTTACACGTTCTTCGGCTCGCCGATAAACCTCGCGATATTCTGCGCTATTTGGATCATAATTATACACTTTTTTTCCTCCAAAAGTAACCCTTCTAGCTCAATTTACACCGAGATATTGTATCATCTCAATAGGTAGGGGTTTATTGAATAAACCCGCCGTAGACTGGTTTCACTTTGGGCGTATGCAATACGCCCCTACCCCGAAATTTTGAGATGATACGAGATATTCATGGTTTAAGTCCTTACCACATAAGTTTGGGCGATCTTATCATGCCAGCCCTGCTTTTGTTCATCCAACCCGATCCAAATGAAACCAAGGTAGAAAATCAAACTACTAATCCAGTAACCAAGTGTCATTCGCAACAGAGCCCGTCCAAAACCGGGCGACTTTCCCTCTGGCCCGACTACTTTTAGGCCAAAGACTTTTTTGCCAAGGGTAGCACCATAAGCCGTGAGGCCCACATAATAGACCAGCGAAAGAACTAGTGCCAAAAAGGAGAAGCTAAGACTGATAGATAAGAGGGAATTTAGTTCGTCCCGCTCCAAAAAGATGGATGTGACGGTACTATTGCATATTTGCTGCATAGCCGTACTGTTTTTGTAGGAGTAACTACTAGGACAATTACGGGCAATTTCAGTGCCATATTTGGCAACAAAACTGCTCCAATAGACTACCTGCGGTATACCTGCTACCAACAGCGTAAGCAAGCCTACAATAGTACTATCCACCAACCACGCTCCTAGCCGTATCCAAAAACCAGCGTTTTGTGGATTAATTCTAGCGGGAATACCATAGCTATAAACCGGGGTATACGGGTTATAGAAGGTGGAAGGAGAGCCTGTTGGCGGTGGGGCGGCATAATAGCTTGGCCCACTACTATAGGCTCCCGACTGATTGTAGTCCCCTCCCGGATTAAAACTATATTGGCTCCCGGGTTGACCGGGATAATAGTCCCGCCGAGGTGGAAAATTGCCCATTCCCTCCGGGAGATTGCCCGACTGTGGCGGTGGGGGCGACTCATTTATGCCCTGATTTGGAGTGGGCAACGGTTTTTTACAGTTTACACAGCTTTCGGCACTATTTAGATTTAAAGTACCGCAATTTGGACAATACATCTTAGCACCTCTTCTAAACAATTGACCTTCAGTTATAAAAGTTATACAATCAACCCAGAATAGGAAGTGGAACGAACCTTTTGTCTGCTTTGTCCAGCCTTTAGGCGTGGGGTGACTGACATAGTAATAGACCCATCGTGGCCTCTTTTTGTTTCGTTTCCGGTCTGACGTGCTTTTACCAATTAGTTTATGAATAAATTTTTAGCATACAGTTTATTCTAGCAATGAATGGTATAATAACTAAATTATTAACCGCCCTAAGTAAGGAGGATGAGCCGTGATAACTACTGCTTGGCCCGATTTGGAAAAAACTTATCTGATGTATAACATCAAACGCCCCCCGATGGTGATGGTGCGCGGTGAAGGGGCTCGTCTCTGGGATGAGACCGGACGTGACTATCTTGACTTTGTAGGAGGGTGGGCCGTCAATGTGCTTGGTCATTGTCATCCTGCGGTTGTTAATGCCATTCAACAGCAGGCGGCACGTCTGATTCATACATCCAACCAATATTATACTATACCTCAGATTGAATTGGGCAAAATCTTAGTCCAAAATTCGGTACTCGACCGCGTCTTTTTCTGCAATAGTGGCGCAGAAGCCAACGAAGGCGCGGTAAAACTGGCTCGCAAGTATGGCAAAATCCATAAAAACGGAGCCTATGGGGTAATCAGCACCCTTAAAGGCTTTCATGGGCGCACCTTGGCTATGGTAGCCGCTACGGGTAAGCCCCATTACCAGATTCCTTACACGCCCTTGCCCGCCGGGTTTGTCAACGTGCCTTTTAATGATCTGGAGGCTATCAAAGCCGCCACCAATGCCGAGACTATTGCCATTATGATCGAACCCGTACAGGGTGAGGGTGGGGTGAACGTGGCTGACCCGGATTATATTAAAGGCTTGCGCCACTGGTGTGACGAAAATGGCCTGTTACTCATCCTAGACGAAGTTCAAACCGGTATCGCCCGCACTGGTACTCTTTTCGCCTATGAACAGATGGGCGTTGAGCCGGATATTATGACCCTCGCCAAAGGGCTGGGCGGAGGCGTACCAATTGGCGCTCTTTTGGCAAAACAACATGCGGCGGTCTTTGAGCCGGGCGACCATGGCTCAACTTTCGGAGGCAATCCCCTAGCCTGTGCGGTAGGCGTGGCGGTGATGAACGAAGTTTTAACCCATAATATTGCCTCGAATGTGGTTCAAGTAGGTGCTTACCTTGCCGAAAAATTGCAAGCCTTAGTGCAAAAATATCCCCTAGTAGTTGCCGAGCGGGGATTGGGTCTCTTGAGGGCAATTGATTTGCAGGATGGTGTCGGCAGCGAGGTAGTTAATCGCTGTGCCGAAGAGGGCTTGCTCATCAATATGGTTAGCCCCAATACTTTGCGGTTTATGCCGCCCCTGATTATCTCTCAGGCTCATGTGGATGAGGCCACCGAGATCTTGGATCAGGTATTAGGTGAGTTTTAATTATTAGTTGCCATTCAAGCCACCAAAAGCTTGGGCTTGAATGGCACTTTACGCTATAAAGCATCTCAATGTCACCACTCGCACACATGCGCTGGCGCATTGCGCTATTAATAATCGGTTTTGGTGGGCTGGGCCTAGTCTTATGGGGAGCTTGGCCCGGGCTGGGCCCTTTTTTAGCTGGTTTGGTACTGGCTTTTCTCTTGATGCCTTTGGTAGACAGCCTCAATAAGCTTTTGCCACGCCTCTTGGCAATTTTGCTGGTCTACGCCCTAGTAATTACCGCTCTCGCTCTTTTTGGGCTATACGTAGCCCCAATTATCGTGGATCAAACCAAGATTCTAATCAATGCTATGCCGGGCTATATTGATGTTATTCAGAAGTGGCTCAACCAGACCTTTACCGACGTACAACAGCAGATCCCCCAAGATTTCCAACAGCCGATTACGGAGGGACTTAACAATTTTACTAGTACGGCAATTGGATTTATACGTGATATAATTGGTAACGTAATCAGCGGTATATTTGGCCTAGCTTTTGGTACTATCGGTTTTCTGGTGGGTGTCTTTATTATACCCTTCTGGCTCTTCTATGTGTTGAAGGATAAATCGCAGGGGATGCGAGCTTTTTACAGCCTGCTTCCTTCTACACTCCGCGAAGATGCACACCGTTTGGTTAATATCGTAAGTGGCACCTTCAATGATTACGTGCGTGGTCAGCTAATAGTGGCTGGTTCGGTGGGGGTGCTGGTGACGGTTGGCCTGATGCTGGTCAATATTCCGGCCTCCACCGCGATCTTTTTGGGCTTTATTGCCGGGCTGTTTGAGGTCTTACCGATTATTGGGCCAATTTTGGGGGCGATTCCTGCCACTTTGGTAGCTTTTTTTACCGGTCAGGTTGGTAATTTGGAACTGGTTCTAAAGGTAGTAATTGTTTTTGTAATTGTGCAGCAGATTGAAGGCAATTTGCTAATTCCTAAAATTGCGGGTGAAAGCACCAATTTGCACCCTGCTATTGTGATGGTAGTAATTATTATAGGAAGCGAGTTGGGTGGCTTGGCCGGAGCGATTGCGGCGGTGCCGATTACGGCGGTAGTACGGGATCTCTATATTTACCTCTATCAACGCTTGGCCTTAGGCGTATCGCCACTAGAAGCCGAAAGCCATGTGCCGTCACGCCGGGATGAAATCGCCGCCGAAAAACGTAGGCAAACGCAGCGCAGCCTGAAACGCCCGGCTCTTGTTCAGGAGGAAGTCAAGATGCCGTCGCCCTCCCAATCCGTCAATCCGGTCGGAACGTTGCCGCTTTATGATAAGGATAAGCAAGAAACTAAAAATAAATGAGTAATTTCAAGGTTAGCGTCTACAAACAATTTTTCGATTTTAGTGCCGGACACTTTATAACCTATGGTAGTCGTTGCGAGACCTTACATGGGCATAACTACCGGGTAGAAGTAGCCCTTTTCGGGGAAAATGGCTCAGATGGTTTTGTCTATAATTTTAGTGACCTCAAGCCCTTGGTACTCCAAGAATGTAAGGCACTAGATCACCTTATGTTGTTGGCGGCCCATAACCCGCACCTGACTTATACTTATGGGGAGGGAGAGGTGGAGGTACGGTTTGGGACACGTCGCTACCTCTTTCCGCAAGAGGAAGTGATCCTCTTACCGATAGAAAATACTACGGCGGAACTGCTGGCTTACTATCTTTTGAGGCAGATTCGAGCCGGTCTTTCTCAACAAGCTAGGGTTGAATTGGAGAAACTACGCCGTATCGAAGTGATGGTGGAGGAGCAACCGGGCCAAGCGGCTTTTTATGCAGAAGAATTTTGAGAAATATTCCTGTGGTGAATTATTAGAGAGAGGTGATGTAGAGAATGGCTGAAGAAAACTCCCGATTCAAAATCTTGATTGCGGATGATGAAGATGCGTTGCGCTTACTGGCCCATGAAACGCTCGAATCTGAACCCGCAGATATTTTAGAGGCTACCGATGGCGAAGAGGCTTTGGAAATGGCCCGTAGGGAACACCCCAACCTAATTTTACTCGATGTCGCTATGCCAGGGCTAACCGGATTTGAGGTTTGCCAAAAGCTAAAAGCTGATCCTGCTACCAGTGATATTATAATTGTAATGCTCACCGCCCATGGTCAGGGTAAGGATCGCGAACATGCCGAACGGAGCGGGGCCGACCATTTTATGACTAAACCCTTTAGCCCGCTTCAACTTTTGCGGTTGGTGGCCCAAATCTTGTAATCCGATTTAACTTGCCGGGTACCACCGAAACGCATAAAATTGAGTTAGTCTAATCTGTAACAAATCGAATTTTGAGTGAAGTTGGGATTTATTCCTATCGGGGCGCGGGGCGGTAGTGTAATGGAATTTCTCAATCCTTCTTTAAGTTAGTACTACGCGCAGATGGCTATGGCTATCAAACCGTACCATTTATTAGAACCATTTGTTAGAAAGGAAAAGGCGCTTCCTCCCCACAGCAGTCTGCGGGAGGTTTTGCGCCCGACATTTCGATGAATAATCCTACGGCTGGCTTGGTGCGGCGTGAGTTTCTGGCTCTGGGGCAAAGTCTTGATCCTGATCGGGTAGGACGGGCGGGTTTGGAATTGGCTCGCCAAATCTGTGGTTCCGAAACACTCCTCGCTTTATTGCGCTGGGAAGGCGATTATCAGGGCTACGGGTTGGTGTTACATGATCGGTTTCCAACCGACCTTGCGCTAAATGTCCTGCGACCACTCCATGAAAATAACCGTTCTATAGTAGCTAAAGCTACAACTCTTCTGCCCAATCTGACAGACGATTTGACGTTAGCTTATTATCCCCTCGTCTACTCCGGCTTAACCTTAGCTACTTCACCAATGGCACTCTTGTGCCTAAATCCTGAGACCTTCCAACCCACCGTACTCTCCGAATTGGAACTACTCGCTCAGGCACTGGCCTCGGCACTCCGCAACGCTTACGAGTATAGCCGGGTTTTGAGCGAATATACCATGCTCGGTAAGGTTAAGAAGACTTGGGAGGGTCTTTGGCTCTCGGTGGAGGGACAGCAGAAAGCGATTGAACGGCTACTGGCTCGTAATCAGGCTTTACAAGATATTGGGCTGGCAATCAATTCCTCCCTCAATCTCAAAGCCGTGTTGACTACGATTGTAAGTGAGACGGTTAAGTTGCTGCAATCGAGCCGGGGAGCCATTGCTCTCTGGAACGAGGAGAGCCAAGCTTTCAAGGTAGTGGCCGAACAGAGTTTACCCGGTCTAGCTATACCTGATGCCCACTCCTTGACCGAAATTGATGTTATCGGCAATTTAGTACCGGGCCGCTCCTTAGATCTAAACCTACCCGAATTAACCTTCCCGGAAGGATTGAGCGAGGAAGCCACTAATCGGTTACGTCAGTTTTTGGTACAGTACTGGAACTTGGGATTGGCCGATCCCGGCGTAACTTTAGTAACGCCAGTACGCTGGCAAAAACAGACCCTCGGTGTAATTATTCTGAATGATCGCACCCCCGGACGCAGCTTTAGCAAAGAAGATCAGGACTTGCTGGCTTTGGTAGCCAGCCAAGCCGCCACCGCTATCGAAAATGCCCGACTCTTTAACGATATGACCGAGGAGCGCAACCGCAATCGTGCCATTCTCGATAGCATTGCCGATGGAGTCTTTACCACCGACTTAGACCAAAAAATTACCAGCCTCAATCCAGCGGCAGAACGCCTAACTGGAGACCAGGCGGCCAATCTGGTGGGCCGGGTCTATCTGGAGGCACTGGGTATGAGTGACCGCCAAGGTAAACCCATTATCCCGGAGGTGTCACCTTGTTTGCAGGTGATCCGTGAACACGTCTCCACCGAACCGCGTATTTTTCAAATCAATCGGATCGGAGACCAGACTGCCCTCATTGCACTGGTGGCTGCGCCAATCATTGACAGTGGTGAAGTTATCAGTGGGGTAGTGGGTGTCTTCCGCGACGTAACCCGTGAGCAGGAAGTTTCGCGCCTTAAAGATGAATTTGTTAGTTTGGTTTCCCACGAACTACGTACCCCTATGGCTAGTGTGCTAGGCTTCAGCGAATTGATGCTGACCCGTAACCTCTCTGAAAGCAAAGCCCGGCTCTATGTCGAAACCATTCATAAGGAGGCCCAACGTCTCTCCAATCTGATTAGCGACTTCCTTGATATTCAACGTATGGAGGCAGGCCGCCAAATTTACAACTACACTGATGTAAGCCTGCACGAACTAATCCGGCCTGTAATGGATCTCTTTAATGCCGAGCGTAAACGGCTCCGCCTAGAACTCCCGGCAGATTTAGAGCCTGTCTGGGTTGACCCAGATCGAATTGTCCAGACTCTCACTAACTTGATCGGTAATGCTATAAAATATTCCCCAAAGGGGGGAGCGATTATCGTTAGCGCCCATGTTAACGAAGCAAAATTGATGGAAATTACAGTGCAAGATCACGGCTTGGGTATTCCCAAAGAGGCCCGTAGTCAACTTTTTGGCAAGTTCTTCCGGGTGGATAATAGTGATCGCCGCGAAATTGGCGGCACCGGGTTAGGGCTGGCAATTTCGCGCGAGATTGTAGAGTCACATGGTGGCAAAATTTGGGTGGAGAGCAAATTGGGTCAAGGTAGTACTTTCCACTTTACCGTTCCATTGGCCCACCAAACTCCAGCTGCAGCGACAAATCGCTCCACCGACGGAGCGGAAGCTGGAGTAGAATATAAGCCTGATTATGAGAGCCTTGTCTTACTGATCGAAGATGATGAAAGCTTGGGAGGGCTAGTTGGTACCTACCTAGAGGAAGGGGGCTACCACTACCAACTGGTACCAAGTGCCGAGCAAGCGATTACGGTAGTTGAACAAACTCTACCCGCTGTAATCGTGCTAGACATTACCCTCGCCGGACAAATGGATGGCTGGGATTTTCTAATTTATCTCAAAGGTAAACCGGAGACCTCCCACATACCCGTAATTATCAGCACCGTTCAGGATAGTAAAGTAAATGGTCTAAAGTTGGGTACTGCCGAATACTTATCCAAGCCAGTGGAAGTATCCCGCTTAGTGGAAACTATCAACCGTTTAACCGCACTTCACCCCCAGCGCAACGTACTTTTGATTGACGACGACTCCAGTTTGCGCCGAATGTTCAAGGAGGCTCTGAGTAACCAAGATTTCGTGGTTGCTACTGCGGCCAGTGGGGAGCAAGGTCTTAAACTAGCTGCCCAAAACCCGCCCGATGTAATAGTCCTTGACTTAATGATGCCGCGTATGGATGGTTTCCAAGTACTTTCGCGCTTGCGAAGTGATCGCCGGACAATTGGTATTCCGGTAATCGTGGTCAGTGCCAAAAACCTAACGCAAGCAGAACGCGACTTTTTGCATGAGGGTTTGGCCCACTTCCTTACTAAAGGCGAATATACTCCCCAGCGTATTCGTGAACTGATCCGCGAAGCACTCAGAAAACATTAAAGTCCCGCTCGCTAACGATATTTCCGATAATTGCTGTCTTGGTTGCAAATTACCAAGGCGGCAATCGCGCCGGGAACCCAACCCGCAAGGGTCAAGAGTGTCACGATAAGGATCGTGCCACACCCTTTATCTATCACCGCCAGCGGTGGAAGTAAAATACATAAAATCGCCCTTCCAAGACCCATAATTTTAACTCCTATTCTTGGTCTAATTAACCTTACTACCCTTTTGACCCACTTTTAGCCACCAATGTTTCACTTTAAGTTTGGCTTGCCAGTTGTGAACCTATGATGGCGCGTTGGCCTTGCAAAAAGTCTTTTATTTTGACCGCTTTTTTTCCAGCCAATTGTAGTTCAAGGGGGGCTAAGAAATCGGCTCCGGTAGCGATTACTAGCCGTTCTTGGTTGCCACCATCGGAAATCCGGGCCAAATAGACCCGGCCGGGTTCAGTGGGTTCATGCGGTTCGGTTATAGTGACCCTCTTTTCCGGGAAGACCTCGGCTTTGAGGATCTTCAGGGGTTGACCCTTCCAATAGGTGAAGAGGCCCGGCCAAGGGTCATAGGCCCGGGTTTTGCGTTCGATCAAGGTGGCGGGTTCGCGCCAATCTATTCGTCCGGCTTCTTTCTCGATAATACCAGTCAGGGTGGCTTTGGTTTCGTCTTGCGGTTCCGGTCTAATTTCCCCAGCAGCCCAACTAGGCAAAGTTTCGAGTAGCAGGGAGGCTCCGGATTCAGCTAATTTTTGCATCAGGCTGGTTTGTGTTTCGTCCGGGGTGATTGGGATTACCACTTTACTCAACATTGGGCCAGTATCCAAGCCCTTCTCCATTCGCATAATAGTTACGCCCGTCTCCTCACGCCCATCAAGGAGGGCTTGAGCCACGGGCGAGGCTCCCCGGTATTCGGGCAGGAGCGAGCCATGCACATTGATACACTTCAGGGGCGGTAAATCCAATATAGTTTGTGACAATAGCATCCCAAACGCTGCCACCACAAACAAATCGGCTTCTTGGCTAAAATGTCTTAGTTCTGCCACTACCTTAGCTCCGCGCAACCGTTCTACCTGCATCACTGGTAAGCCAAGCTCTAGGGCGGCCTCTTTGACCGGAGGGGGGGTCAAAACATTTTTGCGTCCTGCGGGTCTATCCGGTTGGGTCACTACGCCTACTACTTTGTGCGGACTGGCTACTAGTGTCCGTAAAATTGTGGCCCCAAATTCGGGCGTACCCATAAACAAGATCTTTAGTGGTCTATTCATCTTTATTTCCCCTTGCAGAAAATTTGTATCACCTCAATAATTTGGTGTAGGGGCGTATTGCATACGCCCAACCTGCGATGGGTTTATTCAATAAACCCCTACCAATTGAGAAGGCAGAAAAATTGCTTATTCCCATTTAACCGGAACGGTGATATAGCGGAGTGGATTGGTCATTACCCCATGGAAGTGTAGGCCATAATGGATATGGGGGCCGGTGGAGGCTCCCGTGCTGCCGCACAACCCGACAGTATCGCCTTTATTGATATACTGACCCACCTTTACCAAAATGCGGGATTGGTGACCGTAAAAAGTCAGCCAGCCGTTCTCGTGGCTAACATCTACCCGCAAGCCATAGCCATTCTGATCCATCGCGGCAAAAGTCACCGTTCCGGCTTTGGTGGCGTATATTGGCGTACCCATCGTGCAGGCAATATCTATTCCATCGTGCCACGCGCGAGTACCGTATTGGAAGGGGTTAACCCGCCAACCAAATGGGCTAGTCAGCAAACCATCACCGGGCAAAGAGTTGGGCGGATTGAGGGCTTGTGCGTCGCGTAGGTTGGTAATTGGGCCGGGCAGGGGGGGTTCTTTTCCGGTTAGGCGCACTAGTTCAGCGTTATAATCATAGAAAGATTGTTGTAAGGTATCGAGGCTGGCCTTTTTCTCGGCTACGGTTTGATTGAGACTGGCAAGTTGGGCTTCCAGTTTCTGCAATTCGTTTGTGTACTTAGAAGTTGCACTAGCCCCTCCCACCTGAGCTACTGCCGTACCATTAGGCCGATTCCCGGACGCTTTCTGTGTGGGGGCAGGGTTATCGGGCAGGTTGGTCTTCAGGCTAGTAAGGCTCTTGCCCAGATCCATCAACCGTACCTCCAGTTGGGCCACTTCGGTTTCCCGATCCTGATTCTCCTTTTGAAGATCATTCAGCCGCGTATTATCGCGGTCTATCAGGTGTTGAAGCTCCTCTTCGCGGGTCTGACTGCTGGCACTAAAGGCCAACCGATCCCCATTATAAGAGCGACCCCCCGGACTATCCACTAGCCCATAAAGGGTTATTCCGGCCAGTCCCACTATTCCCAACCCGATCAGTAACGCAAAAACCGCCAGCGAGTGCGGTAGTCGCAAGTGTAGGAGCGGGTAGCCCTTCACTGTCACCAGCGTTAGCACTACTCTTCTTTTTACTTTTCGGCGTTTTGTATTTGCCAAAAATGTGACCTGACCCTGTGCTGGCTTATAAAGCGTGGCCCCCGGTCTGCTTGATCCGGCAGGTTACTACCGTTTCAATATAGTTCAAAATTGGAATTATGTCAATCGGTACAAAAGTATTGAGAATTAGGAAAGTAACACAGATAAACACAGAGATTAAGGCAATTGCAAAGTCGTGATTTGGCAAGACCGGATGTAGGTCAAGATCAACTGTCGGAGCAGCATCCTACAGATTTGTGCCTTTCGATCAATAGATTAAGGCAATTGCAAAGTCGTGATTTGACAAGACCGGATGTATGTCAAGATCAACTGTCGGAGCAGCATCCTACAGATTTGTG
>JACAUC010000142.1 GCA_013390945.1 Candidatus Chloroheliaceae bacterium
CTCCCGCTCAGAAGGCGGTTGCTTGATTCCAAAAGCAAACCTGAACATCTATAGTTGTAACATCCCTAGAGATTACAGAGATTACTAAAGACTGAAGTGAGGAATTGACGCTAAAAAGTGTATCTGCTATTATATAGAAATGTTACAATGGAGTTTGTATATCTTGTCAACCACTGGTTTTAGGTTTTTCCGCTTTAGGTTAGTGGCGGGAGCAGGTGGGACTAACGTTGGTAGGTCAAGAAAGGGCCACTTTTCATGGCGCGGGTCATTTTCTTAGGTACTGCTTCAGCGCTACCATCAGCCACACAGGATAATTCCTCGTTACTCTTCGAGAGCAACGGTTATTATCTAATGATTGATTGTAGCGGTACACCTTATCGTAAACTTTTACATCTGGGTATTGATACTAAAAAACTTCAGCATATTTTGATAACGCATCACCATGTAGATCATTGCTATGCCTTACCTTCTCTGGTGGAATGTTTGTGGATTGAAGGACGCGAAGAGCCCTTACATATCTATGCCCTGCGTTCGGCAATCGCTATTATCGAGCCTCTACTTGATCTCTTTGATTTACGCCACCGTATGATAAATTATTTCCCCATTGTGATTCACCCCATTGACGGCGACGAAAATGAGTTTATCTTCCAAAATGCTAATTTTACCGTCCGAAGCACTCCCACTCTTCATGCGCTACCGAGTGTAGCTACTAAAATAACCTTCCCAAAGGGTAGCACTTTTGTTTATAGTAGCGATACCGCTCCTTGCCAAACCTTGGTGGATTTTGCCAAAGGTGCCGATAATTTCGTGATGGAATGTACCTTCTGCGACGAGGATGACCAGTTAGCCGAACTCACCCGCCATCTTCATTCGAGTGAATGGGGCGATTTGGCCTCTACGATAGGAGCAGATCACACTTTTATGATCCACCATTCCGATGTCTCTTTCTGCTCCTACCAGCGGGTAAGAGAGGAAATTAGTCGGGGTAATAAATTTCCCTCCCAAAAAGTTACTATTCCCCGTGACTTAGATGAATTTGTGATCGAATAACCGTATCTTCTCAATTTGTAGGGGTTTATTGAAACCAGTTTACATAAACCTGCTTCACATCGGGCGTGTGCAATACACCCCTACCCCGAATTATTGAGATAATACGAATAACCTATGTAGGAGGGATTTCTAATCCCGATAAAAAGATTCCTAATTCGCTAACCGCCTAATCCCTTAAAACTAAAGGGGTTGCTAGGTTGGTCTTTCGGGGCGAATTGTAGTAGAATATCAAAATTATCGCTACCTTTAGAAAATAGCGCGAAAGTATTGAAGAGATTAAGAGAAGAGATTAAGAAAGGAGAGAGGCGCGGTCAAAGCCACTCAAAAATGGCAAGCTCTGCGCTCCAACAATTTATGCCGAATAACGAACCGGGACATATCAAGGTACAACACATCCTGATTGGCTACAAAGGTAGTGTACCGGGTAAAGCGATTCTACGCAGCCAAGAGGAAGCCCGAACCTTGGCCTATGATCTGCTAACCCAAGCCCGCAGTGGTATAAACTTCGATCAGTTGGTACAGAAACACACCGATGATGCACCTCCAGGTATTTATGGGATGTCAAACAAGGGAGTACATCCCGCACAGGGCGAATACCCCCGCGATGGGATGGTTCCAGCTTTTGGCAACGTCGGCTTTATCCTTAACGTGGGCGAAGTAGGTATCGCCGACTATGACCCGCGCAATAGTCCCTACGGTTGGCATATCATAAAACGGGTTAGCTAGGGGACGGTTTGCCGCACTAGCGGCGTTTAAAATTTGCTCAGTCACACCCATTCCGGTCATATTGCGGCGAGGCGGTTGGTTCCACCAGCTTTTCAGATAGCCGTCTCGTGGCACATCCGGCAAATCAACACATCGGCTCTAATTCCTTTCCAACTAGGCTCTAGGAAGCACTACACTACAACGAAGAGAACGAACCACCCCTAATTTACTTCCAGGGTCATTACCGCCATTTGGAACAGGAGAACCGCAAACCCAAAGCATCAGAACATGGGCAAAATAGCAAGAGGCGAATTTATTACGAAGAGTGGTAATCCTCTGGAGGTAATTTGATTATGCTTATGAAAGAATTGTCACCCATCTTCCCACGAATGGTCACTTTAAGGCAAACGCTTTATCATTCACCACTAGGCCAAGCAGGGGTAGTAGCGGCGGTGGAGCGCGAATTTGCCAAACTTGCATTACAAGGGAAAATCACTCCGGGTAAGACGGTAGCACTAGGCGCAGGTAGTCGGGGAATAGCCTCGATGGATCTTATTATTAAAACACTAGTCGAAGAGGTGAAAAAGCTAGGCGGAACGCCTTTTGTCTTCCCTGCGATGGGGAGCCATGGGGGCGGGACAGCCCAAGGGCAACGCGAAGTCTTGGAGACGTTGGGTATTACCGAAGAGCATATAGGCTGCCTTATCAAAAGCAGTATGGAAACAATCGAGCTAGGTAAATCACCTAGTGGTCTGCCGGTCTATCTCGATAAAAATGCAAGCGAGGCCGATGCCATTATAGTGGTTAATCGAATCAAGGCCCATACTAATTTCCGGGGGCAAGTGGAAAGTGGACTGCTAAAGATGCTGGCGATAGGGGCGGGCAAACACAATCAGGCCATTGCTATTCACTCCTATGGGGTCAATGGTCTGCGCGACTATATTCCTGAAATTGGTCAGGCCATTTTAGAACGCGCCCCGGTGGTAGCCGGGTTTGCGATTCTAGAGGATGCCTACCATCATGCCAGCCAAATTGTAGGTATTGCTCCCCAAGATTTCTACCGGGTAGAAGCCGAATTGCTTAAAGAAAGCAACCGTACCAGCCCAGCGTTACCAGCCAAAGATTTAGATTTGCTAATTGTAGAGCAGATGGGCAAAAATATCAGTGGGGCCGGAATGGATACCAATGTCATCGGGCGGGTCTATCTACCGGGTAACCATGCTTGGGAGGAACCGCGCATCCAAGTTATTATCGTGCTTGACCTAACCGCAGAGACTCACGGTAATGCGGTAGGTATTGGGATGGCCGATTTGATCGTGAAGCGTGTAACCGATAAAATTGATTATCAACAGACCTATATCAATGCTATAACTGGAGGTGGACCACTCCATGGGGCACTCCCTATCACCTGCCAGACTGACCGCGAGGCAGTGCGTATCGCCCTAGATTATCTGATCGGCCCCAAACCGCCCGCCGAAGCAAGAGTAGTACGGATTAAAGATACCCTCACCTTAGACCGAATGGAGGTCTCAGAAGCCTTGTTACCCGAACTAGAGGGTCGCGAAGGTTTCAGCATTGAGGGCGAACCTAACAAGATGAATTTTGCTGAAAATGGAGTGCTGATATAGCCCTTTAGTCTATCCTATTTAAGTATCCTCTCTAAAAATCGGGGTAAAATAGGTCAAAAAAAGTTAGGCTAAAAAGCCATTGCCTGCTGGAGTGGCTCGGCTTTAGCACGGGTGGCTACTTGGGTTGGGCCACCGCTTTTCTCTGAGACGGGTGGTGCTTCAGACCTCTGTGATTCCTCTGTCCTAGACGGTGGTAGACTGTCCAGTTTGACTGGCATACTACGTCCACTGACTTGCTCCTTTTCGCTACGACGTTCCGCCCTCTTTATCAGCATACAAATTTCAAGCTGCAATGTCAATAGCACCTCGCGGTGACGGTTAAGGACGCTCCTGATTCATCTCTACCTAACGTATCATCTCAAATGGTAGGGGTTGTAGGCATGCCTCGCTTTGGGCGTATGCAATACACCCCTACCCCGATTTTTTGAGAGGATGCAGGTAATCCTATCACCTCAAACTGTTATTAATTTGAAATTTCCGGTTCTGGTTCAAATTCAACATTTCGGTAAAGATCTTCTAGGGTTAAGTGGAGATTTAAATTTTCTAGCGGTATAATTTGCTCAAGCACTTGGTAGGTCTTTTCTTGCCAAGTGTTACTATCCAACTTACGATAATGCTGTACATAAATTTCGCGGCTATCTATCAGGAGATAGTCTTGGAACGAAGTTAAGGCTTTGTATAGCTGAAATTTGGTACCCCGGCCATAGTTTTGGGTGGACGGTGAGAGTACCTCTACGATCAAAGCAGGATTGGTCAACATTCGATTATTTTTGATTTGCTCATACGCAGGCCGACCACAAACGACAGAGGCATCGGCATAAGTATAGTGGCTTCTGGTATCTACTTTAATAAGCACATCACCACTGTAAACTTGACAAGATTTATCGCGCAGGGCTAAGCCTAAAGCAATTATAGTATTACTAGCGATCAGCGCATGTTCGGGCGAACCGCCGGACATTTGATAGAGTTGACCCCGATAATATTCATGTTTCTCCAGACTTTCAGCTTCTAGTGCTAAATACTCTTCCACCGAATAGAGACGTTCCTCATATTTTTGCACCATCGTAATCTCCTTATAGGGTCAGTTCTTACCACTTTAGCAGACTCCGCAGCGATGACATTCGATATTGGAGGGAGGACAGGTTTTAGTAAAGAGTTCGAGGCTGGCTCGCTTCGCCTCTTTCTTCAGCCAAACCGGACGGACATGCAGGTCAATAAAGCTCCAAGGCAACCATTCATCTACTTGGCGTTCACGCAAGAACATCTCGGCACTAAGGCCAGTTTCACGCAAGGCACGATCCCATTCCCCAGCGTTGGGGCGTTGCATCTTTTCTAACACGTCGGCTACTCGGCGATCACCGCGCGACAAGACCGATTGTAGGCGCGTCCAACGAGGACTTTCCATGTTGATCTGAATACCCTTGGGCTTGAGCATCTTGTTTAAGATTTGGGCGCGACGCTCGATCTCTTTGGTGGGGAGGCTCTGTCGCCACTGGAAAGGAGTGGCCGCTTTTGGCACAAACGGTGTTACTCCAATTTTGACGTGGGCACCGGGATGGTGCTTATTCAAGCGTTGCTTGACCTTCAAGGTCAGTTCGGCAATCGCCCTTACATCTTCATCCAATTCATCGGGAAAACCAAGCATAAAGTAAAGCTTTAAGGCTTTAAGGCCGCTCTCCCCGGCCAAATCAGTAGCCCTTAACAGGTCGTCTTCGGTGATGGTCTTATTAATTCTGGAGCGCATCCGGTCACTACCTGCTTCGGGGGCTAGAGTGATAGAACGCGCTCCGCTCTCCACCAAGCAGCGCACCAGCGTGGGCGATAGATTATCGGCCCGTAACGAGGCGATAGTAATTTTCGCACCCAACTCGCGCAATTTTACCGCCAATTCATCAATCTGGCTGTAGTCCGAAACCGAGGGGCCAACTAAGCCTAGCTTATCGCGATATTGTAGACCTTCACGGGCAATCTTTAACAAGGTCTCCAGCGAACGTTCGCGCTGGGGCAAAAAGGCATACCCGGCCAAACAGAAGCGACAACCCCTCCCACAGCCTCGCGCTACCTCTAACAAATAGCTCTCGCTGAACTCGGTTTCGTGGGTCAGCACCTCGTAGTGGGTAGGATAATCGTCTAGGTTTAGTAAATACTGGCGTTCTATTTTAGGGCTGGCTCCGGGTAAGGGTTGCATTCCTAGCAAATCCCCCTCCGGACTATACTGAACCGTGTATAATTCTGGTACATACCAACCGGGCAGTTGAGCAAGGGCAGTACGCTGCTGGTCACGTGGACTATCGGCATATTTCAGGAGGGTTTCAACTAGGCCCGGTAACATCGGCTCGGCCTCGCCAATGGCAAGCGCATCAAAGAAGGGAGCCACTGGCTCAGGATTGCCCGTCACACAGGGGCCACCACCAATAATAAGCGGATAGCGTTCGTCTCGTTCGCTGGAGCGCAGAGGAATCCCGGCGGCGCGTAGCATTTGAACCACATGAAAAAAGTCCGGCTCAAAACTAATGGAGAAGGCGATGCAGGCAAAATCGGTCAGCTTGCGTTGCGATTCGAGGGAGACAATTAGAGATTTTTGGCCCTTCATCCGTTCTAAGGCTGTCGGAGGCGCGGCATGGTCATAGTAGACCTGATAGGTTCCGTTTTCGTCCTGCTCTACCGCTTCCCAAAAGACCCGTTCGCAGACCACCTCCTTGTAGCGATTGAGTTGCCCATAAATAGTTTGGTAGCCCAAGCTAGACATGCCCACATAATAACTGTTCGGGTAGGCCAAGGCGATAGGATAACGCCCTTGCCAAGTTTTTTTGATTGTCCCTTGTTCGCCGTTCAGCCGGGCGCGAGCCTCGCTGAACGGGTCGTACTTTTGTTGCGCCATCTTTTATTTTTTCTTGGCCGTGCGGCTGGCAGCTTTAGCCCGGCGGCGTTTTTCACTTTCGGAGAGGATCGAATCGGGGTCATTTTTCATCTTATCCAAGAGTGCCAAGTTAGCAGCGGCTTGACCGGGCATAGAGGAGACAGGGGTAAGGATACGGGGGGCAGGTTCGGGCTGACCTTGTTGCCGGGCGGCATCAATCTCTTTTTTATCGGGTAGTTCAATTTCGATAGGTACCCGGCCCCTCGTCATAATCCAACCACCCAAGGCACCCATCATCGCCATTCCAATGCTGCGAAAAGAGGCTACCCAGATAAACCGAGCAAAAGCTTCAAAAGATAAACCCTCCACCAATTCGCGGAAGAGACCCAGCCCAGCCATACCAAAGGCCACAAAGATGCCACACAAGGTGGTATAGAAGACAGGCTTACGTCCTACGAATTTAACCATGTACGCTGCACCAAACAAAACAAAGAGGTAGGGTACGAGATCGAAAATAGTTTTATCAAAATTAGTATCGTTAAGCTGAAGTTGCGCCCAACTCAGCACCATAATCATACCTGTAATGCCCAACGCCCAAGTTAGGCTAACTTGCAAAAACGAGTCATGGCTCAATTTAGACCAGATCTTTTTCATGAAAATTCGTCACTCTCCAACTTCAATCTAATTAAACTAATTAAACCTACCTTGTATTTTTTAGCTTTAGCTGATTCTAAACCTCTCTTAGAAGAGAGTCAAGCGGATTAAGAAAGAAGCAGGTTAAGCTTTTGAGGTTTTTTTAAGTTAACCGAACAGCTTCTAAACTCTTTCAGAATCAAACACTAAAGTGCCAATAGCTTAATGTTGTTCGTAATGTTGTTGTGCCATAATGTAGTTGTAAAGAGAAGGATGCCTAAGAAAACTTAAATTATTTACTAAAACAATTTTACTAAACCGAGGGTTTTTAATTAAATTATTTACCGATAATGGGCTACAGCCTAAACGGTGGTTGACTTTGGAATAATAACCTCTTTAAAAATAAGTTAAATCTCCTTTCGTTGTTCGTTTCGCAACAGCACCGGGTCGTTTCCCCCGGTGCTGTACTATTTTATACGCCATTCCGCAGATCAATCAAAGGCATAGATAAAAATATTGTTCTTGGGATCAGCATAAATAGTCTTCATAAAAGAGGCGAATTTGGCAAGGGCTTCGGGCGAGTACTGTTTGGGCTTACCCACATTATCGTTGATAATTGTGCCATTCTCAAGCTGTCCCACAAAAACATAGCGGACATTGTGCCGTTGGAGCATCTCCAGTGCCTTAGCGTTATCGGTGGTGGCATAAATCCGATCCAGATCCAGCCACGCTTCCCAAATTATCAACTCGTCCATCGTCGCTCGCCACTGGAGTTCGTGGAAAGGCCAACCTACAAGGGTAGGCAGGCCAGTATAGGTACTAATACGGGCATACCAACTATAGTTCATTCCGTTTGCTTCCACCACAATCCCACGTCGGGCCGGGTCTTCGCGGGTATAGTCGCGTAGCCAACGCATTGCCGGGTATTCCGCTGGAAAATCTCTAGCATACCAAGCTTCGCCGTTTAGTCCTTGCCGCGAATTATAGTGGTCAGTCGCTTCCCAGTAACCCAACAAAGGACAGGCGGTAGCCACCACCATCAGAAAGCCTAGTCCGGTCAACCAGACCCAACGTAAAGGCTGGCGCAACTTCTTTTCAGACGAGCGAGTCACCTCTGGCGCGGGCCTTTCCCGCCGCTGCCGCCAGCCAAAGACCTGCCACGTAGCATAAACCGCCGCCACTCCATAGAGCATCCAGATCTGATACCAGAACTTAAACATAGTATTAAAGCGGTTATTATAAATATCCCGCACATAGAAAAATTCGACAAAGAGGCTGATAAAAGCGGCAAAAGCAATCAAACCAAAGAAAAGCGAATCGAAGAGAGCCAGTTTTGTTGGGAAGTTCGCTTGAGAACTCTCCTGCTCTTGAGCGGAGTGCGTCCAAGCTCTCCAACCCAACCGCAGCGAGAAATAGAGCAGAGCCACCGTCAGCCCAAGCAGTTCTACTTTAATAAGTGTCCCAATACCCAACAAGACCAGCAGAGCCAAACCCTCCACTAATAAACGCCGCCTACCTTTAGTGGCCCTTATCCGCCGCCAAGTTCCCGGCCACAGTGCCACCACCGCAACGGGTAGAGCCATAAGCGTAACGAGGCTACTAGTCAAGGTTAAATTGTGGACGGAGACGGTGTTATAGATCTGAACCAAGCCATCAAGGGCTAAGATCAGCAAAACCACGCCAGTAAATTTAACGATTAGGCGGGAGATCCTTGACAAGGGTTTTAATTCAACAGGTGTTTCAGACCGCCAAAGCTGAATAATTTTGAGCAGAAAGAAGGTGATAATCGGGAACAAAAAGAGGCCAAACATCGCAAAATATTCGGCTAGGAAAGTAGCAGGCCAATCAATCCAGCCTAAATAGCGACTAAACCAGCCGATAATTGGTACATCGGCTACCTCTTTAAGCGGTATACCTTTTATCATACCATTAAAACTGAGCAGATAGGGCAAATAGACCGCTAGTAGGGCCACCACCAACAACGCCGCTTGCGTTCCTAGTCGCCCCAACCGTTCTAACCAAGCACCACCCGCTCTTAATTCCGCTAGGGTCAGGGCTACCAGCCCCAAGGCCAGATAAGTTGGGAAATCGCCAGCGTTAATCAGAAAAGGTGCGCCCAAGATAAAACCACCTGCTAGGAATTTTGGCAGACTAGAAGGCACAAACCGACCCAGCACCCAGCGTCCCGGCCCCACAAAGAGATGGAGAATAAAGGCCAAGGCCAACCCCACAAAAGGCAGGTCTAGGAGGTGGGCGTGTAAATCGCCATTAAGAAAGCTATAAATTGGATATTCGGTCAAAATATCAAGCTTGCGACCATCGGGCATCGGGTCATAAATCATGCGGGCGGTAGCAGGCCAATCGAAATAAGGGGGAAATTTTCCCTCGGAGAGTTCGGTCACGCCGCGCACCGCAAACTGACGCACGGCATCAATATTGCCCAAAATCATAATAAAGCTGGCCCCGATTATCCCCCCCAACAACGAAGCCGATTTTTTACCCCGACTCAATCCAATCAGGTTGCTACCCAACCCAAAAGAGGTCAGTACGGCTAGGGCATAGACCAACCCCATTCCCAAATTGTAGCCCGTACTTGGTTCAAGGCCACTCAGCTTACACAACACGGCCATATACAACTGACCGCCGTAGTAGTAGTTCATGGGTACGCCACCAAACCAAGGGTCAGGCGGAGGCAAAGTGGGAGAAATGGCGATAGCATTGATAAAGCCATAGTCAAAAAACTTCTCAGAGCGGTTCAGTGAAGGGAGAAACGAACAGAAATTGACAATAAAGGCATACCCCGCCAGAAAAAAGAGTTCGCCCACTATCACCAAGCGGAGATTAGCCCAATTAGTAAACCACTGACGCAACTCGCGACGCTTGAACACTCCTAGCCCTAAGCTTACCAGAGCCACTAAACCTAACACCAGCCAACAGGTACTGCCGATAAAAGGCAGTAGCTTGAGGTTGCCGATCCACCAAGCCACCATGGTAATCAGCCACAATCCAAGTGGGCGGCTAAAGGCATAACCACGATCCGGCAGGCGAGAAAAAAGGGTAAAAGAGAAAGGCAGGCCAATTAACCCAATCAACCAGATTATTCCGTACCACAGAAAAAATTCGGTCATCGCTCCCCAAGCTCTGAATAGGTGTATAAACTATCGTTAGGCCAACTACGCTCTTAAAAGACCACTGCGTATCATCTCAAAATTTCGTGGTAGGGGTGTATTGCATACGCCCAAAGCAAGACGGGTTTATTCAATAGGCCAGCCTACAACCCCTACTTATTGATGAAGATACATCACTACATTGAGATCGTTGCCGAATTATATCAGGATAATAAAAGAAGAGCCAATCGCTTATAATATAGCCAGAGCGTAAGCTTGAATATGGGCTAAGGACAAAGCGAAAGTTAGAAAACTAAGGATAGATAAAAAATGAAGACCGAACGAAGACAGCAAATTTATAAGCTGGCGGCAGAACTGGCCGACGAATTTGGGAAGCGAGCCGCGATTCACGAAGCAGCAGGTACTTTTCCCTACGAGAATTATGAGGATTTGCGGCAGAGTGGTTATCTAAAGTTGAGTATCCCGGAGGAATACGGAGGCTGGGGCGCAAGTCTGGCTGAGATTGTGGCAGGGCAGGCCCGGATGGGTGAGGGTTGCGCCTCCACTGCCTTGACCGTGACAATGCACCTCTCCCAAATTGGGCGAGCCATCCAAACTGGCAACTGGTCAAAAGCCCAACTAGAAAGTGTGCTACACAATGTCGTCACGAAGGGGGCGTTACTAAATAATGCCGCCAGTGAACCCGCTACAGGTAGCCCTAGTCGAGGCGGTATTCCTACTACCACCGCCACTTTTGACCCAACTAGCGGAGGTTGGCGGATTAACGGGCGTAAAACTTATACCACTGGCGCACCTATACTGCACTATTTTATGATTACGGCAGCAGTGCAACACCCTGAAACACCGGAGGGTACACCGCCGAAAGTGGGTAGTTTCTTGCTCACTCGCGAGATGCCCGGTTTAAGGATCGAGGAGACTTGGAACTCGTTGGCAATGCGCCTTTCCGGTAGCCATGATCTTGTGCTAGAGGAGGTACAAGTTGGGCCGGAAGCTTATTTGGGGCCAAATCAGAAGGGAACTCCCCAACAACAAGCCTGTAGTGGAGCATGGGGTTTGCCTACCGCCGCAATCTATTTTGGTGTCGGACGGGCTGCCGCTAAATACGTGGCTCAATGGGCTAGAGAACGGGTTCCAAACTCCTTAAATAAACCAATTAGCGAATTGCAACACATTCAGGAAAAGGCCGGACAAATGGAACTGGCCCTGCTTTCGGCTGAAAATACGCTGTTCAAAGTGACAGAACTAGCCAGCGATTCCGCCTACATCGAAACTCAACCCGCCCGACTAGCCGCGTTGGTGGGGGCTACCAAATATCTAGTTACCAACGAGGCTATCAAAGCGGTTGACCTCGCAATGCGGATTTGTGGTGGAGCCAGCCTTTCGATGGATTTACCGCTCCAACGCTACTATCGCGACAGTCGGGCCGGGCTAGGCAATCCACCGATGGACGATGCCACGATTCTAGCTTTAGGCAAATTGGCCCTACAGTAAGACCTTGAAGGTCTGTTCCAAGGTCATATCAATAATTCGGGGTAGGGGCGTATTGAATACGCCCGAAATGAGGCCAGTCTAATGAGGGTTTATTCAATAAACCCCTACCTATTGAGAAGATACGTTCCAAGTTTGAGCAAAAGTGGACGTTATGAGTTAGGAAAGCGAGGGTTTTGGAATGGTGCTACTAAATGTGCTGCTTTTTATGCTGGGTGTCGCTATCGTAGCGGGTACGCTACTATCAGCTATACAAACCTTCGTCTTACCCCGCAGTGCCCGTGACCCGCTAACCAGCCTAGTATTTCGGGTAATGCGGGTTCCTTTCGATCTAATTACCAACCGACTACGCACCTACCGGGGGCGTGACCGGGTGATGGCACTTTATGTTCCTATTAGCCTTCTTACCCTCCCGGTAGTCTGGCTTACCAACGTCGCGCTGGGCTATATGCTTATGTACTTGACACTGGGAGTCCAATCTTGGCAGGCCGCTTTTACATTGAGTGGATCCTCGTTGCTCACGCTTGGTTTTGCCCCGGTTACTGATTTGACTACTACGCTCCTAGCCTTTTCGGAAGCCATTATCGGCTTGATCCTGGTAGCACTTTTGATTGCATACCTCCCGACGATGTATTCCGCTTTTTCGCGCCGTGAAACTGCCGTTACTTTGTTGGAGGTTCGGGCCGGTTCTCCACCCTCTGCCGCCGAAATGATCTTGCGCTTTCACCGGATGAAACATCTCAGCCAACTCAACGACATCTGGGTTGCTTGGGAGGTTTGGTTTGTGGAAGTTGAAGAAACGCACACTTCGCTGGCCGCCCTCTCCTTCTTCCGCTCACCTCAACCTAATCGCTCTTGGATAACGGCAGCAGGAGCGGTACTCGATACCGCTGCACTAGTTAGTTCCACCATTGACCAACCTCGCCAAACCGAGGCGGAACTTTGCATTCGGGCAGGCTTTTTGGCTCTACGCCACATTGCCACTTTCTTCCGCATCCCTTATGATCCCAATCCTAAGCCAAATGACCCAATCAGCGTAACCCATCAAGAATTTGAGGAGGTCTACGACCAACTTGTAGGTGCAGGGGTTCCGGTCAAACCGGATCGAGAGCAAGCGTGGCGCGATTTTGCAGGCTGGCGGGTGAATTATGACACGGTACTCTTGGCTCTGGCGGCTTTAACGATGGCCCCGGAAGCACCTTGGTCTTCAGACCGTTCGCTCCGAACGCAACGTTCCAAGCGTAAGCTTAGAAGAAGATAGCCCAACCGGAAATTTAGGCAGACTGACCCTCCAGTTGGGCCACCAACGGTTACCATCCTGAAGTGTAAAGCTGATTTGGGTATAACTTGCGAACAACTCTCACCAGATCAAAGCGGTCTGCCTCTAAAAAGGCTTTGTATCTCTTTGCGTTCATCTGTGTTACTAAAATCAAAATGACTCAGGTTTAAAACTTTAGCGGGTTCCCAAAATGATCTCTATCGAGAGTTGGTCAAGTTTCTCGTAGTGGTAGCCACGCCGGGCGAGGGCATCGAGGTCAAAGAGAGCCTCTTTGAGCCGGGTGGCGGTTTCGGTACTATAGCCACTACCCAATAGACCGCCATAGGTCTGATCGCCACCGTTAATTTCGGCTAAAAGTGCCTGAATCTCCGGGTCGGCATTGAAGCGACGGGCCTTCTCCTTGAACATATTGTAGGTACGCATACAGCCCAGCGCGAAATCCCAAACACCCTGCTCATCCTCGGTGCGGTAGGCGTGGGCATCAAAATGACGTGGCCCGGTGTAACCACTATCCTCCAACAATTTTACTAGGAAGAAGTGGTTCTTGATATTTTCGCTACCGAAACGTAAATCCTGATCGTAGCGCGGCCCTTTCTGATCGTTCAAGTCAATATGGAAGAGCTTACCCGCTTCAAGAGCCTGAGCGACACTGTGGGTAAAATTCAGGTTCGCCATATTTTCGTGGGCCACTTCCGGGTTGAGGCCCACCATCTCCGGGTGAGCAAGGGTGTAGATAAAGGCTAACATATGGCCTACCGTTGGAAGATAGGTATCCGAGCGTGGCTCATTCGGTTTTGGTTCTAGGGCAAAGCGAAGATTATAGCCGTTATCCAAAACGTACTGACACAGAAAGTCAATTGCCTCGCGCATCCGCTTGACCGCCACCAGCGGGTCTTTGCTGGCCTCCGCATCCACACCTTCACGTCCGCCCCAAAAGACATAGGTAGTGGCTCCAAGTTCCACGCCTAAATCAATCGCCCGCATAGTCTTTTGAAGGGCAAAGGCTCGCACCGCCGGGTCAACCGCCGTAAAAGCCCCATCTTTGAAAATGGGGTGGAAAAAGAGGTTGGTAGTTGCCATTGGAACCACCATACCATAATCATTGAGGGCTTGTTTAAACTCTCGGACTATCCGGTCGCGCTCCGCCGGGGTAGCCTCAAAAGGAACTAGATCATTATCATGCAGATTAACTCCCCAAGCCCCTAACTCCGACAACTTCTTGACAATATTTACGGGCGTAAGCGTTGGGCGCACCGCATCCCCGAAGGGGTCACGCCCACGATTCCCAACTGTCCAAAGGCCAAAGCTAAATTTATCGGCCTTGGTGGGGGTATATAAATCGCTGGTACGCTCTTGCGCTGGGGTTATTATCGTAGACATAAAAAATCCTCCTTGATCTCTATCGGGTAAGAGTTCAGCCATTCACCCTATCGTCTCGGGGAAAAGTCTTTTTCCCTACTCGCCCCATTTTAACAGGGATAATCTGGTCAAACAAATTTTGTATCTTCTCCATTGATAGGGGCTATTTTGACCAAAAAGCTTTAAGTAGCTGGAATTAGTTTTTCTTTTGGGGGGTTTTCTGGCATAATAGGGGCGGTTGAAATTACATTTTGACAATATGGCGCAGTATATGTATACTCAAGGTTAGATTCAGCTTCTTCATATAAAGCTGAAACGAAAAGACCAATTAAGGCAAGGTTCATACCGGCTTTACACGCAGACTGGTCTTTAGGATG
>JACAUC010000143.1 GCA_013390945.1 Candidatus Chloroheliaceae bacterium
GGACGAAAGGAAAAATCAACGGGCGGAGCCGCATCCAACCAGACCGGACGAAAGGAAAAATCAACGGGCGGAGCCGCATCCAACCAGACCGGACGAAAGGGAAAGATCGGGATTGATGTTGATTTACCCCCAATCTTCAAACCTTGCCCTTATCCCGTAGGAAATGGCTCCGCCCATTGATGTTGATTTACCCCCAATCTTCAAACCTCGCCCTTATCCCGTAGGATATGGCTCCGCCCATTGATGTTGATTTACCCCCAATCTTCAAACCTTGCCCTTATCCCGTAGGATATGGCTCCGCCCATTGATGTTTCCTTACCCCCAATTTTTGAACCTTGCCCGCATCCCGTAGGATATGGCTCCGCCCATTGATGTTTCCTTACCCCCAATCTTTGAACCTTGCCCGTATCCCGTAGGATATGGCTCCGCCCATTGATGTTTCCGTCCTCCCAATCTTCAAACCTTGCCCGCATCCCGTAGGAAATGGCTCCGCCCATTGATGTTGATTTACCCCCAATCTTCAAACCTTGCCCGCATCCCGTAGGAAATGGCTCCGCCCATTGATGTTGATTTACCCCCAATCTTCAAACCACCATATTGACAACCTTCGATTTGTATGTTAGTATCCTACTATGAAGAAAGAACTAACCCTAATTAAAAATACGGTGGCTGACCTAGGAGCTTGTTGCAAATCAACCATTCAGCCTGCCCTGAATCAGACCCAAGCCGAGCAAGCGGCTAACCTCTTTGCGGCTCTAGCCGATCCTACCCGCTTGACTATTCTTAACCTGTTGGCTAAGAGTCAGGGTGAAGTCTGCGTCTGTGACATTACGGCTAGTTTTAAACTTGGGCAACCCACTATCTCGCACCACCTCAAAATCCTGCGGGATGTCGGGCTTATTACCGGAGATAGACGGGGCAAGTGGGTCTACTATTCGCTAGTACGTAGCCAAGTTGCCAGTGCCAAAAACTTGATTCAAGAGGTGGTGGGTACATTAATTTCGGGGTAAATTTTTTTAACCAGTCACATTGATAACTATCAATATATCACCCTAGGTTAGGAGGAAGTATGAGCGTAGAGCGCAAGGCTAAGCGACTCTCTTTTCTGGATCGGTTTCTGACGCTCTGGATCTTTTTGGCAATGGCAATTGGAGTCGGGGCAGGTTACTTTATCACTGGCACGGAAACGTTTATTAACAGTTTTCAAGTCGGCACTACTAATCTGCCGATTGCAATTGGTTTAATTTTAATGATGTATCCGCCTTTGGCAAAAGTAAAATATGAAGAATTAGGGGATGTCTTTCGCAACTGGAAAATTCTGTTACTCTCGCTGGTGCAAAACTGGCTGATCGGCCCCACCCTAATGTTTTTTCTGGCGATACTCTTCTTGCGGGATAAGCCGGAATATATGACCGGACTGATTATGATCGGACTGGCTCGTTGTATCGCCATGGTAATTGTCTGGAACGAATTGGCAAAAGGCGATAGCGAATATGCTGCCGGGTTAGTGGCTTTCAACAGCATCTTCCAAGTATTTTTTTACAGCGTCTATGCTTGGTTCTTTATCACCGTCTTACCGCCGATTTTTGGCCTTAAAGGGAGCGTGGTAGATGTTAGCATTGGCGAAATCGCTCAAAGCGTCTTTATCTATCTTGGTATTCCCTTCTTGGCTGGGATGCTGACCCGCTTTACCCTGCTCAAGACTAAGGGCCGCGAATGGTACGATAAAGAATTTATTCCCAAAATTAGCCCGATTACGCTAGTGGCTTTGCTCTTTACCATTGTCGTAATGTTTAGCCTCAAGGGTAATTTGATTGTACAGATTCCCCTAGATGTGGTGCGAATTGCTATTCCGCTAGTGATCTACTTCGCGATAATGTTCTTGGTCAGTTTTTGGATGGGCCGCAAGATTGGCGCGGACTACTCGCGTACCGCAACGGTGGCTTTTACGGCGACGGGCAACAATTTTGAACTGGCAATTGCCGTCGCTATCGCGGTCTTTGGGATTGGTTCGGGGGCCGCTTTTGCGGCAGTAATCGGCCCTTTGATTGAAGTACCAGCCCTAATTGGATTGGTAAATCTCGCGCTCTATTTTCAACGTCGCTACTTTGGCGGTGCGGTAGATAGCTCAGAAATTACCACTGCCGCCGCAGAAGCAGGTTGCCCTACGGTTTTACCCCGTGACAACCTCACAAGATAGAGAAGGTTAAAAAGGAGGATTCCTATGGCTGCCAATACCGGAAAAATTAGAGTACTCTTCTTGTGTACTCATAACCAAGCGCGTTCTCAGATGGCCGAAGGTTTATTACGTCACTTGGGTGGCGAACGCTATGAAGTATTTAGCGCGGGAAGCCTACCCGCCGAACAGATACATCCCTTGGCGGTTAAAGCTATGGCTGAAATTGACGTGGATATTAGCCAGCAACAGACTAAACATCTGGATCAATTTCAAGATCAATTCTTTGATTACATTATTACTACCTGCGACCGGATCAGAGCCACCTGTCCTACTTTCCCCAACGACCCGGAGCGGATTCACTGGAATTTACCCGATCCTGCTGAAGTGGAGGGAGGCGAAGAGGAACGGCTAGAATCCTTCCAACAGGTAGCCGATCTATTGAGAAACCGTATCCGTATTTTTGTACAACTACCCGCACCGGAAAGGTTGCGGAGTTAATCAGGAGAAAATATCTTAGTATGAAACGAGTGTTGTTCTTGTGTACTCACAACTCGGCCCGTTCTCAGATGGCGGAGGGACTGTTAAGGGCGTTGGGTGAAGGCCGCTTTGAAACCTTCAGTGCTGGAACAGAGGCCACCCATGTGCGACCATTGGCAATTGAGGCGATGGCTGAGCAGGGTATAGACATTTCCGGGCAGCGTTCTAAAGTCTTGACCGAATATCTCGACCAGCCCTTTGATGATGTCATTACCGTCTGTGATAACGCCAATGAGAGTTGTCCGGTCTTTCCTGCCGCCAAAAATCGGTTACACTGGAGTTTTCCAGACCCCTCTAAAGCAGAAGGCACTAAAGCCGAACAACTGGCCTTTTATATTCAAGTGCGAGATGCGATAGCAGCCCAAATCCACTCTTGGATTGAGGAAAAGGAAAGTAACACAGATTCACACTGAGAACCTCAGATAAACACAGATAATTATAGAAGGTCAAAATGTCTATAGAAAAGCAAAGTAACACAGAAACGTACCGATAATTATACTTTATGAAACATCTGTGGTTATCTGTGTTCATCTATGTTACTTTCCTAATTTGTGTTAGTTAATTTATGAAAAAAGGAGAAATTTTAATGGCAGACCAAGATAAGCAAGTTATTACAGAGGCCGTTCGTTCCCGCTATGGCTCGATTGCCTTAACTGTACTGGAAGACAAGTCCGGCGGTTGTTGCCAAGGGAGCGGTTGCTGCGAAGGAACTAGCCTAAATACGGATCGGATCTCTACCGACCTCTATGAAGTGGATGAGCTAGAGGGTATACCCCTTAAATCCAAACTGGCCTCGCTGGGCTGTGGCAATCCTACCGCTTTGGCAGAATTGCACCCCGGCGAAGTAGTGCTGGATCTCGGTAGCGGTGGTGGGATTGATGTGCTACTCTCCGCCCGGCGGGTAGGCTCCACTGGCTATGTTTATGGTCTTGATATGACCGATGCTATGCTGGAACTAGCCCGACAGAATGTGGCTGAAGCCGGGGTCAAAAATGTCGAATTTCTTAAAGGTGATATTGCCTCTATCCCGCTTCCCGATAACAGTGTGGATGTGATTATTTCAAACTGTGTGATTAATCTGGCGGCGGATAAGCAACCCGTAATAAACGAAGCGTTTCGGGTACTTAAACCCGGCGGACGATTTGCCGTTTCCGACATTGTGATTCATGGTGGTTTACCCGCCGAATTGGTAGATAACAGCGAACTGCGGCGCGACCTTTCCTCTTGGGCAGGCTGTATTTCGGGGGCCTTGAGCGATAGCGAATACCAAACCACTTTGACCAATGCTGGATTTGGTGGAATTTCGCTAGAGATAACCCGTCGCTATGCTTTAGAGGATCTCGGCTCAACTCTACCGGATTGGGCTAAAAGTTTGGGCGAAGAACTAAGCCAGAATATTGTCAGTCGGTTTGCCAGCACTTTTGTCCGGGCCAGCAAGCCGCTTGCCGAATAACAAAGTCTTGGTGCGGATTAAGCGTATTTGGCGATAGCCGGAAATTAAAGTAGCACTGGATTTATTCGCTAGGTGAATCCAGTGCTATTTCATAATTAACCGCTCACGGTTCGCGCAACTTTTTAGGAGTTCGTTAAATTGATTTCCCACTCAGGGGCCAAAAACTTACAGTCCACAAAGGCATCATCTCAAAATTTCGGGGTAGGGGTGTATGGCATACGCCCAAAATGAAATCAGTTTGCGGCGGGTTTATCCTTCGCGTAGCATCACCTAATATGCTACACTCTTATCCTAGAATGTTTTAATAGGTTGGTCTTAGAAAACTGGAAAAGCTAAAGTGGATGACTAACTACTTAAAAATCGCTTTTATTGCTCCATTTGGGCTAAAGGCTAAAGGAACGGTAGGGGCGCGGATTCTGCCGCTGGCGGAAGCGTTGGTAGGGTGCGGTCATCAGGTTAGGGTGATTGTGCCGCCTTGGGATGATCCGCCCGGCTCGCCTGTGTTGAGAAAAAACCACCTTGAGAGGATTGGGGGCGTGGAGGTCTTGACGCTGCCATTACGTCCTGCGCCACTGGTGCTGTCGCTTCCGGTGCGCTTGGCACAGGCGGCCCTTGAATTTAAGCCGGATCTAATTCACGTCTTCAAACCCAAAGCCTATAGCGGTCTGGCCGCTTTATTGCTGGTGTTAAAGGGGCAACCCTTTGTGCTGGATGCGGATGATTGGGAAGGGCCGGGTGGCTGGAACGACCGCAACCCCTACTCCAGCCTGCAAAAGCGGCTCTTTGCTTGGCAAGAGCGTGATTTGCCAAAGCGAGCCAGCGCGGTCACGGTTGCCAGTCGAACCTTGCAAAGTCAGGCGTGGGGCTTTGGTCTAACACCGGAGCGGGTTTGCTACCTGCCGAACGGAGTCTCCCGCCAAAAATACGGGAAGTGGAGCGGAGTCGAGGTAGAGCAAGCGGCGCGACAATGGCGAGGACGGCTAGGCTTGACGGACAACACGGTGCTACTGGCTTATACCCGCTTTGCCGAATTTAAGCCAGAACGGTTGTTGCGCTTGGTGAAGGCCACCTTAGAACGGTTGCCGCAAGCGGAGGCAGCACGGGTACGATTGTTGGTGGTGGGGGGTGGCTTCTTTGGCGAGGAGCAACATCTCAAGGAGTTGGCGATACCCTACGGTCTAGCAGATAAAATTGTGGTAACTGGACAGGCGGCGTGGGAAGATTTGCCCGGCTTGTTGCGAGTTGGGGAGGTGGCACTCTATCCCTTTGATGATAACCTGATTAACCGGGCGCGGTGTTCGGTCAAATTCCTCGAATTGCTCCTTGCCGAACGTCCTGTCGTGACCGAGGCAGTCGGCGAATTAGGCGAATATTTACGCGAAAGTAGCGGAGGTCAGCTTGTTTCACCGGGCGATGAAGCGGCCTTCGCTGCCGCTACCGCCGCCCTGCTACAAACCGATAGCACCACCTGCCACAACATAGGCCAAGCGGCAGCGACCCATCTCTGGCAAAATTATGACTGGACGCACTTGGTGGAGCGAGTGGAAGGATTGTATAAGGAGATTTTATGTGAACGACCAAGCACTTGAAATAACCAGAAATTTATTTTCGGTTATTCTTAACGCCAAGCCCAAAATTTACCAAGGCTACTCTTACCGTCACGCTGGGCTTTGAAGCTAAAACCTTGTCGCCGGAGAAAACTCTCTAATTCAATAACCGTGTATTTCTGATAGCCCACCACCTGACTGATCGCCGGAATCGGGGCCGGGTTGTAAGTGCCACCGATTTCATGAAATTCTCCACAAATTGCTTGAACTTTATCCAATTTAGTACAAGTAAACAGAATAGGAAATTCACTACCCTCGGCATCAATTTTGAGGAGGCGCACTTGAGAGACTTGGTTCAGCATTTCATCTAGCGAAAGCGTTTGTACTTCCAGTTGGCCTGTCCCGTGAACCACCGAACCACCGCCAGTATTGGTTTTATCGTTGGAAATATGAAAAGGTAGCACTTGATTTGGTTGATCGGAACGCCAAATCGCCCGGTTGAAAAGGTGAGTCTGTCCGCCAAAAGGAGCTAGATTGCGCGAGGCCAGCTCAAAATTTTCGGGTAGGGCTTCAAAGCCGTAGACCTGCCCTGCTCCCCGACTTAGAGAGCCATAGCTGAAAGAGCCGACGTGCATCCCAATATCGAAAACAATATCTTCTGGCGCAAAGTCTTCGGGTAGCTGGTATTCATTGCTCTGCGGGTCATTGATGGCTAGAAAAATTTCTTCATCCTGCGAACCGGGACGGAAGTTAAATTTGCTTTTGAGCAATAAAATTTGCTGCTCTAACTGTCGGATGGTTTGGGCCTGTTGTTGGTTAGAGCCTGCAAGAGCCTGCAAAGCCCCGATTAAAGTAGCGTTAAACTCGGTTTGCTGTTGGGCCAAAAAACGTACATACCAGCGCGTTGAGACATTATTCCAGTTCTGACGAAAAAACTGAATTGCCCGGCCAAAAACCGGAAGGTTTGAGTGAAAATCAAACTCTTTGAAGTCCAACCGGGCCTCGGCCAGTTGCAACCAATGTTTGATTTGCTCGTTATCGTGGGGTTTCATTTAAATCGCTACCTTTTCGCTATTTCATTAGATTGGGCGTATGCAATACGCCCCTACACCGCTCGTTTCATATAAATTGCCACCTTTTCTAGTGGTATTTTACCAGATAGCGATTGGAGTTTCATCAAGCACTCTTGAGGTTCGGCGTAGGTTGTAGGATGCTGCGCCAACTGGTTGCCGTCAGTTGATCTTTCCCAACTATTTCGTAACGAAACACCCCTAAGCTAATGACCGAGGTGGATAGCACAATCGAGGAAGGTGGCCTCTTCAGTAGGCCAATTGATTATCCCCTACTTAACTGGTATAATATAACAAGATACAGCTATCAAATTTACTCACCACTATTATAGTGGTCAACTGGCAAAAGTTAAGTTAAGCTATTTTTCACTGGCGGTTTATTCAGGAAAGGACTTTTATGGCAAACCAAGAGACTCCCCGAAAGAAAACCTACCGCGAAACCGATAGCGTCTGGAAAGATTTGCTCAATCGCTACTTCCCCGACTTCCTGCTCTTCTTCTTCCCAAAGACTTATCAGATCATTCATTGGGAGCGGGATTTTGAGTTTTTAGACACCGAGTTACCCAAACTTTCGCCCCAAAGCGAAGGTGGTAAGCGGTTAGCCGATAAGTTGGTTAAAGTTTACCGGGTTCGAGAAGAAGCAGAGGAAGAGGATACTTGGCTCTTCGTCCATATCGAAATCCAAAGTTACCCTGATCCGCGCTTCGAGGAAAGGATCTATATTTACCATTACCGCATCTTTGATAGATATTATCAACGTCTGCGGCAAAAGACCAGTGGTGCGGAGACTGCTCAATCCGAACCCAAACCAGTTATTCCCTTACCCAAGTACAAGGTACTCCATCCGGTGGTATTGACGGGTGTAAGCGAGAGCTACCTACCCAACCAATATGAGGTTAAGGAAGTAGACGGCAATAGATCGCGTTTGGACTATCCAGTGGTGAAGCTGATAGATTATAATAAGGACTGGACCAAGTTGGAAGCCGAAACCAATCTTTTTGGTCTAGTGGTAATGGCCCATCTTAAAGCTCAAGAACTGAAGGATAAACCCTACCAGCTTTTAGATTGGAAAGTGCGGCTAGTAGAAATACTCTACCAACGAAAATACTCCAAAGAGCAGACTAGGCAACTACTCCGGTTTATAGATTGGATCATGATCTTGCCGAAAGATTTGGAGCTAGTGGCCCAAGAAGAATTAACTCGATTGGAAGGAGAGGAAAAAATGGCTTATATCACCAGTTTTGAACGCATCGGGATAGAGAAAGGAATGGAGAAGGGTTTGGAGAAGGGTTTGGAGAAGGGTTTGGAGAAGGGTTTGGAGAAGGGTCGTAAGGCGGCCTCTGACATGGTGTTGCGGCTGTTAAAGCAAAAGTTTGGCGGCGAACTACCATCCGAAATCGAACAGCAAATAACCACCTTAACCCTAGCACAATTGGATGATCTGACCATTAATTGGTCGAGCTTTTCCACTAGTGCTGACCTTGAACGTTGGCTACGCTTACAAAAGGAGAGCATCACAACCACCATTTGATTACACGCAAATGATTTAAGCGGACGGAGCCACATCCTTACCCTTACCCGCATCGTAATCGAAAGCCCGTATTTTGTAGGATGCTGCGCCAACTGGTTGCCGCCAGTTGATCTTTCCCAACTATTTTGGCGACTATGAATTAGATAGGGAAGACATAATTCTCGACTTTAAACTCAAAGTGAGCGACATTTTCGACTTTCCATCAGAGGAAAGCATCGCGGCAGTGGTGTAAGGGAAAATCGGCTGGCGAAGCAGCACTCCAACTGATACGGGTTAAGATTATTTAGCACAGAATAATTCAGACTGCCTTCTTAATAGGATTCTTACCTTTATGGAGATATTGCTGGGTTTGTTCTAACAATTCTCTCAACTCACCTACAATTTCAGGAGGAGGGTTTCCGATTAGGCCCATTGCTATAAGCTTTTCGGCCTCTCGATATTCTTTGCAGTTTAAGGCAAGGGCGGCGGCACTACGGTAAAGGACAGAACGAGTAGGCTCGACCTCAAAATCCCTTTCCAACATTTTAGCGGCTTGGGATTCAAGTTCAAGAGCTTGACGGGAGAGTCTCTCAAATTCAGCTAAGTCGTTTTTATATTTGGCAACAAATGCTAATTCAGCAATATCCATCGCCCGATCATGAATCTCTTTAATTTGGTTCATTTCCTTACCACCCGTGCTAATAGATTACTAAATTCGACCACTATTATAAAGGCAGGTAGCATACTATAATCCGATTGTTGAGCCTGTTTTAATTTATACCTGACCCTACTTCTAATTTGGCTCTCTGTACCACTAAGTAATCCTGATATTTCCAATCGGGCATGGCGTTTGAAGATGTTCCGCCCGGCATCTTCTTTTTTGCCTAGCCAGTAATCTATTCCGGTGGTTTTTACTGCCCTTTCCACCGTTGTAAATTCGGTAAGTTTGAGAATTAGTAGTATTGCAATACCTGACGCTGCCAATTCAGTGGCCTCATTCAAGTCGCGCCAGCAGCGTTTTAGATCCTCGGTTACGACTACCCAATCTTGGATAATAAAATCTTGGGCCTCTTTACCATCCTTATCCAACGCTACCTTAAATATAAGACCTCTTGAGTGGTTTTGGTTATCTAAGCAGACGGCACAACATTCCGCCATTACTTTGCCTAACGCCTGACTGAGTGCAGGAATACCTTGCTCCAATTCCGATAAAACTAGTGTGGTGGCCTTCTTTTCAGACATACCTTTTTGTTTCGTTTCTTTGCTTGTTTCGACCCCTCGCCATATATACGCCTAAATTGAGTAAACGTTTCAGGGTGTAAGCGGGTTTCCTTGACACTAACCCAATAGCAAGCCATAATAAAGTCTCAAATCGGGCGGTCAGCCGATGTAGACTGGTTTTAGAAATCCCTCCTACAGCGGCTTATTTGAAAGGGCTTAACTTCTAACCCGCCAAAACCTAGAAAGGAGTAATAGTGTAGTGACTAATTATGAATTGGAACTAGCCGAAGCATCGGAGAGTGAGGAGGATGAAGAATCCATGCCTACCATTGAGCATAGTTTTATCTGTGCCAAAATAATTACCGCACTTAACAATTTTCTTGCAGGTAAAACGTTGGGTTGGGTCTTTGATAGTACGCTTGAATATAGGTTCCCCAATGAGAATAAAGTTGGGAAAGAAGCCTCTCGCTATCCCGATGTCTCGTTTGTCAGGCAAGAACGTTTACCTACCAACATCCGCACTTATCTAAAATTAGCTCCTGACCTCGCGGTTGAAGTCGTTTCGCCTAGCGATAAGGATTATGATATTGCCTATAAAATAGAGGAATATCAAAGGGTCGGAGTCCCCCTCATTTGGGTGATCCACCCAGCCAATCGCACGGCAGATGTTTATCGAATCGCCAATGGTCCTAAGTCGCAATGCTATTTTGGCGACGATGAATTAGATGGCGAGGACGTACTACCCGGCTTTAAGCTTAAAGTAAGTGCTGTTTTTGATTATCCTCCTCCACCAATCCTATAAAAAGGGGCATGGCCTTGTAAGACCATACCCTTGAAATTATGCTGGGATAAAATGACTGATTAATGGAGCGGATATTTATTTTCGCTATCTCGTTGCCACCACACAGGACAATTTATTGCCACTGCCTGTGTTCCTAATTTGCTTGCCACTGAATTTTGCAACTTGGATTCCATTAACGAGATTGCGACCACTTAGGACTAGGCTATCTACTAACCCCGACATACCAAAGCCCTCAATGGTAACTGCTGGCTTTCCGGCAATACACCGTCCCTGAAGTATCACTCCGGCATTTAGAGCGGGTAGAACACCGCTCACGGTTACTTTGCTGATCGTGCTATCAAAGGTGATTACCTGACCACTCACCGCCATATTGAAAGCGTTAGAAAGCTTGCCTACTGTGGCCCTATCCAATAAACTTCCCGTATCGGTGCTGCTAGTTATTAACCATGAAAGACGGGTTACCGAGAAAGATAATCCGGCTCCGCCATTGCCTTGATAGTAGTCAATCTTGATTGGAACCGAAGTGGTAGTAGCATAAAACTGGTCAGAGTAGTAACAGGTAAGAGTCTGAACCTTCCACTGATCTATCACTAGAACATTGTTTAGGTAAAGCCTTACGCCATCGTCACCACAGAGGGTATACCGATACGCGCCGGGAGTAAGGGTAGTAGTTTGCTCCTTACGAATTGACCAATTATCGGCAAAGGTTAGCCCTTGATTGGTCAGAGGGGCTTGGTTGGCTGTCCAAGTATAGCCAAAATCTAGGCCATTACTACCCACACTAGTTTCATTTCTAACCAGAGTTGGCCCGGCGGATAGAACAGCGTTGTTAAAATATTGTGTTTTCCAATAGGCGAAGGTAGTAGGCCAACCATAAGCCGGGCTAATGATACCATTTTGCCAAACCAGATAACCATTAACAAAACTGACTTGGGATTGACCACTAGGATTGACAAATTCATCTGAGGTAGGGCCACCCAGCCAAGTAGTTGTCCCACCCGCGACATAATAGTTGTAAGCACTACCGCTTATTACAAAAGCCCGAGTACTAGAAGGGTTGCCCCCGTTCTGAAAATGGAAGATACCCGCACTGACTTTAGTTCCGCCACTAAGTGGCTGCCAAGTTATACCCGAACTACCATACGATGTTACGGCTGCGGTAGGTGTTCCCAAAGAAGCCGCGCCACCATTACGATTGTACGCATCAATAAACGCCTGTGGATAGCTCGAACCCTGACCAACGGTAAAACCAACGGGCTTAGTACAGTTTATGGTAGGAGGAATGTTGATCACAGGATGCGCCCCAGAACCGAGAGCATGAAAATAGAGGGTATGGTTTAGCCCATCTTTCAATATATCCGGGGTAGGAATATCGAAGCCATGCAACCCGTTATCGTTCGTAGCACTTATAATATCGTTTCTATAGAGATTTGCCGTGACAGCTTGAACAAATGTACCTACTCCAGCCGGGCCATCCTTATAGAGATGCAGGTCTATAGAAACATTTGGCGCGAGGGGATCCCAAGCCCAACCCCATAGGTGAGTGCATTTTGCCAGAGCCCCATCGTTTGTCGAATTAACCTCGCCAAATTTAGGACAGTGCATAATTCTAGGAGAACCTGATAATAGTGGGTTCAACCCTGTAGGGTCGGTATTTAGAGCATAGACATAGATGCTGTGATCTAACCCATCCCTTAGACTATCCGGGAAAGGTACCGAAAACCCATGTGCGCCGGGGGTAACATCTGTTCTTAAAGCATTGGCGGCGTATGCCCCTATGAACGTCCCAGTAGAATATGGCCCATCTCTGTAAATATTAATAGTTAGGGAAGTACTCGGGGCTTTAGGATCTTGAGCCCAACCGCTAATATTATTAGTACAAATGCCATTGGTTGCGGGTTCTTCTAGTAAGCCAATCGGGTTACTAGGAGAGCAGTTTATGGTAGGAGGAGTAATGCCAATCACAGGATTAGGCCCGGCACCACCAGCAGCGATAGCGTGAAAATAGAGTGTATGGTTTAAACCATCCTTTAGGCTAGCCGGTGTAGGAATATTAAATCCATGTAACCCATTATCGTTTGTAGCATTTAAAATATCGCTTCTATAGAGATTTGCCGTAACCACTTGCACAAATGTACCTACTCCAGAGGGACCATCTTTGTAGAGATGGAGACTGAGAGAGACATTTGGCGCGATGGGATCCCAAGCCCAACCCCAAATATTGGTACAGTTTGCCGAATTAACATCACCAGCAGGCATAGGGCAGTTTAGGACGGTAGATATAGCAAACAAGGGATTAGGACCAGCACCCCCGGCGGCAATCCTATAAAAATAGAGGGTGTGGTTTAACCCATCTTTTAGACCAATCGGAGTAGGAATATCAAAACCATGTAGCCCGTTATCATTTGTTGGAACCCCGGTTATGAGATCGGGTCTCGAACGATTTGCTGGGACAATTTGTAGAGGGGTACGACCAGCTCCTGCCGGGCCATCGTAAATATGTACATCTATGGAAAAATTTGGCGCGAGGGGATCCCAAGCCCAACCCCAAATGTTAGTACAATTTACCGAATTAATATCACCGCCACCATCGTTTAACGCCGTATCAATGAAAATTGCAAACCAACTATATAAACCAGGGGTATTTACCTCATTATATATTGCTCCTTCTCCGTTATAATTCATATAGCCCCCCTTTGTCTTATCACCATAGGGATCGTTTACGATAATACTACCGTCATCAGTATACCCTGTAACTAAGACATAATGCCCATACTGTGTTAAAACACCATTTCCAGTACTTAATAAAACCAATTTATTTGCATCAATATACTGTTTGATTTGAGCAAAAGTCGGGGTCCATTGAAATTGAGCATTCAGACCATTTTGGATAAGATAATTCGTCATTAGGTTCCCGTAGGTAGTACCACTGGCATCAGTAGTTGCTCCCCAAGCCCCATTAGAAAAGTATGCCCCTGTTTGAGGACTTGTATATGAACCAGACACATACCAGCCATAACTCTGAGGTGCGGGTCGTGGTGGAAGTTTCCCATAGGTAGCTAACGCCATAACCGCTGAAGTTTGACCACAAGCATTATATTGATTAGTGAATCCATTATAGTTAGTATCCCGAACCTGATGTACATAGGGAACAACTAGGTTTTTTAGGTTTTTTGCCCCTGGCGCAGGTCGCGCTCCCGGTGCAGGTGATGTCCTTATTGCTTGATTACGAACTACCAAGCTTGAGAGAATTAGTTGACCGCTATCAGATAATTTAAACTGCTTAATAATTCCATCAGCATTACCTACCAATAATGTGTGGTTGTCACGACCCCAAGTAAGCAATCGAAATGGCTTTTGGTTTAGGTCTTGTTTTTCAAGCACTTCAGTATAAAGGCTACTTTCAATCCGGCCCACCCATAAACCATTATTACTAATCAAGGGATTAAGTTGGCTACTAGCTGTAATACTATCTAAGGAGTAAGCCAAGAAACCAGTGGCAGGTGAAGGGATTAAACTAACCAGCGTACCGGGAACTTCAAACTCGACGGAAGTTACTCCAGATAATAACCGCCAATAGCCACCCACTGAACACCCTACGGCGGTTAGCCTTCCAGCCCGCACCTAGCCTTTGCCGCCGGATTCCCAATTTGGGGAAGAGGGTCGAGAAGAAGAGCAGCGTCGGTGTAAAAACCTCGATGAGCGAGCGTAACACTACGGAGTCGCGAATAATCTTCATAGTTTGCATCCTTTTTAGGTTGAACTACTTTTATGCCACAACAAATGTCCCGATTGACCCAATTGAATTGCTAAGAGATAGCTGAGAAATATTTAGTTAAACCCGCAATATTTATTTACCTTATTTTTACAATTAGTATAATTTTACGGGGGGGGGGGGTAGAATTACAATAGTACTTTGGTAGGAATTTAGTACTATTTTAGCAGCCGCCAAATCGGGATTGGAAATCCCTCCTACATTCCCACGCCGCCAAATCGGGATTGGAAATCCCTCCTACATTCCCACGCCGCCAAATCGGGA
>JACAUC010000144.1 GCA_013390945.1 Candidatus Chloroheliaceae bacterium
TAGGGGCGTATTGCATACGCCCAATGTGGGGCGGGTTTATGCAATAAACCCCTACTGATGATGATCTATCACGCAGGGAATAGAGATAAAGAAGGTGCTACCTTTACCTTGTTGACTTTCGACCCAAACCCGTCCGCCGTGCGCCTCTGAGACCAACTTGCACCAAGTTAGACCTAGCCCAAAACCCTGCTTTTCGCGGCGTTGCCCCGGTACCTGCGAAAATTTATCAAAGATGCGCTCGACCATATCCGCTGGGATACCGGGGCCGTCGTCGCTGATGGAGAGCAAGAGTGCTTTGGGGCGGGGTCCATTCTCGCCATAGCGGTCGCGCAAGAACTGGGTAGTACTTTGGCGTAGGCGATTGGGATCGAGGGCGGAGGTATTGCCGCGCCTTCTTACCCCCTCCTCGACGGTGGCTCCAATTCGTATCTCCAGACCGGAGGGGCTAAACTTAATGGAATTAGAGATTAGGTTGACAATTACCCGCCGCATCTTTTCTATATCCACATTGATCCAAGTCTCTTCTTCGGGTAGACCTTTTTTAAGAGTAATCCGCTTATCTTGGGCCGTAATGACAACCTGAGCTAGACTGCTTTCAATCAATTCTCCTAGGGTGGCCTCTTCGAGAGTGATGGGTAATTTTCCGGCTTCCATCCGGTTTACTTCCAGCAGTTCATTGATCATATTGAGTAGGACATAGCTATTTTTCTTGATGGTCTCCATCAGGAAAGCCTTTTGTTGTGGATCGGTTTCGTCTTCTTCGGCGGTACCGGAGGCCAATTCAATGCCGCCAATGACCGAGGTAAGGGGGTTACGTAGATCATGAACCAGCATATGAATAAAATCTTCGCGCAACTGTTCCAATTCACGTTGTTGGGTGGTATCGTGGAAGACGTTGAGCCAGCCCACAATATGACGTTGCTGGTTGCGTACCGGCCAAGCACTCCATTCGATGCTCCGCTGTCGGGGGTCTCGAATATCTACTTTGCGGCTAAAGCCATGGTCGGGGTTGCGGCGCAATTCGCGCAAGATGCGGGCCATACTTTCGGCACTAAAAGGTGGCTCACTTTCCAGTGCTTCATCCAGCATTATTGCTACGTCCCGCATGGTCTGGCCGTAGACTTGGGCAGGCTCTAGTTTGAGCAATTGGGTAAAGCGGGGATTAGAAAGCGCGACCCGAAACTCGCTATCAAGCATCAAAATACCATCATCTACGGCATTAAGGACGGAATTGACCAACTCATGTTGGCGTGATATTTCGTTATAAAGCAAAGCATTTCGGATAGCAATCGAGGCTTGGGGTGCTAACAAATTCAAGAGGCGCACATCCTCATCGTTAAAGACGCGAATGTACATATCGTTTAAGACTTCCAAGACACCCACGACCTGATTATTATTGATGAGCGGGACTCCTAGTATGGCGGTTATGTCACGATCTTGGGCAAAAGCGGCAGCCTTACCATCCCATTCAAAATAGTTGTTTTGGCGCATCGGCATGGCATATTTGGCAACCCAACCTGCTACCCCTTCTTCAAAACGCAAGGTTTCACCTAGAAACGAGCGGGGCATATTATATTCGGCGTGGATGCTAAGGGTCTGACTCTCATGATCGCAGAGGTAGACCACCGCGCTCTGAGCGTGAACCAGTTCGCAACTCTTAATCGCGATGAGTTGGAGTAACTCTTGCAGGGAGATTTGCCCACTGATGCCTAGGGCCGTCTCATTGAGGGTACTTAGTTCGACCGCTCGTTGCTGGGCTTCTTGAAAAAGCCGGGCATACTCCTCGCGTGATTTCATCAACTCATCATTACTTTGTTTGAGTTTGAGGAGTGAGCGTACCCTCGCACTTAATTCAAGGCGTTGGATTGGCTTAACTAAAAAGTCATCGGCTCCCGAATCGAGTGCCTTGATTTTATCATTATTATCGCGACCGCTGGTTATTAGAATAATAGGAATAAACCCCAACGTTTTATCGGCCCTAATGCGTCGAGTTAGCTCAAAGCCATCAAAGCCTTGCATACGGAGATCCGAAAGAATTAGATCGGGGCGCATCTGACGAACTTGTTGCAACCCATTTGTACTGTCATTGGCGGTAACTACCCGATAGCCTTCGCGCTCTAACAGATTCCGTAGAAGGGTTAAATTTTCGTCATTATCATCTATCAGTAAAATTTTTGCTGGTTGAGGGCGATTAGTCATAACCTCAGGTTCTTTCCCTTTGTAACTTTTAGTCTCCTACTCTTAACAAAGTTTTGCCAAGTTTTATCTTAGTTATTTTAGCTTTGCCTAGCTTATTGCTAATTCCAAGTCTGGCGACCTTGACTTGTCGCTTCCCCTTTAATTGATATAGATATTATAAATTTTAGATAAAGAAATAGCAAGCTTATCGTTCAAATCCATCCTTTCTTTTAACCTAACCTATACGTGGTAAACCCCTAAAAACCTTGCGCCCAAATTAGATAAATCTTATACTCGTAAAGCAACAACTAGATACTCCTGAATGGAGAATGTTGGGAAGGATAAATTTTGATGGTTTTGAATGATGTACCTTTATTCCCCTTAGATACTGTACTTTTTCCACAGATGATTTTACCTCTTCACATTTTTGAGCCACGTTATCGGCTGATGGTTAGCGAATGTTTAAAGCATAACCGACCTTTTGGAGTCGTTCTATTGCAAAAAGGTTCTTCGGTTCTTGAAATAGGAACATCTGAGGCTACCCGTGAGACGGTTCCCTATCAAGTCGGCACCTTGGCAAGAATAACCGAAGTGGTCAAGCTAGAGGATGGCCGGATGTTGATTACCACTATCGGTACAGAACGCTTTCGTCTCTTAGCCTATCATCGGCAAATGCCCTATATGACCGGTGATATTGAAATTTGGCCGGATGAAGCGTCGTTAGATACTCCCCAAATAATAGATAACTTGGTATTTCAAGTGCAAGCTGCTTTTGAAGCCTACTTAAAGGTATTGATGGATTTGGCCGGGAAGCAAATTGAAGGGCTGGAAATTCCGGCGGACCCGCTTATCTTATCATATTTGGTTCCCAACTGGTTACAAATCGGTTCAGAGGGTAAACAACGCCTCTTAGAAATTTCGTTAACTGGTGAACGCCTACGGGAAGAGAACCAAGTCTTACAGCGTGAGACGGAGTTCCTTCGACGCATTAAAGAACGAGCTGAACGCGAAACAGATGAAACCAACGTTGAAGACCAGTCCTCCTCCAAAACTTTATCTTATGACCTAGAAGGGCGTTTCTCCAAAAATTAAGGCGTTACTAGTTTAAGGCTACTACCTGGCTTTATTCCCTTTTTATTAAAATAACTTTTTGGCACTTCCAAGGCCCAAATGTAATCTTGAGCGGGGGTGTGAACTTCTTCGGATTGTGCCTCCATATCTTGAATTTCTAAGATGGTTCCCTTTTCGTTGAGCCAAGCGATTGAGAGTGGGATTAAAGTATCCTTCATCCAGAAGCCCGTTCTTACCTTGGTAGGAAAGATAAAGAGCATCCCGCTATCTTCGGGTAGACTGGTACGCCCCATCAGACCAGTCCCCTGCTCTTGGGGAGTGACGGCTAATTCTAATTTCAGGTTGGTCGTCTGACCGGAGGAAGTGGTAATCACCGCCGAGGTACTACTGAGGGTACTCTGACCGGGCGTAGGATTTATACTTAGCCCACTCCTCGTGGTAAGGGCGGCTTGGCTGACCGAAGTTAGTGTAACCGTGACCTCTTCTGTACAAGCGGTGAGTAAGAGGAGGGTAGATAGTCCTCCCAGTAGGGTTAATGCTACTAAGAAACCACTTTTGAAGGGAGCTAAAATAATAAATCTCATAAACTTTCTTTCCCCTATCTATATTAATAGAGTGGTTAATATATTAAATAAAAATTAAAGATTATAGCGACCAAGCTTTGACAGCCTTATTAGGGGGTGGTAAAATTAGGTGCAGGTAAGTTTACTACTTAGTAACCTAGAAGTACACCAATGCCTCCTAATCGCGGCGGTAAGCACCCGGTCACGGTCAAATCTTATCTTCTTACTAATAAAGCTGCCTAATTTGCTGACCGCTCTGCTTATTTCCATTTTAGCAACTTTATAAAAAAACGCAACGTGGCGTAGACATCAACGGAGATGTGTGGTGTAAGGAGTTATCTTTTTATGAACGTCCAGTTCTTTTTCCGCCTCTCAGGAATGGTAGCTGGGGCGGTTCTCGCCTGGCAGCTAGGTACAATTTTGCTGAGCAGCGAGGATCAAGTGCGCTGGGTGGTGGTCTTGTCGTTGGCAGGTGCAGCCCTTGGTGCAACGATTGCGCCCTACTTTACGACCGTACCTTTCATTTGGGCGCGGAAACGTGTTAAGTTGCTGCCAGCCGTAGACCTGATTGCAGGTAGTATTGGAATGGTGGTGGGTCTGATTGTGGCGGCTTTGTTGTCTTTTCCTCTTTCCCGGCTGCCTGGTATCCTCGGTCAAATTTTCCCTTTTATGGGTGCGATTGGTTTTGGTTATCTCGGTCTTGTTGTAATGGTGATGCGTAAACGTGAAATCTTCGAGTTTTTCGGCTTAAACCGAGCCGCTAACGCCGTCGTCAGTGAAGCTCGCGGCAATAATGCTTATGCTCGCTCGATCTTGGTAGATACTAGTGCGATTATTGATGGTCGAATTGCGGATGTAAGCCAAACCGGATTTATTGAGGGTACTCTTATTATCCCTCGCTTTGTTTTAAATGAACTACAACATATTGCCGATAGCTCGGACGCGCAACGCCGCAGCCGGGGACGACGTGGCCTTGAAATGCTCACCAAACTTCGCAAAGACTCGGTTGTCCCTATTGAAATTTCGGATATTGATACCGCCGATGTGAGCGAGGTAGACGGAAAGTTAATCAAAATTGCCAAAACTAACCACTATCCAGTTATTACCAACGACTATAACCTCAACCGGGTAGCCGAATTGCAGGGCGTGAAGGTACTCAATGTCAACGAATTGGCCCAAGCGGTGCGTCCGGTGGTGCTGCCTGGGGAAGAGTTGACGGTCAAAGTTACACAGGAGGGCAAGGAGTTAGGGCAAGGTCTTGCTTACCTTGACGACGGGACTATGATCGTTATCGAAAACGGTCGGCGCTATATGCACCAAGATATTATTATTAATGTAACCCGCGTCCTCCAGACTGTGGCCGGACGCATGATTTTTGCTCAGGTTAGAAATACAAGTGACTGAAAATTTAAAAACTGAAAAAATAGTGGCGGTAATCGTAGCCGCAGGACGTAGCACCCGTATGGCCGGGTTGGATAAACAGTTCGCTAGTTTTGGCGGGCGTACCTTGCTGGCCCATACTATCGCCGTTTTTGAGTCCAGCCCCCTAATCCATGAATATGTGATTGTGCTGAACGAAGATAATTTGCTGCGTGGTCGCGCCCTCGCTTTTGAAGAGGGCTGGCGTAAGCTAAAAAAGATTGTGGTGGGTGGCTCACGACGGCAAGACTCGGTCTGGAACGGTTTGGTCGCACTAGAAGATAACACCGCTCCTGATTGGGTGATGATTCATGATGGCGCGAGGCCATTTGTCACTCCTCAAATTCTGGTGGATGGTCTAGCCGCCGCCCGTGAGTTTGGCTCCAGCATTGCTGGCGTTCCGGTCAAAGATACCGTTAAGGTGGTGGCACCGGAAAATTTGACGGTGCGCGAAACTCCGCCCCGTGATTTGCTTTGGGCCGTCCAAACCCCTCAAATTTTTCGCTACAGCCTGATAGTCGAGGCTCATCGCCAAGCTATCGCCCGTAATCTGGATGTGACCGACGATGCCATGATGCTGGAGCAACTCGATCACCCGGTCAAGCTCTATCAGGCCGCTTATACCAACATCAAGGTAACTACGCCGGATGATCTGATTTTGGCTCGCAGTATCTTTGAAGATAGGAATCAGGTGGTCGGAGGCCAAGCGGTTCAAGGAGAGCCAGAACCCACCGCTCGCTCTTCTGGCTCTGAAACTCGCATCGGGCAGGGTTACGATGTGCATCGTCTGGTCGAGGGCCGTCCGCTGATCCTCGGTGGGGTGACCGTGCCTTTTGAGCTAGGCTTGGACGGCCACTCCGATGCCGATGTGCTGACCCATGCGATTATCAATGCTCTGCTGGGTGCGGCGGGTTTAGGGGATATTGGTCGCTACTTCCCCCCAACCGATGCCGTTTACAAAGATATTTCCAGCCTCAAAATGCTCAGCCATGTCTATGCCCTAGTCAAAGAGCGCGGCTGGCAGATTCAGAATATTGATGGCACAATTGCGGCCCAGCGTCCCAAGCTTGCGCGTCATATCCCTGAGATGCGCCAAACCCTCGCCGAGACATTAGGTATTGAGCCGGGCCGGATAAATGTCAAAGCTACCACCACCGAAACTTTAGGTTTTGTGGGCCGCATGGAGGGGTTAGAAGCCCACGCTATCGCGTTACTCTCCCGTTAGAGGGGAGAGTAACCAATTTTGACGGAAAGAGGTGGGAAGTTTAACCTTATCTTCTCAATTGGTAGGGGTTTATGGCATAAACCCGCCCCAATTCGGGCGTATGGCATAAACCCGCCCCAATTCGGGCGTATGCCATACGCCCCTACCCAGATTTATTGAGAAGATACGTTTAATCTTAAACGGAGAAAGCCACCTGAAAAAGCAAGGTAAGCAGGAGGGTCTGCCATGTCAATTCAAGAAGTGAGACGGGTATCTAGTCGTCGGTCTAAGGCAAAAGTAACGACTGAGGTTGATAAATTAGAGTATTATTATGAATCACATCCGACTAAGGAAGATCTGATGGGCGAAAGTGCTGTTCATATTAATTTAACCCGTTACATTAGGGATGTTTTGGAATGTTCTTTTCAACAAGAGGATTGGATTATAAATCTAAACATGGAAATATACCAAACCTCCGAACATAAGGAGTATCCTTTAGCCCCGGATGTCTCAGTTTTCAAAGGGGTGGCGTTATCCGAGTCTGCTAGACTGAGCATCCGCAGTTGGCGAATGCTTTTACCAGACCGTCCCGGCCCTAGTGTAGTGTTTGAGATTAGCTCCAAAGAGACTTGGAGAAGTGACTTGGAGCAGGACAAGAAGCCGACGAAATATAAGCGATTAGGTGTAAAAGAATATTTTGCCTATGACCCAAACGACCCCCCGGTCTGGAGTCAAGAAGACTACAGAGGAAAGCGGCTATTAGGTTGGAGCTATATAAATGGGCAACCGACGAAACTAGAGCCGGATGAGCTAGGTAGGCTTTGGAGCAATGAGTTGGAAAGTTGGTTAGTACCCGACAAGTACTATTTGCGTCTCTATGACCGTCAAAACCAACTACGTTTGACCAGAGCCGAAGCAGAATGTAGGGCGAAAGAAGCGGAACGCGCGGCGAAAGAAGCGGAACGCGCGGCGAAAGAAGCGGCAGAGCAGCGTGAGGCAACGGAACGTGCGGCGAAAGAAGTAGCTTGGGCTAAATTACGCGAGTTGGGTATAGATCCTGAAACGTTATAGCTCCGCCTAAATCGGCGAAGAAAGGCATAGTTAATGCGAGCGGTGGTGCAGCGGGTGCAGCGCGGAAGTGTTGCCGTCGAGGGCGAGGTGATCGGGCGGTGTGGGCGAGGTTTTGTAATTCTGCTAGGCGTGGGGCAGGGCGATAATGAAAAGGGAGCCGAATACTTGGCGAACAAAATCGCCAATTTACGCATTTTTGAAGATGACACGGCTAAGATGAACTTTTCGGCCCTCGATTTACAACCTCCTGCTGAAATGTTGGTAATTTCGCAGTTTACCCTTTATGCCGATACCCGCAAAGGTCGTCGTCCTAGCTTTGTCGCTGCTGCTCCGCCTGATCTAGCCGCTCCTTTAGTTGACTATTTTGTCACGCTTTTGCGCCAAATGGGTTTGAAGGTGGAAACCGGACGCTTTGCTGCCGATATGTTGGTTACTATTGAAAATGACGGCCCGGTGACAATAATTATGGATAGTAGCGATGCCGCAAAATCTTAGTAAGGCTCTTTTAAGTTTAGCATGAGAAACTCTTCCGCTGTGGCAGAATCTCAAATTTGTTGGCGACGTTGGCCTTTGCGCGAGCGCGGTTGGCTTCGGGCTGGACTAGTGGCCTTGCTACTGGTGGGCTTAGAAGTGGTGCTACTGGTTAGCCTTCCACCTATTGTCTCCCTCGTGATGAGTCTTGCTTTTATCACGCTCTTGCTACCCTATTATTTGCCTGCCGTTTATCGGATTGGTTCGGAGGGAGTGCAGGTGCAACGTAGCCTTTTTGCCGCTCGGCTTCAGTCTTGGGCTACTTTTGAGAGCTTTCGACCAAGTGAGCAGGGTTGCTGGTTGATACCGACTAGTACTTTGGCGGGTAAAAACCGCTTGCCCCTATTTGAGCCACTGCGGGCTGTTTTTTTACCTTACCCAACTGAACCGGAATTAAAAACGTCTCTGCTAACGAGCCTCCAGTGCTATTTACCCTCTCCGTAGGGGCGTATTGCATACGCCCGTATTGCATACGCCCGTATTGCATACGCCCCCAGCCCGGATTCTTGAGAAGATCGAACTCTGCCTTAAACCCAACCGAAATAGGGGACAAATCGTATCGAAGGCATTTACAAAGCGGCAAAATATGATATGATAAAGAAAGATATTAACATAACACGAAGTTGGTCAGCCTTATTGAATCTAGTGTAGTAGGGAGAGCTAAAACGGTACTAAGATGAGTCAATATGGGAGAGAAAAGCAGATAGAAGGTGTGACTTCGCCTGAGCCTTACGTTACCATTCAGGCTGGGCTGCCAGTGGTGGAACGCTTAGCCGAATTAGGCGTATTAAGTGCCGCCGAACTTGTAGCCGGACGCGAGGCCGGTGGGTTAGCGGTGCGTCTTCCAGCCTATCTAGTGGAGGAGTTCCAGCAAAAGCAGGCTAAAACTAGTGCCGCCCCAACCCAACGGGTCGTTCTCCCCCCCCTCGCTTCTCCGACTGGTCTTTCTGCCGAACAACTGCCCGTTACGTTAAATCCGTTGGACGAAACTGCCGCGCTTGAGCGTTTAGCCCAACGAATTGACCGCGCAGGTTTGAGTAGCCTCGCCCGTCTTTTTATCACTTCCAATCGGCCTTTAAGTTTCTTCGCCAGCCAGATTTTGCTGCTGGCACAGCCCGTTTCTAGCTTGGCTTTAGGTGCAAAAGACCCGACCGGACGTTATAGCCGCTTGCTAGAAGACCGGGCCAATCTGGATTGGCTCTTGGCTCGCCTAGATGAACTGGAAACTGCTCGCCGTCAAACTAAAATGGCCCAACGCTTAGGGGAGAAGGAGCGCAAATGAGTCTTACTTTTGGTGCTTCTACCGTCTTCATCTTATTGGTTATACTAATATTTTTGTTGCTCTTTTTCGCGGCTTGGCTGCCGCTTGAGCGTGGACGGCAACTTTTATTGCGACCTTTGCGCTCGTTACATTTGGTGAGTACTATGGCCGAACAAGCCGCCGAAAATGGTACCACCATTCACTTTTCACCGGGTTTGGGTGGTTTGAATGGGGACGCGGGAACCGCCGAGGCTTTGAACGGCCTGACCATGCTCTCCTCCATCGCTCGCTTGAGCGCCCGTACCCGTAGCAATTTAGTGACCACTACCAACGATGCCCTAACCTACCTGACCGCCGGGGATACCACTCGTGGTGAATATATCCGGGCAGGTCGTGAGGTGGACTATCTTCCCGAAAAGACCCAATTTATTGCCCAACAAGACCGGATGGCTTATATGGTGGGGATGCGCCACGTAATTTCGGCGGAAGAGGTTTCGGGTACGGTTTTACTAGGCCGTTTTGGAAGTGAATATTTGCTGGTGGGCGATAAACTGGCTCAACGCGACTTGCCTCAAGTAGTCGGAAGTAGCCAAGTGGAGGCTCTGCCTTTGATGGTTAGTACCGCAGGGTTGGAGAATGTCTTGATCGGCGAGGAGATTTATGCCGCTCCCGCCTACCTAGATCACGCCCCGTCTCACCTTGCCAGTCTGCAAGTTCAAGATTGGTTACGTGGTGGGATTATTGTTCTAATCGTTTTAGGTCTTCTTGTCGCTACATTCGGAATTACGATTGGTGATTACTTTTTGCGCTAAGTACTGAGGGAGTAAAATGCGTCGGATAGGGCTTTACATTGCGCTGGTGATAATCTACCTGAGTGGAGCATTGGTCTTACTCGATTTCTTTACCAAGGGTTTGGTGGATAATGCTGCGGCTTTGTTAAGCCTGTGGGTAACTTTTATTACCGGCTTTGCCTTGCTGCTTGGGCTAACCAATATTATGCGCGTTCATCTCAAACGTATTTCTCAGGGTGGATCAGATCGCATTTATAGTGTGGCTCTAATTAGTAGTGCTGTAGTGGTAATTGGAGCGGGTCTCTTTGGTCGAGTTACTGGAAGGCAGGATGATGTCACCAACTGGCTTTTTCAGTATATTTACCAACCGCTTTCGGCTACCTTTTTTTCTTTGCTGGCCTTCCTAATGATGATCGCTGCCATCCGAGTTTTAAGAATCGGTACGGTCGAGTCAACTTTATTGTTAGTGGGGGCGGTAATCGTCTTGTTGGGTCAAGCTACGATTAGTCCGTTGAATAATTTTGCTGCTCTGAGCCAATGGTTTCAGGATTACCCGGTGCAGGGAGCCATTCGCGGAATAGTCATTGGTTCGGCTCTTGGCGCAATTGCTACCAGCTTGCGCTATTTGCTTGGCGTGGATAATCAATATTTAAGGTGATCGTTACATCAGGTATTGGGGGACGGGGTATCGGCATTTTGGATTGGGGATGTAGACTGGTTTTTGGATTGTTAGAGGCTATTGCCCTTAATCCAAAATCGCCTGTCCCCGAATGGGGAAAAATCAAGAAATCCAAAATCAAGTAATTCCTGACACCCGCTACCTAGTACCTGACACCTGTTAGTTAAATTTGTGGTACGTAAATTGTGGCCTAAGATAGGAGCCTGCGTTTATGGCAAGTGGATCATCCAACCAGCCTTGTTCTACCTGTGGCACCCAAAACCCGGTGGGTGTCGGTTTTTGCCGTAGTTGTGGTAATCTCCTACCAATAGCCCCGCAACAGAGTCAAAGTGCCAGTGGCCCCGGTCAAGCTTCTGCCCCCCCGCCGTCTGCGGGACAGAGCCGCCTTTCGCGGTTGGCCGAGGCTCGCAAGGCTAAGGAGCAAGCCCAGACTAACTCCTCCTCCGCCGAAAGTCCCTCCGACTGGTTCAGTTCGCTCCGCTCCGATGCGGCGGCTGTTCCTCTTCCCCAAGATGATGAGGATGAGGATGAGGACCTTCCCGTAATGGCCGAGTTTATGGAGGCGGAGGAGTCACCCTCACCCGAACCGGAACCCCTTATCAGTGAACTACTTTTAAGTACCGATGCTGCGCGGTTCGCCGAGTGGCCTGCCGAGTGGCCCGCCGAGCGGCCTGCCGAGCGACCCGCCGAGCGACCCGCCGAGTGGCCTGCCGAGGCGGTGGAACCGTTGCCGATTTTGTCTGACCGGGAGGCTGAGAGGTTCGGTTCTTTGTATTCCCAGCCCCAAGCTACCGATGCTGCGCGGCCCGCCGAGCGGCCAGCCGAGCGGCCAGCCGATGCAGTGGAACCGTTGCCGATTTTGTCTGATCGGGAGGCTGATACGCTCAGTTCTTTGCGCTCCCAGCCACAAACCGGGCCACTTTTTGCCCCTGAAATGTTTACGCCTCCTATCGTCACCCCCGATTCTATCTTTGAGATGCCCTCCTTTGAGCAGACGACCAGCCAAACTGGATCACAGAACGCCCTCTCCGATTTTGATCCCCGACAAGGTGCTACTGGTTTCTTGCCCGATTGGTTGCGCGATTTGGATCAGCAATCCTCGCCTAGCAGTGCTAAGCCCGCACCCTACCAGAAAGAGGCTAAGCCGTTACCCTTTGTACCAGATGAAACGGAAAACGATCTGGTCGCCAATTTAAAACCGTTTGAATTAAATGAATCTTTGGCTTCAGCTCCTCACCGCGAAGGGTACGCCTCCCCCTCCGACGAGGCTAATACCGTCCCAGATTGGTTGCGTGAAATCACGGGTAATGCCAGTCAAACCTCTGGCAAGCCCGTGGCCGAAAGTGCCGATTGGCTCAAGGATTTAGAAAGCCAAAACACGACGCGGCCCAATGTCGAAGGTGAAGTACCGGCTTGGTTGCGTGAAATTTCGGCTCAGGCTAGTCCTAAAATACCTACCCGCCCGACTTTTGGCGATGATGAGGTGGCGGCTACGCTTGAATTTGCTTTTGGTGAGGATCCTGAAAAGAATTTATTTGATGAATCGGATGAAGTACCTAATATAAATGTGCCACCCGGTTTTGCCAAAACTTTACCACCCGAAGCTTTGCGTACCGGGTTGACTGGTCAACTCTTTGATAAATACTCTTCCTCTGGTGAACTTGAAACCCTACTACCTAGCCTTCCCGACGATTGGCTTTCTCATGAGGCCGCCGAAATTCCGCCCCTCCCTCCTTTGGGCATGTTTGTGGAAGAGACTTCTCAAGGTGAAGAAATTCCCTTTAGTCTGCCGCCTCTCCCCCAACTAGGTGAGGAAGAGGCCGAAGCCAGCTTCGCGGGCTTCGGTGGTGGTTTATGGGGTAGTGGTTTGGCACCTTGGCTTGAGGGTTTAACTCCCCCTTCGCTTGAGCCAGAATCCAGCTTACCACCCCTCTCCTTCCCGGTGATTGGTCTACCAGAAGATTTTGAAGATCAACCTACTCTGGCACGTTTCAGTGGCAACCCGCCTGCGGGTGAGGCAGAGATGGCTACCATCTTTGGCGAAACGGCCCGACCGGTCAGCCCTCCTCAACAAACGACCCTTGACGAAATCAAAGCCACTTCTCATACTGATGGCTCGGTTCGGTTTAAAGAACCGCGCACCTTCTCCCTACGTGACGTTATGATTCAGACCAATACCCTGCGCGATGATTTGGGATTGGCGAACGAACCTGAACCACGTTCCACCTCTAGCGGAACCTCTTCCTCTGACCCTAACACTGAGTCTGATTATGATTATGAACCCGGCAATACCTTTTCACTGACCGACCTTGAGCCTTTGAGTCAGTCTACCGACTTGCCGGAGTCACTTGAAAGCGGTTACTCCTCCCAAGAATCCGCTCTGGACGAATTGCCCGCTTGGTTCCAAAACGAACTCTCCGCCGAGGAAAGCATCGGAACGACTGGTCCGAAATCCCCCGAACTCTTCGTTGCCCCAAGTGTGCTGGGTGAGGAAGAGCTTTTGCCTGCTTTCAAACCAGTGGAAGAGATGCCAGAGTGGTTGGGCTCTTCGGGTTCCAGTACTGGAGTAACTGACCAGCAATTGCCGGAGTGGTTGCGTTCTTCGGGTTCAGCGGTGGAGAGCAGTACTGGGGTAACTGACCTGCAATTACCGGAGTGGTTGCGTTCTCAAGGCTCCCCGCCCGAAAATATTGAATTTGCCCTCCCTGCATTTGACCCCTTATCGGAGAGTCTTACTTCTGCCGCTCCGCAGGAGAATCCAGCTTTTGAACTACCCTCTTTTGATTTGGGAGAAGCTGCCGCTACCGAGCTAATGGCAAATCTGAGTGCTACTCTTCCGGCTAAGCCGCTTTATATTCCCTCCTTGCCTCCGCTAGAGGATGAAGCGGCAGAAGAAGTGGAACTAGCACCCTTTGACCCAAGCCAATTTGATACTCCCGGATTTATAGCCGCAAAGCCAACTGGTTTTATGAGTCAGAGTATCAACCTCGGTGAGCCAAAAGAAGAAGATTTGCCGGATTGGTTAAAATCGGGCGATCCAACGCCACAAGCCGTTCCCTTCGAGGTTGGCGGTCAAAGCTTAGGGGCGCAAGCTCCTCGTAGTGAGCAGCCTCCCTCCCTCACACCGTTTACACCTACTCCCGCTGCCCCTGCAGAGACGATGCCCGCGTGGTTACAAGGGTTAGGCAGTGCGGGTCAGGCTCCCGCTGCCCCTGCAGAGACGATGCCCGCGTGGTTACAAGGGTTAGGCAGTGCGGGTCAGGCTCCCGCTGCCCCTGCAGAGACGATGCCCGCGTGGTTGCAAGGGTTAGGCAGTGCGGGTCAGGCTCCCGCTGCCCCTGCAGAGGCGATGCCCGCGTGGTTACAAGGTTTGGGAAGTGCGGAGCCTGCTCCAGCTGTTGCCAAAGAGGATACGTCACCCGCGTGGTTACAAGGTTTGGGAAGTGCGGAGCCTGCGCCGTTCGCTCCAGCTGTTGCCAAAGAGGATACGTCACCCGCGTGGTTACAAGGTTTGGGAA
>JACAUC010000145.1 GCA_013390945.1 Candidatus Chloroheliaceae bacterium
GCCCGTGAGAAATATAGCTTTAGCGAATACGCCCTCCATGCTTTTGCTACTACCGTACCAGTTGGATAAAGGAGCATATTGATGCAGTCACCGCCCAAACTCTAGCAACCCGCGCTTTTAGGGCTACTCAAAGAAGGTGTGTCGGACAGGCTAAAAAGGTGAGATTCAAAAGCATCGGCTGTGGGAGTGCGGCTCCTCGGCTGGCCGCGTCCGCCGATTGTCCGCCTGATTTTAAAATTTCAGTAAAGCGTTATCCCTCTCCCAAATTTCGGTTGACATATTGGGTAAAGGATTCGCCCTCCTCTCGTTCTGCCTCAAAACGTTGGAGCAAATTTACAATATAATCCTTGATTTCGGTGGCCCGGATCCGTTGTTTGAGGTGATGACCTAACTGAGCATCTTGTCCTAGCTTGCCGCCCAAATAAATTTGGAAGACCTCTTCTTTTTCCCCACTTGGATTATTGGTGGGACGACCCAGCGAACCCACTAGCCCTATATCCGCTACCTGATAGCGGGTGCAGCTATTGGGACACCCGTTGAAGGCAATGCTCAATTGACGGCCAGCCGAACGGGAAAAATTGGGCAACTCTAGCTCTAGTGCCTCCACTAGGTTGACGGCTCTAATCTTAGTTTCAGAGACCGCTTGCTTACAAAACTGGTTGCCAGTGCAGGACATCAAACCGCGCCGGAAGCTGCTGGTCTCGGAGGGCAGTCCAAGTGCGGCGGTTGCGGCCTTGACCTCCTCCAACGATTCCGCCGCAATGTCTAGGAGTACTATGTTTTGGAGGGTGGTATTGCGTAAGTGGCTGGAGCCATACCGCTCGGCTAGATCCGCTAAGGCAAAAAGCTGATCCGCAGTGACCCGACTTCCTAAAGTAGCCAATCCAAGCGCATAACGACCATCTTTTTGAAGGTAAGCCCCCACATGATCGCGGTAGGCATTAGCTGGAGCCTGATAACCAGCGGGACCATCTTCGAGGTGGTAGCCGAGCCGCTGCTCCAACTCTTCCCGGAATTTTGCCACGCCCCAATCTGCCAACAGGAATTTTAGACGGGCGTGAGCGCGGTTCTTGCGGTAGCCATGATCGCGGAAAATAGCGATAATATGGGAGGCCACTTCCACTGCTGCCGAGGGGGGTATGAAAACACCTAGCCGTTGACCCAAGTGGGGCTGGGAACCCAAGCCTCCGCCTACCCACGCTTCAAAGCCCACCTCGCCATTGGCCTTCCGCACTGCCACCAAACCCAAATCGTTAATTTCAGGATGGGCGCACTGTTCTACGCAACCACTAATCGAGATTTTGAACTTGCGTGGCAGGTTGCCAAATTCGGAATTACCCGCCAAGCGGCGGTTGACTTCTTCCACTAGGGGCCACGTATCAATTATTTCGGTCGGATCATAGCCCGATAAAGGACAACCAATCACGTTCCGCACCGTATCGCCACTAGAACCCTTGAGCGAAAGACCTACCGCTTCTAGTTCCCGGCCAATGGTGGGGATATTTTCAATTTGAATCCAATGCAACTGAAAATTCTGGCGATCCGTCACATCTGCCAAACCTTGAGCGAAACGCTGTGTTATCGAAGCAATGGTGCGTAATTGGGTCGAGGTAAGATCTCCGTTGGGCAACTTGATTCGCAACATAAAATAACCAGTGGTATCAGAGCTTTGGGTGTATATCCCATACCACTTGAAGAGATCTATATCATCTTTTTCAATGGAGTCAAAGCCTGTCACGGCGTAGCGTTCAATCGCCTCCCACACTTCAAAAGGGTCTTTCCCTTTTTTAATGCGTTCCACCCGATTTAGCTTAGGCTCGCTAGGCGTGGGCGTTAGAACCGCAGCACTATTTTCTTCAGCCATATATGGTACTTCCTTAATTAAGCATCTTTATTTGTCTTTATTTGTCAGGGTAAGGGAAAGATAACATAGGCTATCAAATTTGTCAATTATAGCTTTTTGCCCAAGACCAACCGCCCTCGGCGGCTGGAGGAACCTGCGAACTAAAGTAATGAACTGTTCGTCAAGCAGTTTCTTAAAGACCATCTTATGTTACAATATAGTCGGATAGTCGGCAAATCATAGCACTGGTAAAGATCAATCGGCTGGCCGTGCAATGTAACGAACTTCGTAACGAATTGCGTAACGAGAAGTTCGTTACGAAGTTTAGAGATGGAGATAAGAATGGAATTTCCCGATTACGTCAAGAATGCGGCTTTGCGTTCTTGGGTGGAGTCAATGGCAGAGCTTTGTAAACCAGACAGTGTATACTGGTGCGATGGCTCTCAAGAAGAATACGACGCAATTTGTAACCAAATGGTAGAGGCTGGAACTTTTATTCGGCTTAATAACGAGAAACGTCCGAACAGCTTCTATACCCGCTCTGATCCCAGTGATGTGGCTAGAGTGGAGGATCGAACCTTTATATGTAGCCTGAATAAAAAAGATGCTGGGCCAACTAACAATTGGATGAACCCCAAGGAGATGAAAACTACCTTAGTTTCGCTCTTTGATGGTTCGATGCGTGGCCGTACTATGTATGTAATTCCCTTTAGCATGGGGCCGCTCGGTTCCCCGATTGCTCATATTGGGGTAGAGCTTTCCGATTCACCTTACGTGGCGGTCAATATGCGCCTAATGACCCGTATGGGTAAGGCGGTACTCGACGTGCTGGGCAATGGCGAGTTTGTGCCATGTCTGCACTCGGTGGGCGCACCGCTGGAACCGGGCCAAAAAGATGTAATTTGGCCCTGCAACAAAGAACATAAATATATCGTCCACTTCCCGGAGGAGCGTTCGATTTGGTCTTACGGTAGTGGCTACGGTGGCAACGCACTGCTGGCTAAGAAGTGTTTCGCCTTACGTATCGCTTCGGTCTTGGCTAGGGATGAAGGCTGGTTGGCCGAACATATGCTTATCTTGGGCGTGGAATCACCTCAAGGCGAAAAGACTTATGTGGGAGCGGCTTTTCCTAGTGCTTGTGGCAAAACCAATTTTGCGATGCTCATCCCACCTAAATCTATCGAAGGTTGGAAGATAACCACCATTGGTGACGATATTGCTTGGATTAAACCGGGTGCAAATGGCAAGCTCTATGCCATTAACCCTGAAGCGGGTATGTTTGGTGTAGCTCCTGGCACTTCCTATAAATCTAACCCGAACGCCATGGATACGGTGGCTCGCAATGCCATCTTCACCAACGTCGGACTAACCCCCGATGGCGATGTCTGGTGGGAGGGTATGACCGACGAACCACCCGCCAATTTGATTGACTGGACAGGCCAAGAATGGACACCGGGCTGTGGACGAAAAGCGGCTCACCCGAACGCTCGCTTCACCGCCCCAATCAGCCAATGTCCTTCGATTGACCCGGATTATGACAATCCTAACGGTGTGCCAATTTCGGCCTTCATCTTTGGCGGACGGCGCAGCAGTGTAGTGCCGCTAGTCTACCAAGCCTTTAACTGGAATTATGGGGTCTATGCGGCGGCGACGTTAGGCTCGGAAATGACGGCGGCGGCAGCAGGCAAAATTGGGGAAGTACGACGGGATCCCTTTGCCATGCTACCCTTCTGTGGCTATCATATGGGCGATTACATCAACCATTGGCTCCAGTTTGGTCGCTCAATTCCCAATCCGCCCCGTATCTTTAACGTCAACTGGTTCCGTCAGGACGAGAAGGGTAAATTCCTGTGGCCCGGCTTTGGCGATAATATGCGGATCTTGAAGTGGATCGTAGAACGGGCGCATGGTCAATCGGCCAGCATTGAAAGCCCCCTCGGTTGGGTTCCACGCTATCAGGATTTGGACTGGAGCGGTATGGAAGATTTCACCGAGGAACAGTTTAACCAGCTAATGACCATTGATCGAAATGCTTGGAAAAAGGAGATTCTGTTGCACGACGAACTCTTTATCCAACTCTATGATCGGCTACCCAAGGAGATGATCTTTCTCCGCGAGTTGATCCTTTCTAGTCTGTGGCGCTCTCCTGAACACTGGAATGTGCCTCAAGATGACCAGGGTCGCACCGTAGTTGAGATCTAACTTCACAGAAAACTCGTTATAAGGTAACCCAGAAGAACCACCAATATTTGTAAAACTGCTCGTTACATAGATTATTTGTGGTTCTTTCTGCCAATTACCTGCGTGGCGTAGCGATTGGTAGTATTATCTCAATATTTTGGTGGTAGGGGCGTATGGCATACGCCCACTGTTCGTGACGTAATTTGCAAGAGAGTTATTAAATATAGCATTAAATATAAAAGGAAAATCTTGTGCCACCCGAAACCATAGAAGTTACTGATAGCTTCAGGGCAATGAATACCGACATTGAACTTATACTTTATCCCAAGCTCGCCAGCCAGCCGAATCCTAAAAAATCCGGTGCAACGAGTAGTTCTCGCACCATACTGGAACGAAAAACGGCAGTTACTATTGGTAAAATCAAAGAGCTTTTTGCTCAGACTGAAGCCTGCCTGAGCCGCTTTCAACCACAGAGTGAGCTTTCAAAGCTTAATCAGCAAGGCTACCTGACCGGTGCCTCCCCGCTACTCTATCAGAGTGTCAGCGAGGCTCTGAAGATGGCCGAATTGACCAACGGCATTTTTGATCCCACGCTCCTGAAAGCATTGGAGGCCGCTGGCTATGACCGCAGCTTTGAACTGCTTGGGCAGGGACAGGTCGTTTTAGCCGCCGGTTTTACGATGCCCTCTTTTCATCGTTACCGCAAAATACTCCTTGATCCCGCTAAGCAAGCAATCACCCTACCGCCTGATACCAAAATTGACCTAGGTGGGATTGGTAAGGGTATGACAGTAGACCGGGCCGCTCGTCTGCTCAAACAGGAGGGCATTACCACCTTTATGATGAGTGGCGGTGGCGATATGTACTTATCCGGGGAGCAACCTGGGATAACACCGCCCGGTTGGACCGTCGCGGTGATAAATCCTTTCACCCAAGAAGGTGAAATTACCGATCTGGAGGGTCTGAGTAACCGGGGAGTGGCTACTTCGTCTATTAGTAAACGACGCTGGAGTTCAGGGCAGCAGGGTCGGCTGGCCGTACGCCATCATTTGATTGACCCACGTACCGGACAACCTGTGGAAAATGAGGTGGTCTGTGTCACCGCCATTGCCCCCTCGACTCAGTTGGCCGATGTATTGGCTAAAACTGCCCTTATTCTAGGGCCAGTGGAAGGCCGACAGTTTATCGAAAAGCAACCCGGTTGCGCCGCCCTCTTCATTACCAGCAATGGAACGCAGATTCGAACAATTGGGATTTAGTTAACGAAAGTCGCAAAGTCTACATTATCTGTAACTTCGGTTCCAATCTTCTTCCAATCTTCGGCCCTTAATATATAGCTAACGAGGTAAGTAACTAAATCAGTCTAAACTAATCAAGAGGAATTGCTTTAACTTATGCCAGTCAAAAAATATCTACCAGGTTTAATTTTAGGTCTACTCTTCATTGGTGCTTTCGCCTTTGGTATCAGTAGCCTTAGCTCAAATACGGGTGGAACCACTACCACCACTATTAAGACTAGCGCATCCCCCAATACAACTGTTGTAGGTGCGCCGCCTACTGTGCGAATTGAGGTAGCAGCCACTGCCACCGTTATTCCAATCAGCAAAGCGGCTCTAGCGTCACAAGGTTCTACCGCCACCAGTAAACCAGCCCTAGCGTCACAAGGTTCTACTGCCACCAGTAAACCGGCCCTAGCGTCACAAGGTTCTACCGTCACTGCTACGCCTCAAGAGGCTACTCCTACCGCTGTACCGCCGGTTGCTATTCAAGAGGCTGCACCTACCGCTGTACCAGAGCCTGTAGTACAAGACCCACCAGTTAATAATGCACCTACAGGTGGACGGGGACACGAAGAAAACGAACGCGAAGGCGGAAACGAGCGCGATTAGGGTACTAGGCTAGGATAAGGATAAGGATAAGGCTAAGAAATGAGCATCAATACTTCTAACAGTTTCAATAGATTGAAGAGCAATAAGACCAAAAGGGTTAAACCCAACCACCATAAGTTGACTTTCTTAGTCGTTGGAGTAACGGCCTTGGTTTTTACTTTAGTCTCTTTCCTAGTAGGCCAAAATATTGCTAGTACGACGCTCGCCAATACGGATATTCCGCCCGTAGGCAGTAACCAAAATCCCGAACCGGGTGTGCCACCTACTAGCCTACCAGTTGTGGTAGCACCTCGCCAAACCACCGTAGCGTCAGGGTCAAATCCATCCAATGCGGCTGCCGCCAAGTCGGTTCCACCGACTGCTACCGCTAGGCCGCTACCAACTGCTACCCCACGTCCGGTGGTACAGGCTCCGGTTGCTAGGGCGAAGCCGAGAACCCGATCCAGCTAGAAGTAGCAACCAACCCAGCGGCCAGCCGACGTTACGGTCAACTGGTTGTGACCTGGTCGTAGAGACATAGAGCTAAAGAATTAGAAGAGAATTTTGGGGGCACAAGTAATTGCGCCCCTTACCGATAATTTGAGATAAGAAGTAGCATTTCATCGTAACAAACAGTTTTAATAGCCCAACGGAATATTATCCAATTTTACTAAGTACAACAAGCAGGTAAAGAGATGAACAAGAACAAGAGAGCCGATTTACTCGAAAATCCACTTTTCAAAAATCGCTACAGGGTACTAGCAGTACCCGCACAGGCACAACAGGATAATCCGGTTGCCAAGGGTACTCGTCATACTATCGCTAATCTGGTCATAGCGGCTATTCTCTTTGTGGTCTTTTTGGTAGGTTTCTCGTTGGCTGATCCCTCGGCGGCTCAGGCTCTTAATGATTTGGTTACGCAACGTTGGGATAGTCTTATGCAACGGCTCTTCGGACCGACTCTCGGCCCTGGGCTGGCCGAAAAGAGCCCTTGGATCTTGGCTCGGGCTGGTGGTATCATCGGCTATTTGTTACTCTTCTTTAGCGTCTGCTTGGGTCTCTTTAGTAGTATGCGGATGCTCAATAGATTTATCCATCCAGCGGGAATGATTCACCTGCACAAAATAATTTCGTTGCTTGTGCTGGTCTTCACGGTCTTCCATGTTGGTGGGTTGATGCTTGATACTTACCTCAGAGTAACCCTTTTCGAGGCGATGGTTCCTTTCACCACTTCCTATCGGCCCTTGTGGACTGGTTTGGGTACTATCGGGGTCTATATGATCGTTTCTATCGTGATAAGCTTTTATATGGCAGGACGGCTAGGTTTCAAAGTATGGCGCACCATTCACTACCTCAGTTTTGTAATGTTTGTCGTCACTTTCGTACACGGGTTTACGGCTGGTACCGATAGCACTAGCAGTTGGATGCAGCTTATCTATATGGCAACTGGTTTCGTGGTTACTTTCTTAGTAGGTATTAGAATCTTCAACCGACCCGGTCGCGCCACTGTCCGCCGAAAAGCGACTAATCGAACCGTCGAATCTGGCTCGTAATTACATCAGCGCAATAAAAGCAAGAAAAAAGAGAGACCCCGCTCTTAGAGCGGGGTCTCTTTTATTTTTATTTCAAATTTTTCCGAAAGCTGGCGATCATCTGGCGGCTTGCCAAGGCGGTGAGGTTTGGGCTGAGACGATGTAGCCACCAAGTCAGTGTCATATAAGAGGGCATTGTAATTATCGCTTTATTTTGTGCTACTCCTTCTAGGATAGCTTTGGCACAATCCGCCGCTTCCATCATCTTGAACGGAGGTTTAGCTTCTATCTTACCTCGTAGAAAAGTAGTAGACTCAGCCATAGGTGTACGTATAATACCCGGACAGGCTACAGTCACTTTAACGCCTAGACCAGCAGCTTCCGACCGTAATCCGGTAGATAATCCTACTAGGGCGTGTTTGGTTGTACCGTAGGCAACATGGGTTGGCATTGCCACTAGGCCAAAGCCTGAAGAGGTATTGACAATGTGACCGTAGCCTTGCCGAACCATTACGGGATAGGCCGCACTAATACCATGAATTACTCCTCGTAGATTAACATCAATAATCCGATTCCAATGTTCCAATTTCATATCAATTACTTCGCCTAAAATCCCAATTCCGGCATTATTGAAGATATAATCCAGCCGTCCGTGTTGGGCTACGGTTTCATCCACTACCCTTTGAACCTGTTCCGGTTGTGTCACATCCACCTCGTAACGAGCAGTTACCGGATAGGCCGGGCTTTGGGTGGCGGTGATCGCTCTTGCTACCTGCTCTGCTTTTTCCCGGTCAAGGTCTGCAATAATCACCACTGCCCCTTGCTTAGCCAGTTCCTCGCACAGTGCCTTACCTATTCCAGAAGCACCACCTGTTACAATCGCAATTTTGTTATGAAAAATATTCATTCTTCAGTTTCACCACAATCTTTAAATCTATTTGGAATTGATAATATTCAATATATTTAACTTATTATCACCATAATTCTAGGTAGGGGCGTATTGCATACGTCCAATCTGAGCAACCAGCCTGCTGCGGGTTTATCTAAACTGGGTCACAACCAACCCAAGTTACGTTGACCGTAACCTAGGTTACAACCTCTACCTATTCCATTTAACCAAGAGCAGTCTAAGACCATTTTAGCACCAAAAGAGGCCAAATGCTTATAATCACCAGCGGTTCCAAGACCAGTCTACTTCGAGGCCAGCCTGCGGCTAGGAGGAGAAGCGGAGGGCTATGGTATAATCTGTGCAGATGATTTGCAGGCTAATCAAATTAGTTGTTAGTTTAAGCACTAAAAACTAAAGACTGGTCTCCGTAACCAAGCGGGAAAAGCCTTGCAAGGGATGTAATCAAGAGGCCGATTTGATGATTGAGATTAGCTGGCTGATTTGTGGCCTAGTGGTAGGATTATTATTAAGCTGGGGACTATGGCGACTCGGCCCGAAAACTGCTCGTTACATCGCTATTACTAAAGGAAGCCGAACGGCCAACCGAACGGCCAACCGAACGGCCAACCGGAGCAACCGCCAAAACCTACCATCTAATAAAAAGAGTAGGGGCTGGTCAAATTTTCTGGTACCCATCTTTGGTCTGGACTGCCCGGAACAGGCTATTCAAGCAGGCATCGAATTAGCCAATACCTTTGGCAAACCGCTCTATGTCATTGTCTTTTTGGAAGTGCCGCGCACCCATAACCTCGAAGGCGGGATGCAAGAAGAACTGGAAGCCGCCTTTGAACTGTTGGAAGAGGTTGAGCAGCAGGGCAAAGAGGCCAATTTAAAAGTGATTACTAGCGTCACCAAAGTGCGTAACTACACGCTGGGTCTGGTGGATAATGTAATAGAACTTCAGGCTGGATTACTGATCCTAGAACAACCTCAAACTAGAGCAACGATCCACGCAGTCTCTTTGGCAAATCAGGCCGAGACCGTTCAGAAAAAGACGGGCTGTGATTTTCTGCTTATCCATGAAAAGCCCTCCAAGCCAAGGTTTTAGAGGCTATTTTACTCATATCGGGCAATCCGTTGACTTAGAAAGTTGGCTGGCCGGTCGGCTGGCCGGTCGGCTGGCCGCCCGCCAACTGGTTGCCTATAGATTCACACATCTTCCGTTTTCTGGATAGAATAGTAGCAGACATTAATGGAAAGGCTCTTTTCGATGAACAACAAAATTACCGCTCAAGCTACCACCTCCTCCAGACCAACCAACCAAGAAGCAAAGACGCAAACCACCTCATGGAAAGGGTTACTTGGCCTAATCTTGCTGGCCCTAGTGATTAGGCTTTATCAGATGGCTGAGCCTAGTCTTTGGCAAGATGAGGTCTGGAGCGTTTATCTGGCCCAGCAACCTCTAGCTAAAATGTTTGAGATTCTCCGCTCTCAAGATTTGCAGCCGCCACTCTACTATTTGCTCCTCAAAACCGTTATCTGGCTGGGTCCAGATAATAATTTCCTTCTACGCGGTTTGGCTACCCTCTTTGATTTAATCGCCCTCTGGCCGCTCTATCTTTTGGCCCGACGGATGGCAGGCGAACGCGCCGCCCAAATTGCCCTCCTCCTCTTCAGTCTCTCTTCCATTCATGTAATCTACAGCCAAATGGTTCGTATGTATACGCTGCTGGCCCTGCTAGTTCTAACCTCCTGCTACCTCTTTTGGCGAATAATGGAGGAGGAAAAACCGGGCTGGCCGAAACTGCTCGGCTATGTGGCTGCCACTACCGCAATGCTCTATACCCAAAATCTCTCGCCGCTCTATCTAGTGGTGCAGGGCTTAGCCTTACTGCTCCTCTTTCGGCGTAAGTCTAACATAATCCGTGCCACCCTAATTTGGGCTATATGCCTGCTTCTCTGGTCGCCCCTACTGCTCATCTTCTTGCAACAGGCGGGAGGTAATACCTTCTTTGCCAAACCTGACCTGCTCTTCTTACTGGATAGTTTTGTAGCTTTTGGAGCCGCCGACCGCGCTCATAATGGTCAGCCTTTTGCCTTACTAGCCTTAATACAGCCCTATTTTGCGGTTTTGGGATTGGGTCTTTTGGTCTGGTTAGGTTTGGGTAACTTGCGCCAACGAAAGGCCGAACGCACCTATTTACTTCTTTTTTGGCTTGTGCCGCTTCTGCTCTGCTGGCTCATCAGCCAAGTTAAATCGGTGTATGCTGACCGTGCTTTTTTGGCCTCTAGCTTTCCCTTCTTCATCCTGATGGGAGCGGCTTTCACCTCGTTTGAGGTTCGGCTGACCGTTCGTGGGTTCAAACCCCCAAAATTGCGTCCTTTTTGGGGGCCACTAATTGGGGGCGTTCTAACCCTGATACTCTCGGTAGCTTCGATTCTCATTCTGGCAAGTGGCGGTTATCTCCACGATGATTTAAGGGGGTTAGGTAGGGATGCCTCGCTTCAATTGACCAGTGGCGGGAACCGTAACTTTTTGCTTCAGTTTAATGGCAATTCGCCTATCATCTTCGATCACTATCTCTTGCCTTCAGCACCACCTAATATCTCCGGCTTTACTTCAGAGGTAGAGGCCGAATTAAATCGGGGGCCGGGTCGCGTCTGCGCCATTACTTCTACCTCTACCGTTTTACTGGAATTTGCCCGTGAACCCTATCAGCGTTTTCAAACTTGGCTAATCACCCGCTCTTCGCGGAAGCAAAACTTTCACCAAAGCTACTCTGACGAAAGTTTGACGCTGGAATGTTGGGGTTATATTCCCTGACCTTGGGTTTGGGTAAGAGTATTAACCTATTTTTAGGCACATTTTTTGCTGTAGAAGATATTGAATATTAGACCAGTCTATATATCTTCCTCTACCGCCTAGAAAAGTTGAGGTGACAAGATGCTAAATGAGGTAGAAGCACTTTCTTTCTTGATTGAGGGCAACCTTTTGGTAAAGCAACTCTTTTACAATCGAGATTTATATGATTTAACCGAGGCTGACTTGAAAAAGCTACGAGCAGTTAGGAGAGTTTGCGAAGCAGGCTATCTCCACAACCCGGCCCTTTTAAATGCGGCAGGGCTTAGTATGGAAAACCTTGCGATGTTACTAGGTACTTTAACTTTTTACGAACGTCGGATGTATTGAATATTATCAAAGTACCTTCGATCCCTCGTCGGTTTCAATGGCATAGGTATAGAATATTATTCGAATCGTTAGGGAAAACCGAACTTAATGGGCTATAGGTGGCGGAATTTTTGGACCCGGTTGTTGAACATATCCGCCACATAAATATTTCCTTGCTGATCCACCGCCACTCCATGTGGGAAGCGGAACGCACCATCAGCTTCATTAAAATTACCCCCAGGGCTGTAGTTACTTTGACTGTAATTACCCCACTTGGTCAGAAAGTTGCCCTTATTGTCAAACTCTTGAACCCGATTATTGAAGGTATCCACGACATAAATGTTACCTTGTCCATCCACTGCTATCCCATAAGGAGTGTAGAACTCTCCATTACCGTAGCCGTATTTACCCCAAGCGGTCAGGAATTTGCCATTATTATCAAACTTTTGAACCCGATTACCGCTGGTGACATAAACGTTACCTTGCCCATCCACTGCCACACCCGAAGGAGAACGGAACTCACCGTCATTGTTGCCTTCGCTCCCCCACTTGGTTAGGAATTTGCCACTACTATCAAACTTCTGGATCCGGTTATTTTTAAAGTCGGTGACAAAAACATTGCCCTGCCGATCTACGGCTATTCTATAAGGATCCCCGAACTCGCTATCCCCGTTGCCGTAACTGCCCCATTTGAGGAGAAATTTGCCACTATTGTCAAACTTTTGGATCCGATTGTTCAAACTATCCACAATATAAACGTTGTCTTGACCATCGAGTGCTATTCCAGTCGGATAACTGAATTGTCCCGTTCCACTGCCATAACTTCCCCAACTACTCAGAAATTTGCCACTACTATCAAACTTTTGGATCCGATTGTTGCCATTGTCCGCCACAAAGAGATTGCCTTGACGGTCTACTGCTACGCCACTTGGATAACTGAACTGACCTGTCCTAGAGTCCATACTACCCCAATTGGCAAGGAAAGTGCCATTAGTATCAAACTTTTGGATACGATCTGTTTTCACATCCGTGACGAAGAGATGGTCTTGCCCATCCACAGCTATTCCATGGGGGTAGCCGAATTGTCCCTCTCCGTAGCCCTCGTTGCCCCACTTGGCAAGGAAGGTGCCATTATTGTCAAACTTCTGAATCCGGCTATTGTCAAAGTCGGTGACATAAAGATTGCCCTGCCGATCTACGGCTATTTCGCGAGGGGAGTCGAATTGCCCATCCTCCTTGCCCTTGCTTCCCCATTTAGCCAGAAAGGTGCCTTTACTGTCAAATTTTTGGATCCGATTGTTGTAGGTATCGGCGACGAAGAGATTGCCCTGCCGATCTACGGCTACCCCATAGGGATCATGGAACTGCCCATCCTCAGTACCATAGCTACCCCATTTGGCGAGGAATTTGCCACTATTGCTATACTTTTGGATCCGCCCATTGCCACTATCCAACACCCAGAGATTGCCCTGCTGATCTACAATCATCCCGCGCGGGTTACTGAATGCGCCATCCCCGCTACCATAACTACCCCATTTGACGAGGAGTTTGCCACTGCCGCTAAGCTTTTGGATACCATTATTGTCCGCCACAAAGAGATTACCCTGACTATCCGCTGCGATAGCGGTAGGTTTGTCAAAGCTTTGGTCGCTAAAACCTGGACCACCCCAATTACTCAATAAATGTCCCTGACTATCATATTTTTGAATAGTAAAATCAAGTTCGTCCGCCACATAGATTTTATCCTGCCCATCAAGGGCGCGACTCACCGCGATGCTTTTGGTAGAATAAGGACTGGAGTAGCTTCGCGGCCCCCCAATTTTCCAGACATAGTCCACATAACGAGCAGTTGGTGCCTTTTTTAGCTGGTTGCCCAATAACCCCAACAAAATATGGTAGGGCGGTTTATTTTCAGGATGGTACTCAAATCTGGCCCGTTCAAACCATTGCATCAGATAGAACTTGCCCGTTTCGGGGTCTATCTCCGAATGTTCCTCTGCAATGGGGTAGCCAAAGCGTTCTAGTCCACCGTTCTTCTGCCAGTAGTCAAGAAACCCTAGCCGTAGGTTATGGCTTGTTTCGGAGAAATAAACCTGCTGCCCTTTGGGAAAGGCACTATCATAGAGAAGCGAGGCAGGTTGGAAATCGGGGTCAGTGGTGAGGGCTTCGCGGCGTAGGTCTTTGCCCAACAAACCCAACAAAACCTCGTATTTAGTTCCCACGTTTTCGGGATGTAGTTCAAAGCGGTTGCGCTCGAACCATTGGGTCAGGAAGGTCTTACCCGTTTCGGGGTCTACCTCGTTTTGGGCTTCGGTAATCGGATAGCCATAGACAGGTAAGCCGCCGTTGGTTTGCCAATATTGCAGAAACTTCCCTGAAACCGTATGGCCTGTTTCAGGGAAGTATTGGCTATCCGCCGCGAGGGTTGGACTATAGCTATTCAAGCAGAGGCTTAGGGCTAAGATGAGTGCGGCTAGAAAACTGAGCCGCACAAAATGCCCGTGTGACTTTTTGGTTTGCACTTGCGTTTCCCTCCACAAAAATAGGACTTTAGTTGTTAGTTGTTAGTTATTAGTTATTAGTTGTTAGTTATTAGTTGTTAGTTAGCATATTGTAAACTGGTCGTAGGCTGGTCGTAGACTGGTCGTAGACTGGTCGTAGACTGGTCTTGGAGACCAGCGGCCAGCCGATGTAAACTGGTTTTACAAACGAACTAAGGCAAGGTTCATACCGGCTTTACACGCAG
>JACAUC010000146.1 GCA_013390945.1 Candidatus Chloroheliaceae bacterium
TTGGACTACCCGAATTGTAAAGCGAAGGTTCCCGATTTTGAACCTTGCCTTAGACAACAAATTAGGCGTATGCCATACGCCCTACCCAAGATTACTGAGTAAGGAAGATAAAAATGAGTGAGAGTAAGACCGAAGAAAGACCAAAATTCCAAATCCAAAATTCTGCGTCACCCCTAATCGGGATAATAATGGGCAGTGACTCGGATTGGCCGATACTACGTCCGGCGGCAGAGATTTGCGCTGAATTTGAGGTAGCCTACGAAGTTCGGGTGGTATCGGCCCACCGTACTCCACAAGATATGGCCGACTATGGTCGTACTGCCCACGCACGGGGTTTGAAGGTGATTATTGCTGGAGCTGGTGGAGCTGCCCACCTGCCGGGAATGGTAGCCGCTTTTACACCCTTGCCCGTGATTGGTGTGCCTGTACAGGGTCAGGCTTTGCGTGGCCTCGATTCCCTTATGTCCATTGTTCAGATGCCGCCCGGTGTGCCAGTCGCGACGGTTGCCATCGGTGGTGGTAAAAACGCCGGATTGCTCGCCATCCAGATTCTTGCCGCTCATGACCCCGCCTTACTCCAAAAAATGCTAGACTACAAAGAAGAATTAGCTCGTCTTTCACGGGAAAAGAACGCCAACTTGACGTAACAACTAAAATCTCTCATAAAATCCATATAAAAACCCCTTGCCAAATACCCCTATTGTAGGGTACAATAAATAGTCGGGCTGTAGGCTGGAATTTAGCGGCTAGTCCAATCTGCTTATTGCAGGGCCACAAGCCAATCTACCGGATAAAGAGGTGGTTGGCAGAATTTTGGTCTAGTAAAACCTGCTATAAAGAGAATATAGGAGCTTGGGAGCAACTTCGATTAAGAATGTAATCAAGGTTGTAATCTTGGACTGTTAGAATAGTATAGCAAGCGAAATCTCGCTTCCTTTATTTAGCTTCCTTGCTTAGAGGTAGGGCTTCTTGCACTGGGTGAAAGCAAGTTAGGGGTTTGTACGGATGAATGGCTACGTACCCAACTACATTGAGGAAATCAAGCGGCGACTAAGTATTGTAGATATTATCGCCTCCAAAATTTCGCTCAAAAAAACTGGTCGTAACTATAAAGGGTTATGTCCTTTCCATTCCGAGAAGAGCGGTTCTTTCTTTGTCTTCCCTGAAACCGAAAGCTACTATTGCTTCGGTTGTCACGAGACCGGAGATGCCTTTACTTTTTTTATGAAAACCGAAGGGCTGGACTTTGGAGAAACCCTAGAGCAATTGGCAAGCCGGGCTGGAGTAACTTTACCCGCAAAACCCCGCAAAGGTGGAGACGAGACCGAGGATGGATCAAGTCGTAGGCAGGAGAAAGAGCGGCTACTTGAGATAAATAACGCGGCTGCCACCTATTTCAGCCATCTCCTGCTCAACTCCAAAGAGGGGCAGGCGGCTAGAGACTACCTGAAAAAGCGTGGTCTCTCCGCCCAAACCATCGAACTCTTCGGCTTGGGCTATGCCCTTGAAAGCTGGGATGCCCTCTACCACTACCTTATTGGAAAGGGACGCTTTACTCCGCAGGAACTGGTAGCGGTAGGTTTGGTAGGTGAGCGGGAAAATAAGGAAGGCTACTATGATCGCTTTCGGGGCCGCGTAATCTTCCCCATTCGCAACCGTCTGGGTGAGATTATCGCTTTTGGGGGCCGGGTGCTGGAGAATGCACCAAAAGAGGCACCAAAATATCTAAACTCGCCCCAGACACTGCTCTTTGATAAGAGTAGCACCCTTTACGGGCTAGACTTGGCAAAAGATAACATTCGGCGCACCGACCAAGCCGTAATTGTAGAGGGCTATATGGATGTAATCGTAGCCCACCAGCATGGTTATGCCAATGTCGTTGCACCATTGGGTACAGCCCTAAACGAAAAGCACGTAGTCCTGCTTAAAAAATTGACCAAGCGGATTGTGCTGGCTCTGGATGCCGATACCGCCGGGCAAATGGCAACCCTCAAAGGCATAGAGGTAGCCAAAAGTGCCTTCGATACCAAAATTGTGCCAGTACCCATCGCCAGTGCGCTGATCCGGTTCGAGCAGCAGGTAGATGCCGAGATAAAAGTGGCAACCTTACCAGCAGGTATGGACCCAGATGAGGTAATCCGAGAAGGAGGCGGACGTTGGCGGGAACTAATCGAACGCGCTCTACCAACGGTGGATTACTACTTTGCGGCTATAAAGGCCAGTGTGGATCTAAATTCGGCAAGAGGTAAAAGCGAAGCGGTCGAACGATTAGCCCCGGCTATCGTAGAAGTACGTGACCGGATCGAGCGCGAACATTATATTCAGCAACTTGCCCGCTTAACCCACACCACCGATAGTGTAATCAGAGCCGAGGTAAATCGGGTAATCCGCGCCGAAACTCCTAAAATATACTCTACCTCAAAGCCAGAGGAGAGGGGGATCGTCGTTGAAGTCGGAGGAGACGGAGAAGCTACACCTAGACCAGAACCAATAAAAATTGGCTCTTGGCGTGAATTGGAACTGGAAGATTTCTTGCTGGCTTTCCTATTACGCTACCCAGAGGGATTTACTACTCTAGGCGTAAACGGTCTGACAGTAGCAGCCGAAGATTTTACCCGCAGTGAAAATCGGCTGATCTTTGAAACCTTACTACAAATCAAACGGGCAGGCCACCAATCTAGCGAAATCGAAGAGCGGTTGGCCCCCGAATTGCTGGCTCACTTGGTCGCGTTGCAGGCGTATGTCCAAGCCAAGCCCTCCCTAGATGATCTTTACTCGGTGCAGGAAGCAATGCAGTTTCAATTGAACCGGGTACGTCAGCACAATCTACGGCGACTCTTTGAGCAGGGCAGCCAGTTGCTGGAAGAAGAGACTAATCTAACTGACGAAACGTTGAGTCAAGAAGACGCAGAAGCAGAGATGAAGCTTTGGGAATTGATTAACGGCGTAGCAGCCCAGCTTAAGGTGTATTATCCTAAGCCAAGTCCAATTTTTAAGGATAGCCGCACCCGTTAGACCCAGCAAGCAGAGGGTAGCAATTTTTAGAGTAAGGCAAAGTTGGTTTTAATCTATATTTTTGGTGGGACAGGAGCAAAGTAGCTCCATTACGCGAAGATGGGTGGGGTCGAAACTTTTCTTGGTACTAGTTCATATAGGTATACTAGCCATTGAGGGACACACTAACATGGGGCTTTCCACTTGTAAAGCCATTTTCAACAAGCCGGGGTGTGGTTGTTCGGGCAAAATGACTATAGCAGAATAGTCCAATAAAAGCAAGCGATGGAAGAAAATTAGTAAAAGGGTGACCTTAATAATATAGTGCTTCAGGGAGTGTGATGCTAATGGCGACTGCAAAGCGCAAGCAACGCTACGGGGGGGAAGAGAATATTGATCTTGTTCTCGGCCTCACTACAAATATACAGGCGGAAGAGGCAGAAGAGGCAGAACCGGAAGAATTAGAACCGGAAGACCTAATCGGCCCGGATGCGCTTGACGGTGAAATAACGCTACTCGAAGATGATGACTCGATTACCAACGATACAGGGCGTTCTTTACCGCTGCCCGACTTTAATGGTTTACCTCCAGTTACTAGTGTTAATGACCTATTGGCTAGGGGTAAGAAACAGGGTTATGTTACCCAAGATCAAATCTTACAACTGGTTCCCGAACCGGAGGCGCACATCGAAGAGATCGAAGAGGTGTACGCCGAATTGATGGAAATGGGAATTGAGGTACTGGAAGAAGCCAAAGATTTCCCCGGAAATAAAGACGAACCAGAAGTAGAAGAAGTTGATCTGGAAACCGCTCTTGACCTAGATGGCATGAGTATTGATGATCCAGTGCGGATGTACCTGCGCGAGATAGGCCGAGTTCCCTTGCTCTCCGCTCACCAAGAGGTAGCCTTAGCCCAACGAATGGCACTAGGCGACGAGGAAGCACGGCGACATTTGACCGAAGCAAACCTGCGGCTAGTGGTAAGTGTGGCAAAAAAATACATTGGTCGCGGTATGTCGCTCCTTGATCTGATTCAGGAGGGCAACATTGGTCTAATTCGGGCGGTGGAAAAATTCGATTACCACAAAGGCTTTAAGTTTTCGACTTATGCTACTTGGTGGATTCGGCAAGCCATAACCCGCGCTATCGCAGACCAAGCCCGTACCATTCGTATTCCGGTACATATGGTGGAGACCATCAATCGCCTGATCCGTACCAGTCGTCGTTTGGTTCAAGAATTGGGCCGCGATCCCACTTCAGACGAAATTGCCAAAGAGATGGGTCTACCGCCAGACAAGGTGCGCGAAATTATCAAAATTTCGCAAGAACCAGTTTCGCTTGAAACCCCCATTGGCGAAGAAGAGGACTCGCACTTAGGCGATTTTATTGAAGATCAGAAAGCCCTCGCCCCGGCCGATGCCGCCAGTCACCAGCTGCTCAAGGAGCAGGTAGAAGATGTGCTAGATAGCTTGACCCAGCGCGAGCGGCGGGTCTTACAACTTCGGTTCGGCCTAGATGATGGGCGTAGCCGTACACTTGAGGAAGTCGGGCGTGAGTTCGGCGTAACCCGCGAACGTATTCGCCAAATTGAGGCTAAAGCGTTACGCAAACTTCGGCACCCTAGCCGCTCGAAAAAACTCAAAGATTACCTTGAATAATCCTTCCTTTTTTAGCCCGGTCATTCCTGACCGGGCTAAATTTCAGTTTCAGGTTAAAATATCCCCAACATAACTAAACAGCCCCTTCGGGCCTCTTTACAGGGTGTGCTAGGAGCGATTTAATTACCAAAAACCAATTTAAAGTTAGGGATCAGTACTTAAGGGGATACTACCGGGCAAAAGCCGACGATCGGATTCGAACCGATGACCTGCCGATTACGAATCGGCTGCTCTACCAACTAAGCTACGTCGGCACACTTGGGTTCAATTACCCCTCTAAGTTAGAAATGGCTAGAGAGGTGGTTGAATAGGCTAAAATTATATCATTTCCGTTATAAGAAGTCAAAAACGCTTCCCTTTCATTTTGAGTAAAGCGGTTGCATTATCAGGCTAATCTGATATACTAAAGAAGTTGGTCTTCATAATTATGTAAAATTAAGAGGCTATGTTAAGATCTACTCTCTGGCGTTATTTTGATGTTCCGCTCTTTCTGGCTGTACTGGCAACCTCGCTTTTTGGCCTGATGATGGTTTACAGTGCGACCATTACCGATAAAGTTCTAGGTAATCTGGCCCCCGATCAATTTATAAAAGGTTTGGTGCCGGGTTTTGTTTTGTTCTTCCTCTTTTCCCGCTTGGATTATCACGTCTTTCAAAGCCTTCAACTGCCCCTCTATTTCATCTGTGTGGCCTCCTTGCTACTAGTGCGATTTATGGGTAAAAGTGTACTGGGTGCGTCACGTTGGATTGAACTAGGGCCAATTCAATGGCAACCTTCCGAAACCGTTAAGCTCTTGATGATCTTGTTACTGGCCCGCTTCTATACCACCAATGTACACCGCATACGCCGCCTGCCAGTCTTTATCTTTTCGCTGGGGATGACCGCACCCATTCTAGTTCTGGTACTCCTCCAGCCTGACTTGGGTACTACCCTAGTCCTCGTCGCCGTCTGGTTTATGATAACTTGGGCAGCAGGGTGTGACCGACTACATATGTTGACCCTGCTAATGCTGGTGGTAGGTGTTTTGTTTGTGCTATGGCAAATGCACGACTTTACAAACGGTGAGATTGACTTAATACCCAGCTATCAACGCGCCCGCATTGATAGCTGGCTACACCCCGAACATGACCCACAGGGCGAAGGTTACAACTTGATCCAATCACGGCGAGCCGTCGAAGGTGGGGGCTTGACCGGAATGGGACTTACCAATGGTTTTCAGAACCGAGCCAGTTATCTTAAAATCCGCGATGCCGACTTTATCTTTTCGGTCATCGCCGAGGAATTTGGCCTTCTAGGGTGTATCGCCCTTTTTGCGGTTTTGACACTGATTTTACTGCGGTTGATTTATGCCGCCACTATTAGCCTCGATACCTATGGTCGAAATATCTGCATTGGGATATTCGCGATGCTTTTTTTCCAAATGTTCGTCAACATTGGAATGAATTTGGGGTTGATGCCCGTAACAGGCATACCCCTACCGATGATTAGCAAGGGAGCCAGTTCATTCTGGACTACCATGATGGCACTAGGATTGGTGGAAAGTGTAGTAATGCGCCACCGTCGGGATGTAACTTGGTACTACCGCACCGGGCCTGCGGTAGAATAAAGACTTTTAAGTTAGGGGGGACTTAGACTATGCTCAAACACTGGATGGCAAGAGTACGCGCCCCACTGGGCTATTTGCTGTTGGCGGGTTTGCTGGCAACCGGAGCGATTATCACGCCCTATTACTTGCGGACTTCACTGGAAAATTTTCAACCACTAGAGCTAATGTTTGAACCACCTCAACCTATTCTCCCCACTTCTGCTACCGTAGGCAGTGGCGCTCCACGCTCTCCCGGTATAACCCAACCTCTGACTAATCGGGTAGTGCTGATAGTAGTCTCCGGCTTGGGGCAGGATGATGTAGCCGCCCTACCAGCCCTTCAAGAACCCGGTTTTAAGCAAACCAGCACCAGTGCCCACCTCTTTACCGCCCCAGTACAACCCAATCAGCCCGGCCTGATTACCTTACTAACCGGGGCTTCGGTGGAATTAACTGGTGGCTATAGCCTAGATTCTACAGAAGCGGCGGTGGAGACTCCTCCCGCCAGTTTGCAATTAGCTCGGTTGGATAGCCCAATAGCCTGTGGAAACTTGCTCAGTTGTATCAAACATAACCAAAATACTACCGCTTTCTTTGGTACACCAAGCTGGTACAATGAGTTAAACCCAGAATGGATTGATTATTTTGCCACTTTCCCCTCCGAACAACCCGCCACCGATGTGAGCGATGCCGCCCTAAATTTCCTTCGCAAAAAATCGGCCAATTTTACCCTAATCCAGCTTAACGCTCTCAATCGCGCCGAAACTGACTATGGCTATAACTCCCCCGAAGCTTTGCAGGCTCGCCAAAGCTTGAACGAGGCTCTCTTTCGCCTAACCAGTTCCACCGAAATAGAATTAAATAAAACCACCGTAATTATCACGGGCGATTGGGATAATGCAATGCAGACGGGCGACCGTTGGACGATTCCGCTCTTGATGGTGGGACAAGCGGTTCAGCCGGGCGAGACTTTCTGGGGCCGCCAAGAAGATGTGGCCTCTACCGTAGCAGCCCTGCTAGGGGTAGAGACACCCCGCGCCAATCAAGGTCGTATCCTGACTACCGCCCTAGCCATGCCCTCTATTGATTTGGCCGAGAAGATGTTGGCCCTCGTAGAGCAACGCCGCGCCCTAGCCCAAGCTTACCGGATGAGGTTGGGTCTTTCTCAGCCTCTTGAACTCAACGATGCCCTCGCGGTAGATGCGGAAAAGAGTTTGCGCGTCGCCGTTCAAGATTACCGACTAGGCTCCTACGATAACGTCGAGTCGGTGGTAGACCCGGTGCTGCGTTACGCCCGGCAGGATATGACCGCCGCTCGCGACGAATGGTTTGCCGAGATGCGTGGACAACGCGCCCTTATCGTGGGTGGTATTCTCTTAATACCCCTCCTACTCATGTTAATCTGGCGGAGTAGTCTAGCTTTCCTAGCGCTGCTAGGAGCAATTCCAACTGTAGCACTGCCCTACCTGCTCTATCTGGCTCAAGGGCGGCAATTTGCTTTCAACAGCACTAGCCCAGAACTCTTGCGGGAGGATAGCCTTTGGCGCAGTGGTCTGGCTTTAGCCGTCGGTCTGACCCTGATCGCGCTCCTTTTCGATTGGGCCGAACGGCGCAGAGAGCGCGTAACCGGACGAATTGACCTGCATTACACCATTATGGCAGGGCTAAGAGTGCCACGCTTCCCTTTCCCCCGGCTCTTTACCTGCTCTTTCCTAATGCTAGGCTGGCTAGTCTATTTCAGTGGCTTGATCTGGTTCGCTTGGTACTATTGGCGCTTCGGGCTAATCGGCCCTATCGGTACCACCGACTTACCAGCCTTGCCCGATTTCAGTGCCACCTTCCTTCAACTTTTCGCCCTAGATCACCTGCTCGGCTTTGCCCTCTGGATGAGTGCTGCTCCTCTAGTGTTGGCCGCTCTTGTGGCCTTCAAACGCTACCTACGAGGTAAGGGTGAAAAACAATCCAACGAAGAATTTGACCCGCACCGCTTACTCCACCCGGAAAGCAGTGCCATTATCAAAGTCTGAACGAAAGGGAGCCCATAAGGATTTCGGGATGAACGGAAATTACCTAACAGGCTGGGCGATTCAGGGTAAGGTAGATGCTATCAGCGTGGATGGTTTAAATAATGTCTATTTGCTCAGCTTTGCCACTGGACGGATTCAGAAGTTTCGGCAAATCAAATAAACCCTTGTAGGAGGGATTTCTAATCCCGAAAAATTGCCGTTTGAAAAATTGCCGTTTAAGGTAGCACGATTAGAAAGCGTTGTGTATAATGTCAGAACGCTGGTTTAGCCTACCTAGGCTCTTTAAATTTACTATAAGCCAGCTTACTTTGTAAGATGGTGGTTTACTACCCGGTAATTGCACCGCACTTAACCAGCCTTTCGCTGAAAGGTATCACGTATGGCTTTAGGCTTTAACTATCCCGAATTTTTGTGGTTGTTCCTGCTGCTACCACTGGTTTTTTTTATCGCCAAAGGTACCAATTTGGCCCACCGGATGCGCCATCGTCGCCTCAGTATCGCCCTACGCCTCTGGATTGTCACCCTCCTAATCTTTACTGTAGCCGATGCTCAGTTGAAAGTTACCTCGGATAAATTGGCGACTGTCTTTCTACTCGATAACTCCGATAGTGTGGGACCAAGCGGCAAAGCCCAAGGTCTCACTTTTGCGCGAGTAGCTCTAGCTAAAATGAAGGATAACCAACAGGGTGGGGTAATTGTCTTTGGGCAGGATGCCCTAGTCGAAAAACTAGTCAGCAAAGATAAACAGTTGGACAACCCGGAGAGCAATCCAATCAGCACCTACACCAACTTAGCCGAAGCGGTGCGGATTGGAACCGCCCTCCTGCCAGGCGATTCGCAGCGTCGCCTCGTGCTAGTTAGTGACGGCAATGAGAATATAGATGATGTGCGAAGCGCGGCTAAAATCGCCGCCGCTAACGGCGTACAAATCGAGGTAGTGCCGATTAACCAGCAGGACGGCCCTGAAGTTTCAGTGGGAACGCTCAATGTCCCCACCAATCTTCGGCAGGGAGAACAATTCAGCCTGACCGTTTCGGTGGATAGTAACTATGCTGGAACAGGACGGCTCCTGATTTTGCAGGACGGACAAGTTATCAGCGATAATCCAGTAGATCTCCAAAAGGGAACCAATATTTTCAAGCAACCGCTTAAAGCCAATAGTAAGGGCTTTGTGAATTACACCGCCCGAGTTATAGCCACCAAAGACACCCTAGAGCAAAATAACGAGGTCAACGCCTACAGCCTCATTAAGGGTAAACCTCGCAGCCTGATTGTAGAGGGCCACCCCACCGAGAAAGAGGCCGCCAATTTAGAAGCCGCCCTTAAATCGGCAGAGATTGATACCAACGTTATACCACCCGAAAAATTCCCCGGTTTAACCGATCTAACCCAATACGATAGTGTGGTAATGGTCAATGTCCCGGCCAGCAGTTTGAGCCAAAATAATTTAAATGTCTTGCAAGCTTATGTACGCGACCTAGGCAAAGGGTTGGTAGTAGTTGGCGGCGAAGAGAGCTATGGTCTAGGTGGTTACTTCCGCACCCCCCTAGAGGATATGCTCCCAGTGGAACTACAACTCCCCTCCAAGCTTCAAACGCCCAGTGTCGCTATGGTCTTGGTCATTGACCGCAGTACTTCAATGGCTGATAGCTATAACGGGCCGGGCGCAGGAGCCGCCGGAATTGCCAAAATCGAATTGGCAAAAGATGCCGCCTATCTCGCCGCCACTCAACTTAGTAATACCGATCAAGTTGGCGTACTAACCTTTGATTCGCAGTATAATCAGTCTCAATGGCAAGTACCACTAGGGCCAATGGGAAACCCCGCCAATTTGGTTAGCCCGATTGGACGGATTGCTCCCGGCGGTGGTACCAATATTTATAGTGGATTTGCGCCCGCAGTCGAGGCACTTAAAAAGGTTAAAGCCGCCAACAAACATATCATTCTGCTAACCGATGGTCAAGACTCTGAAGGAATTGAATACAAGCAGGTAATTGCCGATGCCAACACCGCCGGAATTACCGTCAGTACCGTCGGCTTGGGCAAAGATGTCAACGAGAATTTCTTAAAAAATATTGCCACTCAATGTGGTGGTCGCTACTATTTCGTAGATGATCCCTCCAATCTGCCAAAAATCTTTGCCAGAGAATCGCACCTCGCCGCCCGTTCTTACATTATCGAAGAACCGTTCACCCCTGCTATCGCTAACCCTAGCCCAATTATCAAGGGTCTTACCGCCATGCCTCAACTCCTTGGCTACGTTGGAACCCGGGTTAAGCCTACCGCCACCTTAGCCTTGGTGACTGGTCGCAACGAACCCTTGCTGGTCCACTGGCAATATGGGTTAGGCCGGGTAGCCGCTTGGACAAGCGATACTAAAGGCCGCTGGGCAAAAAACTGGCTAGGCTGGAGCGACTTTCCGCGCTTTTGGTCACAGATGGTTCGCTGGACTATCGCAGCCAACGAGACGGGAGGGCTTCAAGTTCAAACCAAAGCGGTAGGCAACCGAATTTATGTGGAGGCCGATGCCCTGAGTGCCGATAGCCAATACCTGAATAGCCTCGATGCCAAGGCTTCCATTGTCTCCAGTTCGCTCAGTGGCACTAAAGACGAAATAACCCTCAAACAGACCGCCCCCGGTCACTACGAAGGCTATTTTGTACCCAAAGGAACCGGAAGCTTCCTTGTAAACGTAGAGGCCAATAATCAGACAGGCTCTACCACCACCAGCGATAAACCCCTAAACCTAAGCCAGACGGTAGGCGCGGTAGCCTCTTACTCTCCCGAATATAAACAGTTAGGCACTAACACCGCCTTGTTGCAAGAACTTGCCAGCCTAACCGGAGGGAAGCTCTTATCCAACCCAGAAGAAGCCTTTATCAACGACCTTTCTAGCACTACCCGCAGTCAGGATTTATGGCCTTGGTTGCTCCTGCTGGCAATTTTACTCTTCCCCTTTGATGTGGGTATTCGCCGAATCAACTTTTCGCTGGCCTCGCTTCGGCAGGGTTTCAACCACAAACAACGTATCATAGCCCAAGCTACCGCAAATGTCGCCGTCCCGCCGCCGCCTTCGGCGGTAAGCCGCCTCTTTGCGGCTAAAGAGCGAGTCAGTGGCGCAAAACAACCTAGAGTCGAACTCACCTCCAATGAAATTAATCCGCCCTTTAGTTCCACGCCACCGCCAACTCCCCTTCCAACTAAACCAACTCCCCCGAATCAAGCCAACCCAAATGTCGAGGAAGAGGAGGGCAACCTAACCAGTCGCCTTTTACGGGCTAAACAACGGGCGCACGAAGAGCATAAAAAGCCGTAAGAGCAAGGCGGAGACTAATCTCCGCTCTGACCTTTTTTAGATGACGTTCGACCAATTTTAAGGTACAATATGCTCTGGAATAGAACATCTGTTAAAGAATTAAAACAATTAAGCCTAGTCCAAAAGTGCCATTTTCCTTATATTATAATAAACTGGTGAGAGATAAAACCATGACCATTCGGGTATTGAGCGAAGAGACCGCCCTTAAAATTGCGGCAGGTGAAGTCATCGAACGACCCGCCTCCGTAGTTAAAGAATTAATCGAAAATTGTATTGATGCAGGTGCCAAAAATATTCGGGTTGAGATTAAGAATGGTGGCCTAAACTACCTGCGCGTAGCCGATGATGGCTGCGGTATTCCTTTTGAAGAAGTACCCCTCGCTTTTGAACGCCACGCCACCAGCAAAATTGATGCGGCAGAAGACCTTTACAGTCTTACCACGTTAGGTTTTCGGGGCGAAGCTCTGCCCTCGATAGCAGCGGTCAGTCAGATGACACTACTCACCCGGCCCCGCCCAATCGAAGGCCAACCAGAGGAGAGCGGTAGCGAACTTGCAATTGAGGGAGGCAAAAAGGTTTACCATCGCCCCGCCGGGGCACCTCCCGGTACAATTATCACCGTCCGCAACCTCTTCTATAATCTACCCGCCCGCCAAAAATGGTCCAGAAGTGGCACAAGCGAAGCGGGTCAGATTCTAAATATGCTCAGCAACTACGCCCTAGCCTATCCCGCGCTAAAGTTTGGACTAGTAAGCGAAGGAAAACTTCAACTGCAAACCAGCGGCAACGGTGATTTGCGCGATGCCATCACCAAAGTCTACAACCTAGAGACCGCCCAAGCAATGCTACCGCTCCAGAACCCGCCAGAAACGGTAGACGCAGATGGGGTAATAATTGAGGAAGAAAATCAGTCCAAAATTCGGGTAACTGGTTATACCTCCGACCCAGCACTCAGCAAACCCAATCGCAGTGCAATGACCTTCTTTGTCAATCGGCGCTGGGTTTTAAGCCGGGCACTAACCTACGCCGTACAGGAAGCTTATCATAGCCTGCTGATGACCGGACGCTATCCGGTCTGTGTAATTCTGGTAGAGGTAGACCCTGCCGAAGTAGATGCCAATGTCCATCCAGCCAAAACCGAGGTGCGTTTCTTACACGAACGAGCCGTCTTTAGTGCCGTCCAAAAAGCCGTGCGTAAAGCATTGGTGCGAGAAGCCGCCACCGCCATTTTTGAGTTAAGCCGCCCTGAAGCCACACCCCCAGCAATTGCCACCACCGAAACAGCCCGTCCAAGCTTCCTAACACCGCCTACCCGCAATCCTTCCAGCGCAAAAATTGCCCTAGCGAACCAGCTTTTTGCACCAACCGACAGTTCAGACGAGCCAGAGGTTAAAGCTGATCCTTCGGAACTGAAGAATCAACAAGGTCGTTGGGATATGACTACCGGAAAAATTGCTCCAGCCACAAACCCGGCTCCCCCTGAACAACGGTCAACGTCCCGAAGTCGTCTGCCCTTCCTCCGCCTAATCGGGCAAGTTAGTACCCTCTATTTGGTAGCCGAAGGGCCAGATGGGATGTACCTAATTGACCAACACGCCGCCCACGAACGAGTAATGTACGAACAGTTTCAGGCTCAGCTTGCCGGGCATAATGTCAATAGCCAACTCTTGCTTGAACCCATGCTCCTAGACCTAACCTCTCAACAACGGTTGGCCCTCGAAGACCCGGAGAAGAGTACCGCCTTAGCCGAGTTCGGCTTCCAACTTGAGCCGTTCGGAGATGAGACCTATATCTTACGGGCTGTGCCAGCCTCCTTGTTTGGTCGTGATTTAAAAACCAGCCTAACCGAGATGTTGGATGAGGCGGGTGAACGGCGTGACAGTGGATGTGGCCCAACGGGTAGCGAACGCCTACTAGAGCCGGATACGCCACTACCCCGCACTTGGCGTGACCGACTGGCGGCAAGTCTGGCCTGCCATAGCGCAATCCGAGCCGGGCAGATTCTAACCCAAGAGGAGATGCGCGAACTAATTACGCGCCTAGAACGTACCACCGCACCCAACGCTTGCGCTCACGGTCGTCCTACATTATTACACCTCAGTCAAGGGCAATTGGAAAAAGGTTTTGGAAGGCGTTAAAGACTCAGCGGCAAGAACGTCAGAAAACAGTAGAGCCGGGCGGTGGCGGTGGCCTTGCCCAATTCTAGTGCTTTCTCAACGGCGATCTAATAGTGGATCAGTAGGGCATTTTAAGCCTTACTTCTCCCTTTTGGTTCAGGATTTGGTGGCAGAAGTGGGTAGAGAGACAAGGAACTCTTCGGCAAATCGGGTGACATCCTCCCAGTCGGTGAACTCGTAATCCCGCCACGTAACAGTTGGCCCAAGCGAACGTTTGGTCATCCGCTGTAAGAGAAATTTGGTAAGCAGGTTATACTTTGAGTATTGAAGTGCTCCTCCAAATAAGGTCACTTTATCAGGTCGCCAGCCGGTCTCTTGCCAAAATTTAGCCACATATTGATCGGCTAAGCCCCTGTTTTTGGTATTGAACGAGGCGGCACTCACGCTAACCGAGAAAAAAGCCGATTGTGGGGTGTCAGGAACATACGGACAAAAATGGGTCACAATAATTAAGCCTACCTTG
>JACAUC010000147.1 GCA_013390945.1 Candidatus Chloroheliaceae bacterium
ATTTTCAACTTTTCGCGATATACCTGCCACTTCACCGCTTAATGGGGTGCTACCGTAGTGGGATAGGTTTATGCTGATCGGATATTTCGGAAATAATCCACTGAATCCAAGACGATTGGATACACTCTTGGCGGCACTGCCTCCGTCCTCGGTTCGCCTGCAAAAAGCGGTAATTGGTCAGGCTGGACTGGCTGCTCCTTGGGTACTTCGCCTGCCGGGTGGAGAATCTTTGGCAGGGTTAACCGGACGCTTACTACCTGTCGGACAATTTAACGCCAAATTAGCCGAAGAACTGGTAACAAAGCTGGCAAAATTTGGTACGTCCGCCTTGGAAGAGATTGACGGGCATTGGGCATTGGCCTTTTTTCGGCCTGCTACATCTAACCTGTTGTTGGCCCACGATCAGTTCGGAGCCTACCAGCTTTACTATGCTCAGGAGGGGGATAGCCTGTGGTATAGCACGAGCCTGAAGGCTTTACTTGCCCTCCCGGAATTAGCCCGGCAACGTTCCCTCGATCTTGACGCACTACATGCTTATCTAGCCTTTTCTTACGTGCCTGCCCCACGTACCCTGCTGAAGAATATACGTTGCCTGCCGCCTCAGACTGCCCAAGTTTTTAATGAACCGCTTTCCCGGATACCTCAATCTACAAAACTTTTTCGATTCGCTCCGGCTTCTAAAGGTAATGACGAAACCGACTGGTGTAAAGCTATGAGTAGCCGCTTATGGACGGCTTTGCAGCACCGGATTGAGCCTGAGACTAAAATGGTAGCAGTTGCCCTTTCCGGGGGTCTGGATTCCAGTGCGGTAACTGCCGGGCTATCTAGGTTGGGAGTACCTTTGTTGGCTTTTCACCTAGATTTTGGCCCACCTTACAATCAGGAAAAAGAGTATGCCGAAAAGGTAGCCCGGTTCTTAGAAATACCCCTAGAATTGGTAAATGTGCTGCCGAGTCGCCAGGCGGTGGGCGATATGTTGCGCCGGATAGTCTGGCAGATGGAACAACCTTATGGCGACCCGGTAACGCTACCGCTCTGGTTGGTAAATCGGGCCATTTCAGAAGCAGGGGTTAAGGTTTTGTTCAATGGAGAGGGGGGCGACCAGCTTTTGGCAGGCTGGCCCAACAAAGCCATGTTTACCGCCGAGCTATATGGCGGTAGCCAGAGTTATAACCGGGTTGAAACTTACCTGCGTACCTTTCACCACTTCTACGGGTCAGAAACTCAGAACCAGCTTTACGGGTCGGACTTGCGGCGGGTGGCGGCGCAAATCACGTTACAAGACGAGATTCGGCCTTATCTAGAAGAACCAACACTGCCCGGTCTGTTCGAGCGTCTTCGCTGGACCAACTACTGGACTAAAGGTAGTCAGAATATTTTGCCGAGGGCGGCAGCTATGGCACGGGCGCATAATCTTGAAATGCAGGCTCCTTTGTTCGATCTGGAAATGGCTCGCTTTGCCTTGACCTTGCCCAGCGAATTACTCTTGAAAGGCAGCGTGGAAAAATATCTTTTAAAACAAGTGCTAACTGGAATGTTACCTACTGAAATTATCGAGCGCAGCAAGCGTGGGATGGGTGTACCGACGACCGAATGGTGTCTGGGGCCATTTCAGTCCGCCCTAAAGAAGTGGCTGGGAAGTGCGCTGCTAAAGCGTGGTTTGTTCCAACCCACTTACATCCGACAGCTTTTGCAAGGAAGCGATTTACCCGGTGAAATCCGAACCAGACGAGTAGGGGAAAAGCTGTGGCAATTGGCGGTATTGGAAATCTGGTTAGAACTTTTCCTAGATCGAGTAACCTTACTGGAACCTTAGAACAAATTGATTAGACTTTAGTAAAGTTAGAGGGTTCTTTATGAAATGTATTTACTGCAATACTGATAGCACCTACCGGGAACGGTCGGATGGCTCTTGTAAACGTTGCCACCGACGTTTCGCCTTTGAGCCAAAAACAATGAATAAGCAGTTTGTTCTCACCGATAAAGCTTTCCAAGCAGCTATAAATGCTGTTTCTGAAAAAGAGACGCTCTTTTTCACTCCCCGCCAACTTTATTATCAGCTATTAAGTCCAAAGGTAAAGCCCCCAAAACTAAACCAGAAAGGTTCAAAAGGTTGGGTGGGTGTTACTATTATTGTTATTTTCTTTTCCATTTGGATACCAGGGTTTGTAGGTGGAGTAATGTCCGCATTTACACATAATGATCTACCCCCGCGAATTCTGGCTGGCATTGTACCGCCTATCCTGCTTGGGTTAGTACTGTGGTGGCGTTTTGTACCTTTGATTGGGATAGCTTTCTGGCTTTCGACCATTATCGGCGAATTGGTGGCCTTGTTTACCAAAAATTGGCTAACGGGTCTGGTGATAGGGAGTGGTCTGTTTGTAATTGGCCTTTTGCTAAGGTTTTTGGTACCTACGCCGCGTGGAAAAGGAGCCAAAAAGTTGATCGGAAAGCTGGCAAAACGCCCACCGATTAGTTATGACTATTTCAAAACTACTTTGCTAGATCGCTGGTTGGCGGTACACGGGCAACCCCTCAAAATGCTACCAGAAGGAGGACGGTTACGTCCAGCTTTACGTAATCAGAGTGAGTCTGACATGGAGCAATACAGCTTTGACCGCTTGTTGGTGGTGGATAAGGCTGAAACGGTGGATGTGTTGCTGGCTAACAACCTGCACTTTGAGACTAATATGCCGATTGTGAGCCTAGATGGTTATCCTCAGGATGTTTTCCCAGAAGTGCTGAAAACGGTACGGCGTAACCTTAACCTGAAGGTCTTTGCTTTGCACGATACGGACGCGAAGGGTTGTCTCTTACCTCTGCGTCTGCGGGAAGATAGCAGCTGGTTTCCCCAGCCTAACATCACGGTGATTGACTTGGGCCTGACTCCTCGTCAGGTAGCGGCACAACCTGCCCTTTTGCTCCAGAAGCAAACTCGCCTAGAAAGTCTACCACCGGAACTGAAGCGGAATCTGTCACCAGGCGAAAGGCGTTGGTTGCAGGCCGGAAATTATGCCGAGCTTGCTAATTTCAGACCGGCCCGTTTGATGCGTGCTATTTTTCAATCCCTTCAGTGTGCGGCTGAGGAAGAACAACGTCTTAAAGCGGCAGCAGCCAGTGATCCTCGTGGTTTCTTTCAGACTAGTCAACCGACAGCGCGGCATCCCACAGATCAACCGCCTACTAGTGGGGGCTGGCCTACGCCACCATCAACAAGGTAAGCTTTCAGTAAATAGGGAGTAAGTAGTTTACTATGAGTCAGAGTTTTAGTGATCCAAAGCGCATTAGCTTTATTGATCGGTTGTTGCCGGATGATAGGGTGGAGCGAACCTACAGTAACGGGGGTGTAGAATGGCGGGTAGGGCAGGCTCCAGACCGAATTAGCTGGGTGGATAATCAGGGCCAGCAGGGAGTGGATCTAGATTTGGGAGGTGGTCAGGTTCGGCGCGAGAATGCTATCGGTCAGGTTTGGTTGGGCCAAAATCTGGGCAATGGTATTACCAGTTGGAACGGTGGTCAATATGTAACCGTGAATGAGACCGTTTTTCCCGAACCCTCGCTAACAACCTCAACCCCCCTGACTGGAATCGCCGGGATAGTGGCTGGGTTGGGTCTCGGCTGGCTATTTGGTCTGAATGCCACACCCTATGGGGTTTCGGCAGATTCAGACGAGTACCTGCTTTACGCCGAACAGGAAATACTTCTCCAAGAACAAGCCCGCCGTCAGGCTGTCGGTGATAGTGGTTCGGGTGGAGATGGCGGAGGTGACTTTAGCGATAGTGGGGACGATTCGGGTAGCGGTGATTTTGGTACAGACAGCTTTGGTTAGGACTAACTGATGAACTATCGGGATCGCTTTAGTGGCGTTTTGGGGCCACAAGCTGAACGGCAACTCGCCACCCTGTTTGGACTAGGGGAATTGGCCGGAAAATGGACGGGTCAGGAAGCGGCAATGGGCTATCTTTGCCGTCCCGGTTCGATTTACCCAGCCTTCTTTACCGATAATAGTGGGCAGGTAACGCTGGCGGCGGATGCCCGACTCTACAATCAGGCCGAAGTGGTGGCAAAATTGTGGGAACGGGGCCGGGAAATTGCCCAAGATGCCCCTGCCGGGGAACTTTTGCTGGCACTCTACCTTGAATACGGGCCGGATTTTGCCCGTTACGCTCGTGGAATGTATAGTGCGGCGGTTTGGGATGGGCGCGAGCAACAACTGGTTCTGACCCGTGACGCGGTAGGGGCGCGCCCTTTTTACTATACTTCTACCTCCACTCATCTGGCTTTTTCCTCCACTTTGCGCTCGCTGCGGCGTTGGCCTGAACTAAAGCTGTCTATAAATCTGGATGCCGTTCGTAAGTATCTGACTTATGCCTTTGTGCCGGGAGAAATTACTTTGCTGGAGGGTGTCTACGAACTCTTGCCCGGTCATTATCTGTTGGCTCGGCTCAAAGGATCAGGGAAACTTGAAATTGAAAAGAGGGCGTATTGGCAACTTCATGAAGGTGAATGGGATGAGAGCGCCCCAGTCGAAGCTTATAGCCGTCCTTTGCGTACCCTACTGGAAGAGGCCGTTAGCGAACGCTTACCGAACAGTGGCCCGGTGGGAGTGCTGCTTAGTGGTGGGTTGGATAGCAGTGCCATTACTGCGTTAGCGGCGCGGCTTTATCAGAATGGCCCGGTACATACCTATTCTATTTCCTTTGGCCCAGAATATCCCAACGAATTGCCCTTCAGTAGTCTGGTAGCCGAACACTGTCAGACCAAACACCGTATTTTGGAAATTTCGGGCAAGCAAATTGCCCGTTACCTAGAAGAGACCGTTGCTCTCTTGGATGACCCGGTTGGTGATCCGCTAACCACGCCCAATTTTTTGCTGGATCAGACCGCCAGTGCCGATACCGACGTTATTCTGAACGGAGAAGGGGGCGATCCCTGTTTTGGCGGGCCGAAGAATTTGCCGATGTTGCTGCACGAAATGTACGGGGATGGTGCCACGGGCTTGCTGGCGCGTGAGCAAAATTACCTGCGTTCCTATCAAAAGTGCTATGAGGATTTGCCGAACCTGCTCCACCCATCCGTAATGGCGGAATTAGCCGCGATGCCACCCCAAGAGGAGTTATTGGTTCCCTTCTTTGACGAACGGAGCGGGATGCAACATTATTTGAATAAGTTAATGCAGATGAATGTACGCCTAAAGGGAGCGCACCACATTTTGCATAAGGTAGACCGGATGACTGCCGCCCATGCGATTGAAGGTCGTTCTCCTTTATTCGACCGCCGGATAGTGGAATTTAGTTTTAGCGTACCGCCGCGCTGGAAACTGGCAGGTACTAACGAAAAATTTGTACTAAAAAAAGCCGTGGAAGATATTTTACCGGCCTCCATTATCCAACGTCCTAAAAGTGGAATGATGGTTCCGGTACAAGCTTGGTTCCGACAACCTCTGAAACGCCTTGCTAAAGAACACCTGCTAGGAAGAACCGCTCGCCAGCGTGGTATTTTCAACCAAGAATTGGTCAAGCAATGGCTAGATTATCAGCAAAGTCCTTTTCCTCGGCAGGGCATCAAACTCTGGTTAGTGTTAACCCTTGAAATCTGGTTTAAAGCCTATCTCGATGTTCCCCAGAATGCTCCGGTGCTGTGGCGTGGGCAAACTTCGATTTAGCTCTTGAAACTAGAAAAAATTGGTATCCTCTCAATATGTAAGGGTTTATTGCATAAACCCTACCCATTTTGGGCGTATGCAATACGCCCCTACCAAGATTTATTGAGATGATACAAAAATTGAATGATTAGAAATGGTCATAATGACTAAAAATCGTAAATTAAGTCCGGTTTGGTATGGAGTGGGTTTGTTTTCGTTCATCGTCCTGTGGGAAATTACAGCCCTTTCGCTTCATTCTCCTTATTTTACACCGTTTACTCAGGTAGTAGCGGCTTTATTTAATCTGGTGATTGGAGGGCAAGCTTGGCTACATATCGAAGCGAGCCTAGAGCATCTGATTTTAGGTTTTGCGTTGGCGGCAATACTCGGCTTTCTAGTTGGTCTGCTACTAAGTCAAAGTCGGATAATCAGGGCCATCCTAATGCCAGTAATAGATGCGATGCGGTCGGTAGCGGCCCTAACAATGTTTCCGCTCCTGATTCTAGTGTTGGGCCTCGGTTTAGCCAGCAAAGCCTTTGTAATATTTTGGACAGCTTGGCCTGCCATACTTTTGTCCACCACCCACAGTATCACCCACGTTGACCGCATAATGCTGGATGCCGCAGTGTTGGATGGGGCCGGACGAAGCAGGCTGCTTAGCGCGATTGTATTGCCACTTGCCAGTCCCGGCATTCTCAACGGCTTAAGAATTGGCCTTAGCGGTGGCTGGATTAGCCTAGTGGCGGCTGAAATGCTCGGCTCCTCAAAAGGGCTAGGGTATTTTGTCCTGATAAGTTCTCAGGTTTTTCGTTATGCCGATATGTATGCCGCGATTGTCCTGATTTCGCTGCTCGGTTTCCTTATGAATATAACGTTGGCTATTTTGCAAACAGTGGTCGAGGCTAAATTATGTCTAAAAGATTGATCTTGCTATTGGTAATGGTTGTAATTTTAAGTGCAGTTGCGCTGGGAACAGTCCTTCTCCGTCAGGAGGCAACGCCTGCTGAGCAGGCTAAATTTAGCCTGCGCTATGTAAATTTTAAGGTGTACGATCCGGTCTATGTGGCCCTAGACAAGGGTTTCTTCGATAAGTACAACTTAAAAGTTGAGATTCTGGGCGATTCTCTGGGTGGGCCAACTGCTATCCAAGTGGTAGCGGCTGGTCAGGCCGAGGCCGGATTATCCAGCCTGCCCGCTTTGATTAATGCCAATGCTGCCAGCCTGCCAGTGATAGGCGTTTCGGATCTTCAATCGGCTATCGGAGATCAACCACTTGAGGAATTTTTTGTCCGGGCAGATAGTCCCATCCAGAGTGTCGCCGACCTCAAGGGTAAGCGAGTGGCGGTCAACCTCTGGAAGTCCAGCTTCCACTACACTGTAATAATGGCACTGGAAAAAGCTGGACTTTCCGAGAAGGATGCTGAATTTATGCTAATCCCGTTCGAAAGCCAAGAACTGGCTTTACAGGGACAGCAGGTAGACCTAATCGGCTTAATGCAACCCTATACTGCCCACGCTAAAGCGGTTTACGGGCCGCAATTCAGAAGGCTTTTTACGGCGATTGATGTTTTTGGTAACAAACAATTTACTACCCACTTTGTCAACCGCACTTGGGCGCAACAAACCCCCCAAGCGGCAAGTGCCTTTGTCAGTGCCATTGCGGAAGCAACTGGCTGGATCGAAGCCAACCCGGAGGCCGCCAAACCTATTATCGCTAAATATACTGGCTTAGATACGACCTACATCCCGGCCTATCATTTTCAGCCTTACGCTCAGGTTGTTCAGTCGGATGTTCAATTTTGGTTGGATTATATGCTCCGGCGCAAAGATATAACCACTCAGCTTAAACCAGAGGACATTGCTACCAATCGCTTTAACCATTTTCTGAAGGGCCAGTGAGAACTAGGGCTAACGATTCGCCCGATACCATTATTATTACCCGGCCTCAAACGCCCTACCTGTGTCTGGGCTACCATGATGTTTATGATGCGGTACTTGACCGGGCTGAATGTGAGCGTCAGCGGTGGAAGCGAAACTCCAATATGTACCTTTCAAAAACTGGCAGCAACAATTTGTCACAATAATGCAGACCTATGACTCGTAAAGAAGTAACTTCCCATTCTTCTCTTTGGTAGGAGTGTTTGCTTGCTGCCCTCTGTGGTGATACTTTAAATATGCCTTAGTATCATAATATGAGATATTATGATATACTTTTTATCATGGTTTTAGAGTATCTTCTCAATAAAGCGAGGGAAATTTCTAGCCCTTACCCGAATTTAGCCGTAGATTGGTCGTAGATTGGTCTCAAAAGTCTTGGTTAGCAGATATCCGTCTACGACCAGTCTACCCAGTTGCCCTGAAATATTGAGAAGATAAGTTTGAGATATGGTATTATGAGATTACCAATGTTCCGGCAGAATTGCGCCGCCGAGGACGGATTCAAGGTCAGGTGGCTCCACTTCTTCGGCGTTATGAGCGGGTCTGCTTCGATAAAAAGCTGGTGCGGGTAGAGAAAAAGCCAGTAGCCGAGTTTGTTGCACCCGGTCATCCCTTCGCCGGATTGAATTAGCGGCAATGGAAGCAGTGATGCAGCACGAACGCAACCTGAACAATGTACCCAAGGACGTATCCGCGAAAGATTTAGGGTACGATATTGAAAGCAGCGAGCCGAGTTCTGGCAAATTGCGTTTCATCGAGGTCAAGGGCCGTCATTTAGAGGCTAAGACGGTGACAATTACCCATACCATAACGAATGTAAAGCCGGGTTAAATGCCCGAACTAACTATATTCTGGCTCTGGTGCAGGTGGATAAAGAGGGTCAGGCTCAAACGCCAGTCTATGTCTATGACCCGATACCCTATATTCTGCCGGGTGAACCAGCCTTTGCAATGGTTTCCGTGAATGCTTCTCTCAAGATTTTGTTGGGTATCGGGTGACGGGTGACGGGTATCGGGTGACGGGTGACGGGTGACGGGTATCGGGGAAGATGGGGAACAGATAATTCCTGATACCTAACACCTGACACCTAGCACCTGATACCTAGCACCTGACACCCGATACCTGACACCTAACACCCGACACCTGCTAGGAGAATGGAACGATGATTACCAGTATTGAAATAGATGGGTTCAAAACCTTTGACGCTTTCAAAGTGGAATTAGCACCCTTTCAGGTAATAGTCGGAGTGAACGGCGTAGGAAAGAGTAATCTGTTTGATGCGTTGCGCCTGCTTTCCAGTCTGGCCGAGAAAGATTTGCATGCCAGTTTTCTGGAACAGAGGGGTGAGGCTAGAGAGCTTTTCACTACTCTGCCCGGCGGTGGCACTGTTTTTAAAATTGGTTTGGCAGTAGAAATGTTGATCGAACGTCAGGTGCAGGATAGCTTGGGTGAGAGTGCTACCTTAAGTTACAACCGCTTGCGTTATGTTTTGGAATTACGGCGCAGCACCCATCTGGATCGGATCTATGTACACCGTGAATACCTGAGAACTATTCCAGAGGGCGCAGCACCCATCTGGATCGGATCTATGTACACCGTGAATACCTGAGAACTATTCCAGAGGCGGAAGATGAATGGGCAAAGAAGTATGGTCTATCATCCGAAAATGGCTGGTTGCTTCCCAAAAGTGAAAAACACTTCTTTATTACGGCTTCTGACGAAGAAGATAAGCCACGCACTATTAGTTTATACCCCGAAAATGGTACGATGGCCCGCACCAGAATTAGCGAAGCCAACAAACTAGAGCGCACAATGCTAAGTAGTGTCACCGAAGTTAGTTATCCTCATGTTTTTGCGGCGCGTGAAGAGATGCGGAAATGGAAGTTTTTACAGCTTGACCTACAAGCCTTGCGTGAGCCGAGTAAAATGTTTGTGCCACCCTATTTAGCCGAGGATGGTGCTAATTTGTCAACCGTACTTAACCGGATGAATAATGAAGCCTCTTATTTGTTGCCTAATATGGGGCGTGACCTCTCAATTCTAGTTCCTGGCATTGTTGGAGTGGAAATAGAAAACGACAATGAACGAGAACGTTATATTGTGAGAGCTAAAACTCAAGATGGCCGTTCTTTTGCTGCTCCGGTTCTTTCAGATGGTACTTTGCGGATGCTGGCTTTAGCTACCCTTAAAAATAACCCGGAGCAGTCAGGTTTGCTCTGTTTGGAAGAACCTGAAAATGGGGTTCATCCGGCTTGTTTCAAACATCTGGCTCATCTATTCACTCTGATGGTAACTGATTTTTCCGCTTATGAGGAACAACAAGAACCTTTACGCCAGTTATTAGTTAACACTCATTCACCTACTTTCGTCAGTCAAGAGGAGGTAGTTAATAATTTACTAGTGGCTTATGGTGTTAGCACCTTCTATGGTAAAGACACTAAAGTGCCAATACGAGTGACTAGGATGGAACCTGTAGTAACTGACCGAACTAAACAGGATGTTGCTCTAAGGCCGGAACAGGCTTACACTCTGATGCAGGTAATTCGGTATTTGAACGGAGCGGATCTTAACCGGGCACGTCGTAAATTGGAAGAGGTACGTTTATGAAGCCTCAGCTTGCGCTTGTGTTCTATACCGAAGGCCCGACCGATATGGCTTTTCTTCAGCCACTGGTGGTGCGAGCTTGCCAATCTATTTTTACACAACACAATGTTCCTCATATAGAAGTGGTTGAGCCGTTTCCAGTTAACGAATTTTTGACACCAAAAGGAAAGATCAGTCAAGCCAAGCGGATTTTACAAGCTGCCCATTTTGCTAATAACCATCATGCCCTACTTGTCCATAATGATGCGGATAAGCGTACCAGAGCCAAAACCATTCAGTTCCAATTTCAGCCGGGTTATGATGAGGTACATAGGCAATCTTTGGGGGTGTGCAAACAATTGCTTCCGATCATTCCCATTCGGATGATTGAAGCTTGGTTATTGGCCGACGTACAAACTCTTTGCCGTGAAATGGACACTGATCTTACGCCAGTTCAATTAGGGTTGCCGTTATCTCCTGCTGCTATAGAAGGTAATACCGACCCAAAGCAAACCCTAGAAGAAGCATTGCGAAAAGCAAATGCTAAACGTTCGAAAGCAACGCGAGTAGAGCGAGGTAATTTATATCCGTCATTAGGACTATCCATAGATTTGAAACAGCTAGAGCGTCTGAGTGCCTATCAGGATTTCATCACTGATCTGACCAGCACAATAAAGCACTTGAACATGATTTATTAGTGGGTGACGGGTATCGGAGGACGGGTATCGGGTATCGGGGAACAGATAATTCCTGACACCTGATACCTAGCACCCGACACCTGATGCCTAACACCTGACACCTGACAAAAAAGGAAAGGAAAGATGGAAGATAAATTAGCAGCTATAACAGCCAGCATTGGGAAATGCTCTTTTTGTCAAGAGAAGTTTGGCAAAGAGGAGATGATCGCTCATTTGGAGCGTTGCCCCCAACGGTACAAACAGGCTCCTTTGATAGTGGCTATTCCTAAACTGAGCCACAAGAAATGGCCCCAAACCCGCTATTTTCATCTGGTGGTCGAGGGAAGCTACCGTTCTGCCTACTGGATGCACTTGGAAATACCAGCTTACGCCAGTCTGGTCAATTTGGACAGTTTTCTGCGCTATATCTGGCTAGAATGTTGCGGTCATTTAAGTGCTTTTGAAATTGGCCCTTTTCTTTATGTTTCAATGCTGGATGAAGAATCCACTGCCAAAGAAAAGAATATGCGCGGAGCTAGGCTAGAAATGATTATGGCGGTCGGCCACGAATTTACCTACGAGTATGATTATGGCACTACCACTCATCTCAAGCTAAAAGTAGTCGGTGAACGCGAAGGTGAAGCTATCGGCAAACAATCCACCGTCTGCCTGATGGCCCGCAACGAACCGCCTGTGATAACCTGCGAAAAATGCGCGAAAGGAAAAGAGGCGGACAGCACCCAAATATGTATGGAATGTATCTGGGATATAGGGGGCTGGCTTTGCGAGAAACACGCCAATGCCCACAAAAAACATGCCGATTACCTCCGGCCAGTGGTGAACTCACCACGTGTAGGCAAATGTGGCTATACCGGATAATTAATTTTGAGCAGTAACTTTATTGACCAGACCACCAGCTAGGAAGAGGAAATTAAGCCAATGACCCAGCAGCTACAACTAACGCCATGGCGCGACGCAATTACACCACATCCTGACGTACAGGCCGGACGCTATCACCAAGCAGAATTTGCCGCTGATCTAGCCGAGGTTATCAGTGGTGAGGCCGGGAAAGAATATGGCGATCCGGTTGAGTTCTTCCGCCGCACCTACCTGACCAATGGCATGAAAAGCCTGCTGCTTTCAGCCCTAGAACGTCTTAAAGGCGATGGCACGGCCCCGGTTATCCAGCTTAAAACGGCCTTCGGTGGTGGCAAAACCCACACGATGCTGGCTCTTTATTATCTGGTCAAAGAGCCTGAAAAAGCCGCGCAGGTTCCGGCGGTAGCCGAATTGTTAAAGAGTAGTGGCGCCGACTTCCGCCCAAGTAGCCGTACTGGTTGGGACAGCCCTTGACCCCTATCGCCTTTCGCGTATCCTTCCAGAAGGAGTTGAGGTTTATACGCTTTGGGGTGAGATGGCTTACCAGTTAGGCGGCTTTCAGGGTCATCAACTGGTGGCGGAGGTCGATGCAGGCGGGGCTGCGCCGGGTGCTAATAGTTTGGTCGAACTTTTTCGCAAGGTTGGCCCTTGTGTTATCTTGATTGACGAATTGGTAGCCTTCATCCGCAACATTAAGGGCGCACGTGGCAAACCACGCGCCGGAGATTTTAACTCGAACCTGACCTTTATCCAGAATTTGACCGAAGCCGTCAAACGTGTGCCAACCGCTCTGCTGGTAGCTTCTATAGTTGTGGTTTGGATTAAGGTTAAGAATAAGCAACGAGAGCGAACGAAAAGCTGTTATCCTGTAACCGTTCACGGGCTTTTCAAACTAAATAGACACAACAAAATAGTCCATAATACCAAAATAATCTTAAATCGAATATTACTATAATGGCTATATTATAGTCCTTAACGAATAAACTAGCATTTATAAAATGTATTTTAGTTTGTATTATGTTAACTATTAAGACCATTTTAATTTTGACAAATTAAAATCTAAAAATAACCTAGACTTAAATGTAATGGCTTCTCCTCAATATATCTAACTAATCACAAGTGATCGGCAGTAGCCAAGTCAGCAATATTTTGGGGGAAATAAGCCGAGGAGACAAAGCGACGCAACTCGATATAGATTGGTATCAACTGCTTATGCCACCAGTTATCGAGCGTTTCTAGGCTGGCGTGACGTGTCCAATTAGCCAGGCAAGCACCCGCAAGGCACAAAGCCAGATAGCGGACGAAAGTGCTTTTCCCACTGCCCGGCGCACCTAAAATTACCAAACGGTCACAAGCGGCAGCCAAATGATTCAGGTGTAGCCGAACTACATCTTTCTTAACCCCATTGCTCCATTCATTTCTCGGTGAGTATTCCTTATCGGGTTTTGCTTTGGGGTTGGCCTGTCGGTAGCTTTCAATTTCGGTGTTTAACTTTGCTATCAGGGTTTCAAAAGGCGCATTTTGGTAGCCAAACTTCTCCGGTTTATCACGCGGTGGCTCGGTGCGGTTCCTATCCGGGTTGGGTGTAGGTTGGTCGGTACGGGTTAGCCACCAATCAATCACCCGCCAGTTTTTAACTTCCACGCTTAGTGTCAGTGGGGTAGGCGAGTCCACATAAACATCTTCCAGATTGATGCCCCTCGATTGGTCGGGGTTGATCTGGGCCAAATTGAGTGTGCCTATTCGCTCCACCAATCTTCTGAGGTAGGTCTGTTGCAACGTTGGATTGTTGGTCTGGTCTGATTCGTCGGTTTTGACAGGCGTAGTTTTCGGCTCGGCCTCTCTTTGTTCGCGTTCCAACTGTGCGGCAAAAGCCTTTAGTTCAGGGTTGCCCGGCTTCTCTTGACAGGCCGCATTTAGCAATTCATTTGTCCGACCGTCTGCCTCTGCCCATTTAATTAGGTTGGATACAATATCTCTAAGATTATCGCCCTTAGCTATTGCTTCGAGATTCTGGTTAAGCCGAGTCCTGACCATCCAGCTTAAATCCGGCTGGGAGGGGAAGGCAGATAAAAGTGCTTCAGTAAATAGTTTGTATTGCGAACCTGTTAATTTCATAGGATAGAATTCCCTTAATCGGGTTGTTTTCCGCGTTATTACAGCAAAGGCATAGAATGATCTTCAGCCGACGATGTGATATACTAATCTTGGGAAGAAAAGAATATCATCTATTTTTAAGTAAGAGGTACGGTTAGTAACGTGCCTTTTTCTTTTACTTAAACTCAAACCGATTATAGCACTTTTACCGAATAATATAAATAGTTCGGGCATAAGCAAAGCTATATCAACAGGCTCAAGCTGAGCAACAAAGACCAGTCTACGCTTAATGAACCCCCTTCTTACCTGATATAATACAATAAAATGCGGCTAATGCAGAGACCAGTCTACGACCAGTCTACGACCAGTCTACGACCAGTCTACGACCAGTCTA
>JACAUC010000148.1 GCA_013390945.1 Candidatus Chloroheliaceae bacterium
GGAAGACCAGCTAAAAAGCAGGTTAATGCCCTCACCACTTAATGGGGTGCTACCGTAATGCCCCATATTTCTCAAAAAAATCACAGCTACCTATTCAATCTGGGTATTTTCGAGCTTCCTTGGCACTGATGGGTTTGAAAGTAACGCCAAGGTTATTTTGATCGTTCCCCGGTTCGACCGATAAATAGGTTGGAGATCCAGCAACATGAAGTTGGTTATCGGATTTCAGGTTAATAGTTTTACCACCATATTTTTCGTCCAACTTGACCTGATAGTCCTCCCCTGCGTTTACTTTCTTAACAACTTTGCCACTTACACGTTTTCCCACCTCAAAGTCAGAAGTGGAACCACTTTCCTCTATCTGGAACAAATCGCTTGGCTTGGGCAGCACCGGACGCTCTTTGTATTCGTTACCCATCGCCCCCTCGATTTGCATATAGTTAAATATTGCGCCCTTCGGACGTGGCTGCAACATGGTGACTAATTCCTTGATCCGGGGTATATTCCTGAATTTGCCACGATGCCCAATTGCACTACAAATATACTGCTCAAATTCCTTGATGTAATCTGTAGTTGGTTCTTCTTTGACCGCTTCTTCCCAGCTATTAGGACTGAATAGGGTGGTATACCGCTTCACCCGGTCAACAAGAAACAAATGGGCGGTTAGTTTTACAACACCCATACCGTAGGGCTTGCCCATACCAAGTTGGTGACGCTGTTCTGGAGAAGCTGGCAAGGTTAAGGCCCAAGCTAACGCTCCTAGCTCCACCTCGGAGAGATTATCGAAATGCACCCGGAATGTAAAGCTAATGCCGTGTCTAACCGGAGACATGCTGGTATGCTGAGTATCATTGGGTGCAATCGGCTCAGTTGCCCTAACGTCTCCTACCTTAACATCTTCTTGTCGCCAGTAGAGTTTGTGTCCTCGAATTTTGGCCTTATTCCCATAATGGTATAATTGGATTTTGGGAGTATCTTTACCGTTAGGTTGCTCAAGATAGTGCTGGAAAGTAGTCGGTTTAGGGCCACCGAGAACTTTGGGAGAAAATGCAGCCTCGTAAAAATCGGTTTGTCCTTCAACCACTTGGGCCGCACCCACCGAGATGCGGGAAGCATAAGCCCGTGATTTGTCCCCCTGCTTAACCTTTTTATCACTTTTATCCCCTTTGCCCACATATCCAAACATCGCCTCGGCTATATCATAGTGGTTTAGATTAGTCCCAATCTCAGAAGGAATAAAATCTTTAGGTGTTACAGCCCGTATCTTGCCAGAAGCATCCGTTAAAGTTGCGGGAACGCGGAAGAAAGGTGCATGTCCAAAATAGTGAATCATTCCACCCATAGCCTTAGTAGGAGTTACATAGAATATGGGACGACCTTCAACCAGACAACCAGAATCAGCCTCAAAAGGTGGCTTCTCGGTTTGAAAGGGTGTTAATCCTTCAAGGTAATCTTTCACGGCTTGGGGTGCAATTTGAATCAGCTTTACGTTTGAATCTAAATCCGCTTCAAACACGAAGGTAAAATTTCTCCGCCCTGTTCTTACCTTACCCCTGCTATCCGCAGTGCTAGACTCGGCCATATTTCCGGTACATACTAATACTCCACTGCGTTTCTCACCTGATCTTAGGGAACGAACACTGCATCTTAAACCACCTCTAGTATCAAGGGGAGGTTCAGTAATCACAACGTTGTGATATTGAACCTTATAATCGCGATCATTAAGATGAATTAAATTTGGTAGAGTGGGAGCCTCTTTTGAAATACTTCCAGAAGGGTCTAAATCTCTGACTTTGGCAAAAGTCTTACCTCCTTGATAAGGTTTTGCTGGCCTTACATACCATTCACCAGCCTTTTTTTCAAGATACCCGGCTCTGACATTTGCTCCAAGCTGACCCACCATTCTCTTGTAGTCCTCGCCAAGTGGGTCATTTTTATCAGCCGCCACCGCCCGAAAGAAAATTTTGGGCTTACCACTCACTTGGGCTATTTTCCCGAAGGCAATAATCTCTACCAGATTGCGAAGCATTCCACGCAGGCTGCTACCTGGGATAACAGGCTTGCCGCCATATTGAAAGAAATCTGGCTTGTTTTTGTGTTCGTCTCTCTGGGAAGCTTCTTGCTGGGTGATCAAGCCCCGGATATAAAGGGGCGTTTCGGTGGTCAGCGTCACATCAAAGTAACCGCTCTTACGAGTGGTATCATAGCAGTCGTGATCGGGCAAAGTTTCGGCCTTCGCCACTTTGTCAGGCAGTGGTATAAAGTTATAGGGAGCGTGTGCCTCGTTAGGATTGGTCATGGCTATCTTCCTTCCTTAATCGTTCGCAGTTAAATCAACTAGGCGACTATAAGCCACCCGCACAAAGCCCTTATCGTCTTCGTCTAAGTAATGCCTTAGCTTCAGTCTTAAAGGTCGTCCTCTTCCATGGGCTTTGACTTCAATCGGCACAGAATGTCGTAAACCCTGCGCGCCGTCACTCATTAAGGTGAAGCCACCTTGTGTCGGCTCGGAATGGGTTCCCCACAAAATTTGAGCCTCATCAAAATATTGCCGCGCATTACCCTCACCATCCTTGATACTACGTGCCTGGAAATTCCCATCACCATCGCGCCACAAATAAATCTCTATGCCTTTACTGAATAGCCGCGCATTTTGCAAGGTCTCATCGTTTAGCGCAGGACTTACAGGTGCAGTTACAAGCTTACCACCTGACAACCTGCCCCAGATAACGCCATCATCGGCATGGGCAAGCAAATAAAAGGTTTCGGTGTAACCTTCTGCCTGAGTTGTCAGCCATTCCCCTATTGCCTTACCCTTTTCAGGAGGCTGAGGATAATTAAAGGTTACTTTACCTTCCCCACGTGTTCGTGTCATACTGGGCTAACCTCCTTGCTGAGTTCTTTAACGTACTTTTCCAGTGATGCAGCATCACCCTCAATCTTCAAGCCTTTTTTGTCCGCCGAAAGTACCCACTCTTGACCGTCGAACTGAAGCTTGGCCGATTGCCCCCGTAGCCGTCCTCGGCCCACACTGCTCTCACCGCCAATGGGCAGGTCGCCCGTCCATAAATCCTTTAAGACCAAGAGCAACAAAGCAATTTCGCGGGGTTTCGGTTGGCGCAATTCCAAATTAACCTGTACCATACCGCCAAAGTGGGGTTGCTGGTTAAACAAAGCGGTATCTAGCGCACCGCCTGTAAAACGGTCAATCGCGACTCGACTCTGTACCCATTTTTCGATCTCACCCTGTTCAATTTCACGTTCCTCAATAGTGACTCGGCTGGCTGTCCGATTTTTATCTTTATTCTCACCGTAAGCCCCAAACATCTCATCCAGCCACTCTTTGCTCTGCTCTTTGCTCTGCGAAATTTTTAGAGTTTGAGCAATTTTCATAGCACGAGCGCGAATTACTCCGGCAAGGCTGGTTCCACTCACTACAGGCTTACCATTTGAATGTAGATGCGCCATATCTGCCACTGTGCTATCTGCCCGGATAAGCACCGAATCTTCCAGGGCGAAATTAGCCGTCATTGTAAATCTTTCGCGCTTGTCTTCTATATCAGTAGTTTTTAACAAGGTGAAAATATCTTTGCTGATATTCCCGGCAGGTACAGGTGTTATCCCACCTTCTCTGACCCAAGCGATCAGATCATTCGGTTTTTGCAAGTCAAATTCTCGGACGCGCCACTCCGCAATAGTAACTCGTCCAAAACCTCGGTGTTTACGCGCTCCCAAGGTAATCTGACCATTTTGCAAGCCGTTCAAGGCATTTGCCAAAGCTTGCCGTAACTCTGCTTCTTCTTCCGCTTTGCCTTGGGAAATAAGCAATTCAAAGCGCAAGTCAAAACTTACTCCAGCAGACCAGACCATAAAGGTATAAAGCTTGTCTTCTTCGGCAGTGCGTGAAGCGGCACTAATTTTTACGCCATCCCGTAACTCAGTCTGAACATTCTTGCCATAGGCATCATCTACAATCAGGCTACTTTGTGCGCCTTTATCACTTTCACGTACTCCACCAAAGAGTTTCGCCGTCATACCACCAGCGGCCTGCTTCTTTCCGTAGCCTTGTTCTAGCGTCCACAAATAGCTCCGTAATGCTCCAGCAAGGGAGGCTCCAGTGAGCAAAGGTTGACCTGTCACTTCGTCTAAAACGAGTGGTAAAAGTGAACCTTGCTCATCGCCACTGCCAAAATGGGCTGGGGTTTGCAAAATCAACCGACCTTCCACCACAATCCGTTTGACCAGTTGGCGAGACTTCTGACTGTCCCACAACGGTTTACGTAGATCATTCATTTCCAACCCCTCTTTGACTTTCTTCTTTCTGGTTTAGCTTGGCCGCTCTAGCTAACATCGCATCTATCAAGCGTAAGGCAGAGTACTTGTCAGATTCTTGCGCTTGGTCTATGAGCCAATCTTTCATAGGCTTGTCCTTAACCCGCGCCCGCTTGAAATGCTCCTCGGCTCGTTTGCCATTTATATCAGTGAAGAAATAGGTTATGACGTTTGTATCAGGCGGACTTTTAAGCAATGCTGAAGTTATCTGCTGCCGCAAGCGGTTTAGCTGACTGGTAGGTGGCAAGTGCCTTAATTCCAACCGATTAGCCTCTTCAACCTGCTTTAGGTCAGTTTTTCGCCGCTTTATGCGCTCTTTCATCTTTTGCCAAAGCAGATCCGACTCCTTGGTCAGGTTTACTTGGCTTTGAGAAGAGTCCTTGGGTATATCTTGCTTTTCGAGTTTTTCATGTTGCTGCCAGCCAATTGCTACTCGTCCAAACCCATCTGACCGACGTTCGCCCAAACCCAACCATTCAAGAGATTGCAACTTCTCAGACAAGCCCGTCCGTTCTGCATCCGACAACCGAGTCAGGTCAATGACAAAGACGCTACCCATTGCAAGAGCCTGAACTTGGGGAAGAGGCAAACCCCATTTTCGGTTAAAGCCACCTGCAATGCTTTCGCTCTTGAAAACTTTTTCGGTAGTCAGATGATGTTCAACGTCTTTGTTTAACCGGGCGGCTAACGCAGCTAATAAGGTTGGTACATCTGGGGAGTATTGTCCGTTCTTATCACGTAAAATAGTATCGCTCAGGAGCGTAAGGATCATATGGGAATCTGACGGTGCTACAATTTTACCCCCTACTTCCCGCTCAAATTCTTTGACCTGTATATCGTGAAGTACAACCCGTCCGTAACCCGCCGAACGCGACCCACCAATTACAACAGAAGGGTGATCCTTGATTAATTTGGCGAAATAAGGAGCATCGCTATCTTCATCGCACAGAATATGGGCCTCGAAAGTTTGCCCAGCCTCCAGTGCCTCATAACGGTAAATCGTTCCGTTACTGTTACCCTTACTATCTTTACCAGCAGAGCGACCAAGTTTACGTTCGCGTTCGGTATGAATGTTAATCACATGCTGCGGTTTTTCTACGTAAACCTTAGAATCGTTTATGGGGAAGACCGTAAATTTATCTGCTAACGATTTGGTTTTACCTGTGGTTTTTTTTGTTTCAATTATAGCCCTGTCTAAAATCTCGCTCTTTTGTGTGTCATTTTCGGCATACTTGAGTTGCTCCCAAGAACGGGGAGCAGGCACGGAACGCTTGCCGACCAGCCTTAGATAGCCATTGAGGAAGCGCGTATTTCCATCGAAAAAGCGACGACGGGTAGTAGAGTCAGCTAGATCGAGTTCTGATAATTTAGCCTGTCTCATAGCCAGACCAATAAGCGTTCCCTTCAGCACACTACCCGGCAAATAATCGTGGGAGATAGCACTGTTTGGATCACCATTTAGGGATGTAACTAGCACCGGCTCCAAGAGAGTGATACGATAGGCTACAATCTTCATACAATCCCCTTTTTGATTAATTGCTCAAACTCCTCTAGCCGCTTTTCAAAACTTTCCTGATCGCCTTCGATTTTCAGGGCAACCCGTCCCCGTCCTCGATTGCGTCCGCTTCCCGCCCGACGTACCGAAGCGACACAAGCCGATAGCAAGGCTAGGTGGTTTGCCGTCGGCTCTTGGTCAAATTCCAGTACGGCTCGGAAGTTTAGATCCCGCAACAAGACTCTGGAAGAGCGTAAACTCCCACTAGCCGATATACTGGTCTCTTCATCTATAGCAGTTTGACGGCGAATGGTGGTGAGTGAATCTAGAATTTCTGAAGCCTTGTAACCACTTGCCAACACTTGCCGTCGCAAATCATCAGGCAATTCCCCTCGTCCAATATGCAGGTGCGCCCCATCATTCAAGGTGCTGCCGCCACTACCGAAAAGCCATTCCGCCACTGGGCGCAGATCTCCAATAGTCGGAGTTTTATCCAAGGCGTAAAGGAGGTTGGCACATTCTTCTACTATCAGCCCCTTGAGGGTTCGCCCACGTATGAAAGGCAAGCCCGTAGCTGGATCATGTTCGATTTCCTCATCCACCAATCCCGCCACACCATCGCCGCGTCCGAAGGTTGTATCACTAAGAAGTGTAACTATCAGGGTTAGAATCATAGTTGCGGTAGTTCCTTTTTGTTATAGTTTATTGGGTCAAATCTATAAAGATGTCCATTAGTTCTAGCGCGTCAAAATACCCGCACCGATTTTTGCTCCAGCCAGTTTTAGAAAAAGCTCCATAAGCAGGGAGGTCAACACCATAAATGTGGCAAAACCGTTCTACTGCTTCTGGTCCCTCACGCAAAACATCCCGCAGGGCTTTAGTTTTGTTACGTTTGTCGGCCCAATCATTCTCGAACTCCTGAGTAATACGCCTTATCTCTCCCCAAGTACGTTCTTTGCCTTCGCTGCCGAGACTAACCGAGCGCATAGTCAGCTTACCACTTTTGACGGTAAACTCACGTTCACGCATTTTTTCCAGTTCATCGTACAACCCTCCCGCGCTGAAATACCAATCTAAGGCACCCCCACCTTCACTGAAATTTTCTCGCCGGAACTTCTTGGCTTCCGCACATAATTCTTCGGCAAGCTGATAGGCTCGTGCAAAAGGGTAATGTGCTTTTACAATGGAGATACCAGCGCAAGCCGAAAGTGTCAGACCTTGATCTCTAGCCGCCTCCTCAAACGCCGCCAAGTATGTGGTCGCCAATGATAGACCAACCCTTCCATCGCAGACAAAAGTAGTATCGTCGCCACCGAAAACAAGCGGACGCATTGGCAGGAGATAAGAGCCGTTTTTGCGTTTAAGCCCAAGGTCAGCTACCGAATTTGATCCTTGTATTTTTCTAATACCGTTGTCGGTCACGATTTTTTGCTGAAGTAGTTCAATTACCTTCTGCATGGCTTGTGTAGAGATGGTGTTGACCTGTTTCGAAAATTGGCGCATCTTGCGGATGTATTCGCGGTTGTTTGTTTCTTTGCCAAATTCGCTGATAATAATACCCATACCGTTGCCATCCGCGTGAACAACCGCAATATAACTGTTTTCTCCCTCGCTTCGCCCCAGATCATCAAGGTCTAATGGATAGATATATCCATCTTGCGGATGGAGTTCACGCTTTAACCGAACATTCGCTGACCCGGCTGCTGCAAGTTTGGCGGCTATTTCGGCAGAAACGGGTCTCTCATCCTCATCTATTTGAACGGCAGGCATAGCGGTAGACTGGCACATTACCGTTACACCCAACCCCAACAAAGGAGTAGAAAGTGGCTTTTTCCCTCGCGCTTCTTTCATGTTTCCCAGCAGAGTCTTAACTGCCTCGCCCAGCCCGGTTCCAGTCCACTCAAACTTATCTTGGTAAACGTCCAGCTTCAAGCCTGGTGCTTCTAGCAACACCCTAATAGAAAGCTCACGCGTAAATTTTCTCGCGGCTTCTGCCTCCCGAAACAACGCTATGAAATTACCACCACCAGCGTAAACTACTTCTGCATCAAGGTTATGGGTGATAATATCTTTGGTTTCATCAAGTCCATTTCCAGCATCGAGATTGTTTTTGGGGGCGACAGTCCCTAGAGCTTCAAAAACCCAGTCTTCGGTGGCCTGTTTGACCAGATAAGACGCGCCAATATTTTCCTTGAGGCGATTGCTACCAAAGATATAAGATTGGATTCCACTAGTATCTACCGCCAGCAATATAAACTCAGAGTCATTTGGAGGCATTATTCCCAACCTTTCATAATTTTAATTAATGCCAAGCGTACATCGCGGATTTTATCACCAAAATCAAAGACCGTTCGCATAGTGTTATAAATATCTTGCAAATGGCGTTGCACCGTCCTGACTGATAGTACCAACAGATCAGCAATTTGGTCATCGGTAAAATCGTCGTGTAAAGCGAGTGTATTTGCAATTCGTCTTTGCGAGGGGGTTAGCCTTGCCATCAGAATCTCTTTACGATTTTTGCGCTGGTCTAAATGCTCAATAATATCTTTACGGGTGAGTGCTTCGAGCGTATTAGGCGCAAAACGAGATGGCAGGAAAGGCAAATGCGTAAGTTTAACACGCTCACATTCAGACGGCTTGACGTGATAAGCACCACTTTCCATTAGGTCTCTAGGTGTTAATACCGTCCAGACCCCATCAAATTCGTCAAGCAATAAGGAAGCGGCGTAAACCGCATAGACGCTCATTGCCTTGCGCCCACCTGCTACCATCAAATGAATGTTATATCCCTGCTGCTTGTAACCTAACAGCGCATCTATTATCCCGTAAAAGTAAGCTTCCGCCGAAGTATCGTCTTCAATGTCTAGCAGCGAATGACCGTTCAGGTCTTTTATCTCGTGCTTATCCACCGCTATTTCCGGGTAGGCACGGCAGATTTGGTCCGATAATTCCCGAAGTGGAGCAGCAATACCTGAACGTACCGGGTCGGTATGCAACAACCCGATCCGCTCATAGTGGTAGCGTTCTTTTAGTCGGTCAAAGGCCACTGTCACTGCTTGTGGACGTTGCCCAATTGTAGCAAGATAAATGTAGGGCATTACTTCCTTCTCTGAAGTGGCTACTCTACATTGTCAAGCATCTTAAGCGTAGCTTTAATCTCGGACTGAAGGCTCCTAGCTGTTATCCTATTGTTGGTTTGGTTGGTTTGTCCCATATGAGCAATATCGTTTCGCACTCTATGAAGCTTTTTCCATACATTGTGCATTTTTGGTGAGGTTTTCTGGTTATTACCAAGATCGTAACTAGCATCTTCTCTGTCATCGTAATTGTCAATTTTGTTAACCCCCTTGATTACCACCATGTGTTCAGAAACCAACCACTCACGGGCTAATAAAACTGCCAGTGCTAGGCGCTTCTTACTCTCATACCACTTTATCAGATTGCGCTGGGTTTCTAGCTTACTTTCAAGGCTGGACGTGCCTGTTCTTGTCTGAGGTAGACCAATTTTCTCAAAAGTGGTACTAATCAGGGTATTGAGCAGGGCAAACGGTTTAGCATACTGCTTGAGACTTTCCTGTCCAATTTCCAATTCCTTGGTTAATTCTTTAACTTCGGCACTGGCCTCTTCTGGGCGAGCTAGTTCGAGCGCGAGGGTAACGTTATCCAACTTTTGTGCGACGTTATTCAGCGGCTTGGAAACATTAGGATGGAGACCTTTCGCACTAGTGCGAAGCAGTTCCGCCAGCACCCCAGCATCGCCCGAACGCTGGAAGGCTTCTGTTGCGTTACTCCAATCGAAAAGTGCTACATAAGGAAGCAACTCGAAAACGTCACATTCTGTCACAACTAGTCTTCCATTCTGCTGTTCCTTAGTACCCGATTCAAAAGCACCATAGGAAATGCTTTTAATTGTTATGTTCCGGGCCGCCCGCAAATAGGTGCAGGCTATCAGCAGCAGCACCGGCAGGTGACGAAAACCTTGCGTAATGTCTATATATAGCTCATCGCCATTGCTAACATTTTCGACAATTGCATCAAAGATGATCCACAATTCACCTTCATTTTTACCATCCTTGATGCTTACATCACAGATTTCTCCTGCCTTACCCGTAATCTTAAGGGCTGCTTGCATCCCTGTATCACCATCCCAATGCTTTTCTCTTGCTCCGTCAGTAAGAAGAACTATAGTCTTGTCAAATTTTATACTTTTACGCTGAATTAAGGCGTGAATCGGGTATTTCGAGGTAATAGCCTCTCCATCCGAAAATTTATATTTTACCTCAGTGTAGGGAGTTGCACCGATTGCGCCGATTGCCAAAGTTGCCATTGCATTTTCCTTTCTATTCTATTCTTATGCTAACGACGGGTGCGGGCAGCGTTGCGTACCCCGTCCAAGCTAATAATTTCGGCTACCTCAAAACTATTGACAAGGGTATTTGCACCAGGGCGTAACCGAATAATGGTAGGAAACCGCCCTATTCGTCCGTGCAATTCTGCCAGCAAGATAGTCGAGATATAGTTCAAAGAAGGTAAAACCAACAACCAAGCTTCGGTTTGCCACTCCTCGGAACTTATAGCTAATTCCTCTACCATCTTCACAACTTGCGGCACAAATTCCTGTGTAATGTCAAACTGTACTCTTACATCGCGCACGGTTTCTATCTTTAGTTGCGTCAGGTTTTCAACTTGGCTAATTTGAGAATTAGTTAGGGGATGCGAAAAATTCAACAAACGCATTGCGTGTCTCACCTCCTGATATGTAATACGGTATTATGGCTACTAACATTGTAAACCATAGCATAAGCACCGCTTTAAAGTTATTGTTCCTTTTTGGAAAACCCTCACCACGTAATTATATAACAAAGTTTTTCAAAATACATGAGTAAACATACCCAATTTACAACATTGACCGTTTTTGAGAAGTTGAGGCCAAAAAGATTCTACGACAAATGGAGACCCTTCAAAACCAGACGCTTACTGATCCGTTTGCATTGGACTCCGCTTTAAGCCCAAAAGGAGCTCTGATTGCTACAAGGCTTCTCCATTTGACGGGACTTACCAGAGCTATAGTTATACGCACGGCTCCAGATCGAGCAGCTATTTATTATTTATGGAAGAGTTTCAATCGCTCAGTCGCGATTAGGGTTTCTGCTACCTTTGCTGCCAAGTCATCTGCGGATAAGCCTAATTGTTTCAATCGCTCAGTCGCGATTAGGGTTTCTGCTACCGGTAAAGCACAAACGTATAGAACTAGTTTCTGAGCGTTTCAATCGCTCAGTCGCGATTAGGGTTTCTGCTACCCTATAACCTAGTTTTAAGACGTTCTGAGGTGCTTTGTTTCAATCGCTCAGTCGCGATTAGGGTTTCTGCTACTAGGTGGGGGAGGCGGGACTTGGTGGTAAATTCTAAGTTTCAATCGCTCAGTCGCGATTAGGGTTTCTGCTACAAGGAATACTTTAAGTTATTTCGCGCCCGCATTTATTGGTTTCAATCGCTCAGTCGCGATTAGGGTTTCTGCTACCTAGGTTCATCTTAATGCCTCCCGCCTTCGTTATAAACGTTTCAATATAAACGTTTCAATCGCTCAGTCGCGATTAGGGTTTCTGCTACTAGATTTGAGGCAAGGCCGGGCAAATCTGCACACATGTTTCAATCGCTCAGTCGCGATTAGGGTTTCTGCTACGACGCGGAAATTGCCGCGCATATAGTAGCCCTGCAGTTTCAATCGCTCAGTCGCGATTAGGGTTTCTGCTACCTTGCAATTCCGGTTAGCTTTTCCAGCTTTGCAATTGGTTTCAATCGCTCAGTCGCGATTAGGGTTTCTGCTACCACAACAAGAAGCGCAGCAGCCAGGGGCCGGAGGGGAGTTTCAATCGCTCAGTCGCGATTAGGGTTTCTGCTACCCAACACCCGCCCTAGCTAATAGCAGCCTGTGGTCTCAAGGTTTCAATCGCTCAGTCGCGATTAGGGTTTCTGCTACAACGTTGGCGGGGGCGATGGTGAAGCGATTCTTCCCAGTTTCAATCGCTCAGTCGCGATTAGGGTTTCTGCTACCTTTATTTTCCTATTTTCCTATTGCTTTTGCTAAACGTTTCAATCGCTCAGTCGCGATTAGGGTTTCTGCTACGCGGGCTACGGTAGGGGTAAAGTTCGAGTACGGTACTGTTTCAATCGCTCAGTCGCGATTAGGGTTTCTGCTACATTACCGAAACCGAATCCGAAAAAATTGTGCGCCAATAGTTTCAATCGCTCAGTCGCGATTAGGGTTTCTGCTACAAAATCTTCGCTGGGGCTTGCGGCCCTTACAGTTTCCGTTTCAATCGCTCAGTCGCGATTAGGGTTTCTGCTACTGTAAACCTATCGGGGATTTTGTTAAGAATATAGTTGTTTCAATCGCTCAGTCGCGATTAGGGTTTCTGCTACGCGAATGGAGTCCCTCCCTAAATCTTCGCCCCACTACGTTTCAATCGCTCAGTCGCGATTAGGGTTTCTGCTACGTACCTGGCTTGGCTTGTTTCACTTGTTGTGCCATTTTGTTTCAATCGCTCAGTCGCGATTAGGGTTTCTGCTACTCCATGCCGCGATTGATCCTGCAGAAAGATATGAGTCGTTTCAATCGCTCAGTCGCGATTAGGGTTTCTGCTACGTTAGCTGGCCCTTGAATTTTCCCTTTTTATCAGTGTCCGTTTCAATCGCTCAGTCGCGATTAGGGTTTCTGCTACGATATATGAACGATTTGGCTTGTTGCTTCCTAGAGACGTTTCAATCGCTCAGTCGCGATTAGGGTTTCTGCTACGCTTCCGGGCCGAAGGTGGAGTCGTCGGCGATAAGAGTTTCAATCGCTCAGTCGCGATTAGGGTTTCTGCTACCTTGCCAGTCAACCGCGATCTAAAACTACGAGACAGTTTCAATCGCTCAGTCGCGATTAGGGTTTCTGCTACCATTTATTGCGCGGCGGGCCGGACTAGTGTTTTACGGTTTCAATCGCTCAGTCGCGATTAGGGTTTCTGCTACCCTTACCTTCGAAACGAAGGCAAAAAGCCCGTTTGTTTCAATCGCTCAGTCGCGATTAGGGTTTCTGCTACGGGCTAAGTGAGCTTACAGCTATACCAAGCATGGCCGGTTTCAATCGCTCAGTCGCGATTAGGGTTTCTGCTACTTGGTAACTCAGGGCGCAAAGGGCGATCCGTTCTTTATGTTTCAATCGCTCAGTCGCGATTAGGGTTTCTGCTACGCCGTTCGGAGGAGCGGCAGGCGTTTTGATGGCTAGTTTCAATCGCTCAGTCGCGATTAGGGTTTCTGCTACTACACAACTGAACAGATCGTGGGGGCACTGCGGGAGTTTCAATCGCTCAGTCGCGATTAGGGTTTCTGCTACACCTGCATACCACTAGGGAACGTCCATGCGTAGTCAGTTTCAATCGCTCAGTCGCGATTAGGGTTTCTGCTACAATGAGTTGATTAAGAGGTTTTTCGCGGGGTTCTCAGTTTCAATCGCTCAGTCGCGATTAGGGTTTCTGCTACATTAGTCTAAGTTATGCTAATTGCACACGTATAATCGCATGTTTCAATCGCTCAGTCGCGATTAGGGTTTCTGCTACCTAGCATTGCGGCTGCTAACTCTGGTAAGAAAAGTCGTTTCAATCGCTCAGTCGCGATTAGGGTTTCTGCTACAAAATGAACGGTTGTTATCGGCTTAGAAGATCCGTGTCGTTTCAATCGCTCAGTCGCGATTAGGGTTTCTGCTACACTCAGGGCCACCATTGGCTCACTACAGATGAGTTGGTTTCAATCGCTCAGTCGCGATTAGGGTTTCTGCTACATGTATACTTACTACTCGGCCCTAGCGGTACTGGAAAGTTTCAATCGCTCAGTCGCGATTAGGGTTTCTGCTACGTAGCAACATCTTTCAGGTTATATCGGGTAAAAAGTTTCAATCGCTCAGTCGCGATTAGGGTTTCTGCTACTAGGCAGAATCCCTACCTAGTCCGTAGGGATAGCCAGTTTCAATCGCTCAGTCGCGATTAGGGTTTCTGCTACTCATACACTATGTGTTGCCTTAATTAAACGTTTGATTGTTTCAATCGCTCAGTCGCGATTAGGGTTTCTGCTACTTGCCAAAGGTATGCAAGACGAAACCGCTAAATCCTGTTTCAATCGCTCAGTCGCGATTAGGGTTTCTGCTACCTCATAAAGAGCCTCGTCAGACTCAAATATCCCTAACAGTTTCAATCGCTCAGTCGCGATTAGGGTTTCTGCTACTTGCCAAAGGTATGCAAG
>JACAUC010000149.1 GCA_013390945.1 Candidatus Chloroheliaceae bacterium
CTCAGAAGGCGGTTGCTTGATTCCAAAAGCAAACCTGAACATCTATATTTGACACAAAAACGTCGAATCAATCTAAACTATCTGCAACAAATTCTAAGAGCTAACCCGGCTATTCTAGTGGACAACCGCTTGCTTAAGCGGATCGGTACCACCGTGCAACTACAGCTAAAGGCCCGTTGGCGCAAAGCGGTTTATAAAATTAGCCCTAGATAGAACCCTATTTTCAAGGAGGTCACATGACCGTAGAATCCTCGCCTAATTCAGAAAATCCACTAGTTAGCGTAATCATGCCTTCTTATAATTGCCGGCGTTGGATTGGCGAAGCCCTCGATAGTCTGCTAAACCAAACTTACGCTAACCTTGACATCGTAGTGGTAGACGATGGCAGCACGGACGATACTGCCACTTACCTCCAAGAAAATTATGCGGGGAAAATTACCTATATCTATCAACCCAATGGTGGCCTCGCCCATGCCCGCAATACCGGAATCAGAGCGGCCAAAGGTGAACTGATCTCGTTCCTAGATGCGGACGACTGGATAGTAGCAGAAAAAATTGCCCATCAAGTAGCCTATCTAAAGCAGCACCCTGAATGTGATATAGTCTACTGCAATTATTGGTACGCTTACGACGATAACCCAACCCATCTGATTATAGCGGAGGAATTTGGTTTTAGGATTCGGGCGGGGGAGATAATGCCCCTCCTACTAGGTGGAGATAATTTCCCGATGCACGCACCCCTTTTACGCCGGAAATGTGTCGAAAGAGTAAAGGGCTTTTTGGAGAGTCTACGTAGCTTGGAAGATTTTGATTTCTGGCTAAGATTAGCTGGGGCGGGTTTCCGGTTTGAGTACCTAGATGAAAGATTGGTAATTTACCGAAAACGCGCGGGTAGTCTTAGCCGTGACCTGACTAATTTACGCCTCCATCGCTATAGAGCCTACGCCCATATTAAAGAGGTGCTAGAGCCAAAGCAGTTGCACGAAGCACTGCAAAAGACAGAGATAGCGGCCAGTTTTGAGTTTGGTTTGGCCCGCGCCTATTTTGAGAAGAAAGACTACCGGGCCGGGCTGCGCCAAGTAGTAGCGGCCCTGCGAACTCCGCGCCGTCGTCGCCTGCTTTATAGCCTTTTCTGCTTAGCTTATGTGGCATTGCTGCCGATATTTGGCTATAATCGTCTCGAACGCATGATTTCCGCCCTGATTACGCGGCTACCAAAATTTAAACCATGATATTCTCTAGGAAGCTACAAAATTAGAATTGAAATACGATTGTTCTTGGGATATACCGCTTACAACTGACACAAGGGAGGGAGAAGAGTCTTTATGAAATTATCTCTAACTGTAAGTGAATATTGCGAATACTTATCAGCACAACTAAATCATTTTTTCCCTGACAGAAGAACTGTCCAGCTGAATGATTATAGGGATGCGATTGACTCAGCCTTGCAAAGAGTTGAATTTTGCTTTAAGCACATTGCCTTAAAGCACTATTACCAAGACGGGGAGGCAAATTTCAATCATTTATATTCAGATCAGTATGCGATGTTCTTATGGTTTGTGGCTAACACCATATGGGATAAATATGGTTACAGTCCACTCTTGGATAAATTTTTTGGCTTAAACAAAGCCTTACATAGCTTTGAATGTATGTATAACACGGCACTGCCTAATATTTTTTTTCTTGGGCATACTGTTGGTACAGTCTTGGGAAAAGCTACCTATAACGATTTCTTAGTAGTTTCACAGGGTTGTACTATTGGTTCGCACAAAGGTAAATATCCCATCCTAGGTAAAGGGATAGGGTTAGCGGTAAACGCTTCTATTCTGGGTGAATGTAGGATTGGGGATAATGTATCGGTAGGGAGTAACACAACTGTTTTCAAGAAGGATATTGCCAGAAATACCACTGTATACACTAACGAAACCGGTGTAATCACTTTCAGACCAGCCGAACAACCCTATGCCCAAAATTTCTTTAATGTAAATTTGAACCCCTAACAAATTTTTTGGAAACGAAGAGACTCATCCAACAAGGGAGGGGTCTCTTTCTTTTCGCCTAGCCATAAATTCTAAAGGCCGCGAATCTTAGCCATTAGGCTGGCAAGGAGACCGCGCTTAGGCTGATGGGGGTTATTGGCTGGCCGGGGCGGAGCCGGGTTATAGCCTGAACCAGAAGACCCGGCGTAAGGCGAAGTTTGGGCAAAGGCGGGCGAAGGAGGGCGATAATTATTAGAACCGCCGCTATTACCCGATAAGGCTTGCCGAGCATCGGCGAGGGCGGAGCGGCTGAGTGGATTAGCTCTGGGGGAAAGTGGTCCAGTACCTGCTAAGTGGCGATCAGAGCGGTAAGCCGTTGCTACGGTGGCATCAATTTCAACCAGACCGAGTTGCACCATCTTTTCCAAAACTTGCATCACCACCGTCAGACTAAGTTGGGCTTCATGGGCAATTTCTTGAACTTTGGTTAGTCCGGTAAGCTGGATTAAGACGGCCCATTCGGTTACGGTAAGCTCCAGTTGCCTAATTTTGGCATGATAACCCGCCGCTGGTCGAACCGAGCCATCGGTTCGAAGGCTAATAGGTTCTGGTGGAGCGTGACGTGCGGTGGTAGTATAGATGGGAGCGGTAGGAGCGAAGGTATCTTGTTTAAAGATATTAGCTAACATTAGTTCACGTTTATTGATAAAAATATTGCGGGTGGCGGAGGGAACCACTTCATGGCGGAATTGGAAGCTACCCTCTTGCCAATTGGACATATGGTGTACGGCATCTTCTCCGTTCAACCAAGCTTGTTCTACAGAGCCCACAAATTTAGCAACCGCAGCGGAATATGGTTCGCCGTTCCAAATAAAAAGCCTACCACGGTAATTACCACTCTCCAGCAATAAGAGACCCTGCTTATTGTTTTCGGTAAGTACCTGAAAAAGGTCTTCGAACGACATATCGGAAAGTTCGCCTTGTAGTGACATAGTTAATCCCCGCCCATTTGTCTTTTCACTAGGCTAAACGTAATTAAAGAACGACACCTATACCCCAAAAGTGTAACATAGCCTACCTAACAATGGGGTTAAAGCAATGTTAAGATTAGAGGTTAAGGCAACTCCGCCGACCTCAACCAACTGATTTTGTGATTTTGTAACACGTGAAACAACGTTGCCTAATAGATTATAGAGGTGGAGCGTTACAAAATCGTTAAATTTATTTAAGCCGGGCCAGATCAACGGACGGAGCCGCTTCCCACAAATCATTTCACACAGGTGATAGAACCAACCAGAAAAAATGCCTAAACTTTAGGCAAAAAATATAAAATTCACAATTAGGACTAATGTACCATCCTCACTAGTTTAAAAGTTGGTGGATAAAAACGAGCAGATTCGTGATACAATAATAGGGTATCGTATCTGATTATGTAAGGTAGATTTTGGATTTAACGGCCTAGCCCGAAAGGAGTTTCATTTTTATGAGTAATCCGCAGTATCCTGATCCTAGGAACAATCCACAGAATCCTAATAATCCACCCCCCGGTGGCTATCAGCAGCCTGGATCTTATGGACAAGGTGGCTACCCACCACCGCCCCCCGGTGGCTACCCACAGCAACCGCCCCCTTATGGTCAAGGCGGCTATCCACCTCCGGCCCCCGGTGGCTATCCGCCGCAGCCTGGGTATGGGCAACCACAACCCTATGCGGCACCCTACCAGTTAGGTGGAGTGGGGATGCGCTTCCTAGCCTACTTGATTGACGGAGCCATCATTGGTATCCCTACTAGCATTGTAAATACCATATTCTCGGCGGGTGCCACAACCACTATAGATCCTTATGATAGCACAGCAACCGTTGCGGCGGCGGGTGGCTTAGCCCTAATTGCCTCCATCTTCGGTTTGGTGGTCTGGATTGGCTATCCTATTCTCTGCTACCAGATGATGGGAGGTCGCACAGTCGGTCAGAAGGTCTTAGGCTTGAGGTTAGTCAACCAGTTTGGTGGGGCCGCTGTAAGTATGGGTACTTTCGTCACGTATCGCACCCTTGGCTATCTGATTAACGGTTTTATTTGTACACTAGGCTTTATCTGGGCCTTGTTTGATGCTCAGAAACAGACTTGGGGCCAAAAAGTCACCAAAACCGTCACCATTCAATCTAACCAATAAGAGTGGGAAAAGTTTGAGTAACTTACTCAGCCAAAAACCTGATAATTGGAACAAAAACCCCCGCCTAAAGTTTAGTTTCTTTAGCGGGGGTTCTCTTTTAGGTTTGGTTTCACTTTACCTAATAAATCCAGCCGAGGTGAAAATAGGCATTCTGGCCTGCCCCTTCTATACCCTAACAGGTTGTTATTGCCCGGCCTGTGGTGCAACCCGGGCAGTCCATCAACTTTTGCACGGTCAAGTGCTAGAGGCGATGCACTTGAATATTTTACTGGTGCTGTTAGTTCCTTTTTTGGGCTGGGTCTGGTGGTCAATGGCCCGGTCAATTCTGGCCGGACAACGCTGGCCGGGCATCCGGTTTACGCCACTCAGGATGAGCCTTATTCTAGGCATAATGGTGGTCTTTACGGTGCTACGTAACCTGCCCCTCAGCCCCTTCAATTGGTTTGTGCCATAGAATAGATCAAGGGCCGAGCCTTTTCCCACACCACCCTTGCGAGAGATTACCCCGTCCTTTAAGGTTTTAGCTCGTGGTAGGAAATTTTTCCTCGATATTACGTTCTAAGGTGTCGAGTGCTTCCTTCAATTCATGGATAGTATGGCGCAAATGCTCTTGTTCATAGACATTCACCTCAGTCCATCCGGCATTAGCTTGAGCGACAAAAAGTTTGAACTTTTGCCATTCTTTAGCTTTGTAGCGCCAAGGTTTGGTAGAAGTCTCTGCCGATTCTTTAGGGTTTAATAATTCCCTAAAATTTTGGCGGCCATCAGCCAAAATTTTCATGCGCTGGTCTACATAGCCGGGGCTTTTACTAATCAGCTTGGCTATATCGCGGTTGGATAAGTTGTATTCATCGGCCAAAAACTTGAAATAATTGGCTTCATCGAAAGGACTTAAATCGGCTCGTTGCAGGTTTTCAATCGCGGCGATAGTACGGGCTTCGCGGTCATCGTAAGATTTGATGAGGGCTGGAATAGTGGTTAGCCCGGCGACCTGGGCCGCCCGGCAACGACGGGAACCCGCTACCAACTGGTACTTGTCGGGCTTCCCCGGCTCCGCTCGCACAATAATGGGCTGCAAAACACCGTGCTGTTTTATATCCTCCGCCAACTCGCTATCCTGCTCGGCAATTACTATGCGGCGCGGTTGGTGTGGATTGGGAAGGATGGCATCTAAGGCCAAAAATTCCAATTTTTCAAGGGCTTCCGTGCCGCCAGACGCAATTCTTTGCAAACTAGAGCTACGAGCTTTCAGATCCGCGAAAAAATCCGCTTTTGGCGCGGTGGGCTTTTTAGGGCCAACTTTGTTTTTTTCTTCAGACACGCTTAATTAACTCCTCCACAAAAGCATCATATTGAAGACTGGCCGGGTGCTTAGGCTCCCAGAACTGAATCGGCCCCCGACGTGGAATACTTGAGAGAGCGGTGAAACTGCCAATCCGGGCCTCAAAGACCAGATCACCCAGAATTTTTCGGACATTTTGCTCCACTTCTTTAGATATAGCGGTACGTGGATCGTACATAGTCAACAAGACTCCGGCAATTCTCAAGTTTGGGTTAATCTTTTGCACCAACTCCACAACATCTATAAAAGCCTGCAAGCCCATAATAGCAAGAAGCTGGCATTGAACAGGCATTACCACCACATCCGAGGCCGCGATGGCATTGATGGTCAAGAGACCCAACGAAGGAGGGCTATCGGTCAGCACATAATCGTAACCCAACTCCTCTAACCCCCGATATTTTTCGGTCAGAATCTGTTCCCTCTGAAAAGCCGAAACCAATTCAACCTCTGCCGAAGCCAACGAGATGCTCGACGGAATCAGATCAAAGCCCCATTCGGTGGGTATAATGGCATCCGCCGCCTTTATTTTGCTCTCCTTAGTAAACAAATCATGGGCATTATATTGTAAGGCGTTAGGATCTATCAGACAGGAGGAGGTCAAATTGGCTTGGGGGTCGCAATCCACCAGCAGCACCCGCTTACCCAATCTGGTCAGCCCTGCCGCCGTACAAATGGTTGTCGTGGTCTTGCCCACACCACCCTTCTGTAAACCAAAGACAATTTTCTTCAACGCATCCTCCCAATCAGACTAACCACTGCTTGAAATTTCCACCCCTTCTTAGGGCGAAAACCGCTAGGGCTACCGCTATATTTTGTGAATTTTATAATTTTTGCCTAATGTCTAGGCACTATTAAGGCTCTCTTGCATTTTACACCCACACGGGTAATTATGCCAATTGGACAACAACAAGAGGATCAGGGGGGTAAGCTATTTTTTTCAGAAGAATTTTGGGGTATAAAAGAGGATTTGTTAGAAAAAGCTTCCGAGAACCTACCGCCACAAGCTACTTGAGGCCAGCGAAAGGTCGGAATTGACAGGCTGGCCTAAGCAGAAGAGAACTCGAAGTATAGAGACGAATCGCGGTCGGTTTAACCAATAAGGAACAAGGACTACTTAAAACCTAACCAACGGCTCTGATCGCGGGTAGCCGCTTGAGTAGCGGTCTTCTGGAAGAAGCCAAAGCCTCGACCTCTATAACCCGCTCAATGATGGTTCGCATATCTTCATCACTGACGTTGGGAAAGAACAACATGCTGTGCTGATCTTGGCAAAGATAGTGGTGACTACCCTCATACCTATCGCAACCACAGCGCGGACATTCCGCCATCCCCCGTCGGCGCTCATATTCCATAGTGGCTCGCACCCGCAGCATACCGAGTTCATGTAAGGGCAAACCAGCCCGATCCGCGAGGGGCTTCAAATCCTTAAAATTATCGTAAACCAACAGCAGGTCGCTAAAATTCTGCAAGGTTACTTTTTCTTCGGAACTCAAGATAACATTGATACCATAAGAGGTGAGCCGCTCAGCCATCGCTTTACAGGCTCTTAATAATTTTACAACTTCTGTTTCGGTCATATCTTCACCTCAAACTTGCTGGGATAAAACTCACCACTGCATCTGCTTGACAACATCACTAAATCAAACAATCTTAAAATGGCCCTAACCTGCACCACCGCTAAGGTGGGTTAGGTAAATTCTGCTATAGTACAGAAGATTGATTAATCACCTAATTATCCTATACAATTGTTAAAAGTATGTTACGTACTTAACAAAGGATGGAATACATTAGTCCTAATTTTAGCCGAGACTTAGTACTAGATGTAAGTAGTACTAATTCTAGCCAAAGTCAAATTCAGGGCAAAGCACAAGCAGTTTATTTTGAAGATAACCAAACCTTGCCTTAGAACCTCGCGGTAAATGAGGCGGCTCTTTTAGTTTGCCTTCGCTGGTTTTTGGCCTAATTAATGCTCGTTAAAGCCTATTCTACCAGTTCTGAAACTGCTCTTTGCGAGGTTAAAGGATTAGAGTTAGCCCTATTAGCCTCGGTTGAAGAGTTAGATTCCAGCTTATAACTCACTGGATTAGATAATAATGATATATAGATCTCCTGTGAAATCGTCTCTGGAATATTTACCATCCTGATCCAGCGTCCACCTATCGCATAGCCCAACGAACGCAAACTAGACCTTGAGACCTCTGCTAACCTTGCAAACGCCTGAGGAGCCATATATTGCTGACCCGTCGCGGCTACTTCTTGGCGGGTAGCCTCTATCTTTGCGATGGTCTCCGCCCGACGCTGTGTGTTCAACCCCTCGCGACCTGCCGCCAGTGCCTCCGCCTGCTTCTCACTGATCCGACTCTCCTCCAAAATATCGGTAATCGCGGTCAACTCATCAATTACCAAATTAGGTAAGGGCAACGAGGTAAAGAGAGCCACCACCAGAGGTTGGTCACTTGCTCTTAGGGCAGCGCGACCCCGGCCAATGGTCTGCATTATCGTGGCTACGGTCGAATGTTCAATCGCCGCTTGTATTTCTGGATCGGGGTTTGCTTTGCACCAACGGGCCAGCCCTTTTCCGTCCGCTCCGCGCCAGCCATACGCCTTTAGTTGCCACGAACCCCCTCGCTCTGTCGGTTCCAGAGCATTTTTGCGTCCCCGAAAAGCCTCTACTTGGGCTGTAATCTCATCCAAAGGCTGACTATAATGGCCTACCACCGCCAATAAATCTGCATCGGCATAGTCGTCTAAGCCCTTATTATGCCGCTCAAAATGACCGTATCTTACCCCTTCGATCTCTACCTTTAAAGCTTCCTTTGCACCCTCTTGCTCCGAACTGCTCGTTGCACGGTCAGGCGTTTTGGAATCAGGATTAAAGACCTTTCGGCTAAAAACCACTGGCCTTTTGCATCCAAAGCGACCGGCTAATGCCCCAATTGCGCGGCTAATCTTATCCAAACCCTTACCACCATCTCCCTCTAGGCTTCGTCCGGTATATAACGAATTGGTGGTTTGGATCACGTAGAGCGGTTGTCGTACCTTAATCTCTACCTCTTCTACTCTTGGGACGGCTAGGTGAAAGACTGGGCCAGCCGTTGCGTCTAGGTAAAAGACGGTGGGTGGCTTTTTAAACTCATTCTCATAAGTTACCCCTTTCTGACCCGACAAAATATCAATCAGATGTTGGCGCGGCAAATAGGCCACGATAGCGGCCCCACCTCCGGATCGTCGCTCAATCCATAGTCGGGTATCGCCACCTTCCTCACCATCCAACTCCCGCGCCAAGAGTTCCACTAGGTCACGTGCAAAGCGCAGCGGAGCCACCATTATCCCTGCCAAATGGTTGCGGTAAGGTTTCTCCCAAGCATAGCGCCTGAAATGGCGGGACGGTGAGATAGCTAGACACTCTTCCACCAAACTCTCTAAGTTACCACCCTGCATTGCCACCCGCGCCTTCAACACTGGCATGAATCGCGCCCGACAAGCCTCCTTTCCGGCTAACTCAAAATCGGTTAAAGCGGCCCTCACCAGACTTAACAGCTTATCAAATGGTTCATGGCGTTCTCGCAACACTTCTACCGATACGGTCTCGGCCTCTTTTTGATCTCGGCTGGTCGCTCGGCTGGCCGCTCGGCTGGCCGGTCCACTGGTGGTTTCGCTCTCCGCCAAAACCTCTGGCCCTACCAGTGCCGCAAGCTCTAAACGCCGCCGACCATCCTCCCAGACCGACAACTGCCCACTGCCCAACTCTTGACATTCCAACAAAAAGCCTACGCAATCCTCATCTATAATTACAAAATCAAACTCGCCTAGTTCGCTGCTGCCATTCAAGATCGCCGCTTTAGGGGCAATTACTACCTGCGCCTGTTTGCAACGCCGCACACTTGCCAAATAACCGAATTTTTCGCACTCAAAATGCCGCGCTTCCTCTGGGTCAAACTCATACATCTCGGCATAAGCCTTCCAACTTGCCGCCGAACCAAAGGGACAAGTCCCGCACACATCCGCACTGGTGGGTTGTCGGTTGGCTCCGAGCGTTAGGCAATCCGCCATCCGTTCGCAATGGTAATCCCCCGGTAACTCCGTCCGGCCCTCTCGAACCGCCACTCTGCCCAACTGCCGGGCCTCCTCCAAAACTCCGGTTGACCCTAAAAGATGGGCATAAGCCTGCTTAGTATCGGTCAAATAGAGAATCCGGCCGGGTCTACCTAGTGCGAGGTGGCTGACAATCTGGTTCAAAGCTGCCGTAGTTTTACCTGTGCCGGTGGTGGAGCGCAACAAAATCTGCCGTGAATCTTCCCCTTTGCTGACCAAGTGGCGGTCAAACGCCCCGCCAAAGAGCAAAGCCAACTCCAGTCGTGCGTTCTCCAATTGGCGAACTGCTCGTTGCGCGGAGTCCAAAGTTGGAGCCACCGCTAGTGGGAGGCCATCTTCCCCTACCATGGTTGGGGTGCTTTTCTGTGCCTCTTTCAACAGATAATCTAGCGGTGTAATCGTATCCGCATCCACCTCTACAAACTGGCGGGCTATTCGTCCGGCCCGTTCCCGGCTTAGACCATACCTTGCCCGAAATTCGTCTTGTTCGGTTTTGGCGTTCGGCTGGCCGTTCGGCTGGCCGTTCGGCTGGCCGTTCGGCTGGCCGTTCGGCTGGCCGTTTTGCTCTTCTGAGTCGGCTTTTTGCTCTACGATAGGCTTGAAACGGTGCAAAGTGGGCCACTCTAACTCATTTTTGCTTTGGCTGGCCGTTCGGCTGGCCGTTCTGTTAATACCCTGAGACCGCAAAAAATCATCCAAACCTTTACCATAAGGACCCTTAGCGGCTTTGGCCTTTAGCGGCCACCTTGCCCCAAAGACCTTAAAACCCGCCGCCGCACATTGGGCCGAAAAGAGCCACGCTTGCCGCTCTATATTCTCCTTACCCCGCTTATCCTGTTCTACCCGGTCTGCATCAAAAGCCTCTATTACCTGCTCCGCTCCCAGTTCATGCAATAGTGGCACTAAGCCACCCGAACGCCAGTTTGAAATACCTTGCACTCCCAGCACGATTACCCCTAGTTGGTGGGCAACGTAGTCGGCCTTCTTCTCGCCCTCGGTCACGATTATCCATTTCTCCAAACCCTCCTCCACTTTAAGTGGCCTTGCCACATGAATTGGAGTACCAACCCCAGCCCCCAAGTCGGTATTACCAGCACTCATGGCCCGATAGTGCCGTTCGTCGGTCTCTGGATGGATTGACCGAGCCTTCAGTGCGATGGGCCGACCGTTTATATCTCGCACCGGAATCAGCAATGCGTCTACCTCGCGTAGCACCCCGGCGAACTCCAGATAACGGCTACCGCCTTTGGCCTCGCGCTCGTAGACGAAGCCCAAGCTGCGGGCTATTTCTCTTCCAAAAGTGGCCTCTAATCCGGCCAGTAACTCTTTGCGTTGCCCAAAACTGCCCGGCAAAGTTCGGTATTGCAGTACTTCCTTTGCCAAACCGGACAACTCTTCCTCGGCTAGATATGCCAAATGCTCCGGCGAAAGACTAAGCCGGGATAATAACCACTCAATCGCCTTGGCCCTAACCTCCACCGAAGCCAACTGTGCCTTATCTTTGGCTTCGCGGCCAGCCGAGCGTCCAGCCGAGCGTCCAGCCGAGGGCTGTTGGGGGGCGGGTGTTAGGATCACTTCATTCTGGTGAGATGGTGGTAAGGTCTCCTCATTTCGGCTGGCTGTGCGGCTGGCCGTGCGGCTGGCCGTGCGGAGAGCTTCCTCAAACTTTTTCCCTAAGTTTTTAGTGGCAGGATCGCCGTCAAGGAAATGGAGCCAGCCACCGCCACGCCAATTGACTTCCCGATCACCGGGTTGACGCATACAGTGAACTACCCAGCCATCATCGCTAATTTCGCACCAATCGGTATGTCCACAGACCGGACAGGGATTGCGGCGGCTAGTGCGTCGCCAATTAAAATGCTTGCGCTCAAAGGGTGGACGACTCCTTTGGCTAAAGTTGAAGTTCACTTCTTGAGTATTCACAGGCTGAATAACATGCCCAAAACCCGAAAAAATTGGCATAAAATTACCCCATGCCCATATTGACAGGACGTGTTTCTTATGCTAAGCTTTTAGTGAGCAGAAAATAGCTCACTAGAAAAAAAGTAAACGAAAACGTCCCTGTTACGCAGGGCTTGTGCTAAGAAAATCCCATTTTGTGAAAAATTTGGAGGGATTTTCAAGACTGATATAAAATTTTCTAACCTTATTCGCCTGTTCTCTTCAACTGCAATTGAAGTAGAATTACAGGTGAATTTTATTTACACGGTTCACCCTAAATCAAAACTTATTTTCGCTTTCTACCTCTGCTGGCTCTTCAGCCCTCGCGGTTAGCTGCATGGTTCGGCAAAAGAAAGACCCAATCTAAAAATAGCATTTAAAACCGTAAGAGTCAACGTCATGAGCCGCCAATTTTTATAAATTCATACAAATTCGTTTCGGCTGGCCGTTCCGCCTCTAGGGTTTGGGGGGTGTTGGCGTGGGAAGATCAACGGGCGGAGCCGCATCCCACAGTCGCATTCCACAGTCGTATCCAAACGAGCGAGTTTGAGTTGTCAATATTGCTCATTCTAGTTCTCCTTGATAAATCTTTTCAGTTGCATCGTGGATAAGACTGTTGCAAAGTTGTGGTACGCCTTGGACACTCCCCACCAGACGGGGAAAACGGGGTTAAAAAGGTTAGGAGATACCCACCACATTTCACGTGGGAGGGGTTGCCGCTCCCACGCTTCTACAAGAGCAACTGACTTTGCAACAGCCTTAATTAGGGAATTAGTTCAGCACAATCAAGGAGAGGGCCACTCCGATTCGCAACCAATTGGAACCGGCGGGATAAAAGGTGAAGAGGGGCTTCCACTCTGGCCGAAATTTCTGTTTGAAGGCGTAGAGGCTACTAAATCCATAAAAACCCTCGATATAGGGTTTTAGCCAATAGACCGCTTCTTCGGTGGTGGAGAGCGAACGCTGACGCTGCACCGGAGCCAAAGGAGCGGCCCCTAAACCCAAGCTGATATAACCCTCCGCCTTGAATTGTAGGGCCGAACTTGCAATCAGAAAATCCATCAAGCCAGGCATGGCGTTATTCCGCCGCCGCATCAGATCCAAGGCCCAGCCTTGCGCCCCAGCGCGAGGCACCCAACTTACAAACCCCTGCACTTGGTTCTGCTTATCAAGGGCGTAGTAGGTGCGTACCGCCGGATCAGTGATGGTCTTGAGCGAGCCAAGTAAGAAGCCAATTTCGCTTAGCTTACGATTGGTCGTTTTGGTAGCCAGCCATTCGAGGGAAATTTGCCGAATTTGTTGGAGTAGCTCAGGTGAAGCTTGGCGAGGCTCTAGTTGATGAAAGGTTAATCCTTCGCGCTTGGCCCGGTTTAGGGCGGTACGTACATCTTGCCAGTGTTTGCCCTTAAATTCGAGAAACTGGAGATCAAGGTAGGCATCTTCGGCCACTTGAAGCGATTTTAACCCCAATTTGCGATAGAGCGGCAGAGGCTCTTCTACCACAAAAAAGACCGGAATCCAACCCTGTTGTTCGCAAAAATTTACAAACTGCTGCACACACCGCCGAATACCCTCTGGGGAACCCACCGGATCACCCACCGTTACCGCCACCCCTAAGCGGCAGCGATAGGCCAAATATGCCGCGCCCTTTTGCTCTACAAAGAGCTTATTTTCGGCCTTGAGGGTCATATAGGAGATCGAGCCACAGCCCCAGCGTTGTAATAGTTGCTTGGCCCGATTATAGCACCGCTCTTCTGGCCCGGCCCTATTTTCGCTGGGGGCATCGGCTGGTCGGTCGGCTGGCCGTTCGGCTGGCCGTAACGAAATAGTTGGCACTATTTCTAGCCTAGGAGCGGGTGCTATCTGGCTGTGGGTTTCTGAAAGAGTTTGGAGCATCAATAGTTGTCAACTCGGCTGGCCGCTAGGCTGGCCGCGCAATTTAATAGCCTAAAAAATTTAATTCGTAACGAACAATTCTATTTTAACAGCCATTTGTGGCAATAACATTGAGGAAGTATTGGGTTTGAATTTAGAAAGGGCGCGGCCAGCCGAGCGGTCAGCCGAGCGGTCAGCCGAGCGGAAAAATCAGGAAAAACGGGGTTAGTAGGAGAGTAGCATAACCTCGGAATAGCCTAGGCTCTCAGGCTATTTTCCGTTGGTGGATTAATTTGAGGTGTTAAGGCTGTAGCAAAGTCCCAATCTGACAAGTTGGGTGGTAGGTCAAGATCAACTGACGGCACAACCAGTTGACCCAGTTGGCGCAGCATCCTACACAAGCGGGCTTTTCGACAGAGGTTTGGTCAGGGAAATTTGATCTTGACCTACCTCTGGTCTTGATTTAGGCCAAAATCTTGTAGGATGCTGCTCCGCCAGTTGATTTTCACCTACC
>JACAUC010000015.1 GCA_013390945.1 Candidatus Chloroheliaceae bacterium
CGACTAATCCCGACTAATCCCGACTAATCCCGACTAATCCCGACTAATCCCGACTAATCCCGACTTGAGACTCTGCCATTATTTATAATATTATTTAAATTAAGAGGCACAATAATAGAGTTGCAGTGCCAAAAATTGCGGATCAGTTTGCCATTGTTCGGGGGCCACTGGCTGACAAGTATCACTAACCCAATGGGTGAGCGCGTTCGTGTAGCTTGTAATAAACCAGATATTAGGATCTAAAGTATACAAGGCTGAAGTCTGACTTTCGGTGAGATTACTGGACGGGATCAGGAAGAAATGAACCTCTCCATTAGCTACGCGAGCCGCCAAGGTAGTAGGAGTAAGAATAGGGGTATAGCCAGAAAACCCACCCAGTGCCATCACCGGACGGTCAGTTGCCAACAAAACGGCGGCGGCCTCTTCTATCCCAGAGGTAGCAAGCAGAAAACGGTCGCGATTAGCATAAGTTTTCAGGTAAGTGAGGAGTTGTGGGTCGGGTGGTGGTACAATATAATTTCCTTGCTGATGCGGAGTAGGGCCGGAGAGGGGAAATTCGCCCTCATTGTCTGACGTAAACGAAACGCTTGACCACCAGAGCGGGACAATCAGGAGCGGAATACCAACTGCAGCATTGATAATTTTTGAATAACGGCAGAAGCGACGGGACGTTTCCCGCCTCGGAAGCAAGGTGCGTGTGGTAGCCAGCAGAAGTACCCCGCCTACGCAGATGCCGATTAGCAGGGGAAGTTGCCAACTATTCCAGTCTGGATAATTGTTTATTATGTTAAGTTGTTCTAGTCCGGTGGCAGCAAAGGCGATCAACAAGAGCCAACCCCGCCCACCTTTGCGGGTGCTATCTTGCCAGAGGGCTACAGCACCCCACCCGGCCATCGCACAAATGGCAGGCGCAAGTACCGCCAGATAATATTCATTGAAGCGATGGGCTACGCTAAAGAACCCCCCAACCGTAAGAACCCAGCCTCCCCATAGTAGCAACATATATTGGGAGGGCAGTAGAGAGCGGCGTTTCCAGCTTTGCCGCCACTCTAACCATCCGCTCTTCCAGACTAGCGTTACCAAACCCACCAAAGCTAACGGCAAAAACCAACTGACCTGCCCTCCTAACTGCGGTTGAAAGAGCCGCACCGGGCCGAGTTCCCCTTTATAATGTTTAACTACTTGGGGAGTGCCACCATAGGAGGGTTCGCCAAGCAACCGTTGAAGTCCGTTGTAGTTAAACATAAGATCAAGTTCCGAATTTGTCAGAGTTGAATCTACATAAGGCCGCTGCGAAGCGGGAAAGAGATCAACGGTAAGAACCCAAGTAAGCGAAAGAGCCAACATCAGGAGTAGCATCAGCGCAAGATGGCGGAACCGCACCCACCACGCCAAGGGGAGACCACTCAGGTAGGTTAGGAGCAGAACCGGAACAATCAGCCACGCCTCTAGCCCTTTAATATTGAAACCAATTCCTAACAGCAGGCCACTGCACAAAATCCAGCCAAAACTTTGGCGTTCAAGGGCTCGCAGTAAAGCCCAAGTCGCTAACAAGAGTGTCAGAACTACCTGACTTTCAAGAATATTGGAGCGGTTGACCATTAGGTTGATCGGCGAAACCGCCAGCAAAGCCGCCGCTATAAGGCCCGCCGTTGTGCCTCCTGCCTTGCGTACCAAAAAGAAGAGGAGTGCCACCGAGATTACCCCGGCTAGGGCTTGAGGTAAGATGAGACTGAAGCCACTATAACCAAAAATACGGGTACTTAAGGTTTGGAACCACAAGCCCACAGGTGGCTTATCCACATTGACAAAACCAGCGAGATCAAACGAGACAAAGAAGAAATTGCTCCACGAGAGCAACATACTCTTTACTGCCGCCGCATAATAGGTATTGCCATAGCCATTTTGGGCAAGGGAGAAGAAATTCAACCCCCCCGCCAAAAGCAGTATAAGACCCAAAAGACCCAAATCTCGGCGTGAAATCTCAGCCACACTTACAGATCGAGCAGGAAAACGCAACATAATTCTATATCCTTGAACTAAAATAACGGCGATGTATGTAGTGTGCCATGCTAGGGAAGGAAATGCAAGTCCAAGTCTACGACTCGAACAAGGGAAGATGCTAAAGCGGTGGATAATGGTTTGGCGAGTCAGCTATTGACAGGAATTTCACAAAATGTTAAAATTCTGTTGTAAACGTTTAGAATTTTTTGAACGTTATAAATTCCAGAAAAAGTAGTGGTAGATAATGATAGCAGGGAGTAACCCGTTGGTAAAGCGATAAGGGAAGATTAACGGACGGAGTATTTCCTAGAGTTTTACCTCAGAGGGGAGATCAGGCCGAATCAGAAGAGACCAGAGCAAGAGGCAATCACGGAGTCAAACCGATGCTCGATAGCAATTTATACCGGGAAAAACCCAAGGATGCCGCCAAAGGCGTGAAAGACGCTCCTATGCCAGAGGAGCAAATGGATGAAATAATTAAAGAATTTATTAATAACCTAGGGCGGGTAGCCTATTTTTTTGGATTTAACCGACTTATGGGACAGATTTATGCCGTACTCTTCCTCAGTCCTGAACCTCTAACCCTTGATGATATGGTAAGGAAACTGAACAGTAGCAAAGGCAACGTCTCCATAAACATTCGCTCCCTCGAGCGTTGGGGTCTTGTACGCCAGATTTATAAATGGGCTGACCGCAAAAATTACTACGAAGCAGAAATTGACATCTGGAAGGCTGTCAGTGGCATCCTACAGGAACGCGAACGCAAAGAGTCCAAGCAGGTGATCCAATCCCTCAACCAAAGTGTTGAAATGATGGAGGAGTTGAGCAAAAGAGCCGAAAGCGAACAAGCCACCACCGCCGAGTTTTACCTTCAGAGGATGGAGGTTTTGCGTCGCCTCTTTCAGTTTGGCGACCAGTTATTAGAGATAATGGTGCGTGGTGGCGAAGTTAACTTTGGGCAAGCCAGCCAACTAGTACGAACTGAATCAAACCCGGAGGTAGAGGAACTAGAGGAACTACCACTTGAAACAAAGGAGACAGAGGAAGAGCAGGGCCAAAACTAGCCGCTCTGAGTCTAAATTTAGACTATATAATTTGTAGAAATATAGAGATGTAGAAATGGGTGAAATAATGAATTTTACACAAACTATGGAAAAGAAAAGCACCCTCAAGCCGGTGGAAGAAGAGGTGCAAGAGGTAAGCGAATTGTTGCGCGAGTCTGCCGCGCTCAATTACCCAATGCTCCAAGCTCTGCTCAAGGCGATTATAGAAGCGGGAGGCAAGCGTCTTCGCCCGATGATGGCTCTCCTAGCTGCACGTCTGCCTGGTCAGATCGAGACAATTGAACACGAAAAACTTCTGCAAGTAGCCGCCGCCGTTGAAATGCTGCACACGGCTACCCTAGTTCATGACGACACTATTGATGAAGCACTACTCCGACGCGGTAGCCCCACCCTAAATTCGGTGCTAAGCGGTAGCACTGTAATTCTCGTAGGGGACTACCTTTTTGCCCAATCTGCTATTTTAATTACTAAACCGGGTAATCCGAATGTCGTCAAAATTTTTGCCGAATGTCTTGCTACTATATGCGATGGCGAATTAACCCAAATTTTTAGTAGCCGCAGTTGGAAACAGTCCAAAGAAGAATATTACAAGCGTATCTATTGCAAAACCGCCGTGCTTTTCGCCACTGCCTGTGAATTAGGTGCGATTATGGGCAAGGCCGACGAAGCCCTTGTGGCCAAAATGCGACGCTTTGGTCATCTGCTTGGTATGGGTTTTCAGATTATTGACGATATTATTGACTTCAAACCCGCCGCGATAACAGGTAAGGCTACCGGCGGTGATTTGCGTCAAGGCATTGTCACTCTACCCACAATGACCTTCTTTGAAAAGGGAGAACCAACCGAGGTTGAATTTGTCAAAAAACTGGTACAACGCCAAAACGCCAGTGAAGAGGAGATCAGCCGGGCGGTAGAGCTAATCGGGGCCAGTGGTGCATTTGAAATCGCTTATGAGGAGGCCAAAGACTTTATTCTAAGAGCTAAAGAGCTACTCAACGATGTACCAGAGAGCGATTCCAAAACCCGCCTACTCGAAATCGCCGATTACAGCTTAGCTCGCGAAAAATAGTCGGCTGACGGAACCCAGGTTACGTAGCACTCCCACAAGATAGGGGCATCTACAATCATTTGGCAGAGCCGCATCCGTTGATCGTAGGATGCGGCGTAACTTGGGTTCCGCCCGTTGACCTACCGCAATCGTCTCTCAAAAGTGTTGAGGGCTTTCATATAGTTAGCCCGTTCAAAGGCGGCAGGTTCGGATACAGAACGCTGGCTCATACTGCCCCGCATCTGTTTAACCGATTCATAATCATGTTCATCCATCCAATGACTTAAACCCGCCAAAATCTCGGAGACACGTTCCACACCATTAAGAAGTAGTTCAGAGGCCATCATCGTAACACTAGCCCCGGCCATAATGCCTTTAATCACATCGTGGGTGGTATGCACCCCACCGCTCAGGGCTAAGTCCACCGCCACATGCCCATAGAGAATAGCAATCCAGTTCAAGGGTAGGCGCAAATCACTGGAAGTACTCAGCGTCAAGGCAGGAGTTACCTCTAACGTCTCCAGATCAAAGTCAGGCTGGTAGAAACGGTTGAAGAGTACTAGAGCATTAGCCCCGGCCTCTACAAAGTGCTTGGAGAGATGAGGAAGAGCGGTGAAGAAAGGACTGAGTTTGACCGCAATCGGAATTTTTATTTTAGAACGCACGTCTTTGACCAGATTAATGTAAACATTCTCTAGTTCGGTGCTACTCAAGTTAGGATCGGTGGGTATATAATAAATGTTTAGTTCTAGCGCATCCGCCCCGGCCTCTTCAATCCGGCGAGCATATTCTATCCAACCCCCGGTTGAAATCCCGTTCAAACTACCGATAACCGGAATATTAACCGCTTGCTTGACCTTATGCAAATGTTCGAGATAGACCTCTGGCTCCAAATTGTAAAAATCCAAGTCGGGGAAGTAGCTCAAGGCTTCGGCGTAGTGTTCGGTCTCATTACTCAAAAAATGATCCAGTTCGCGACTTTCATGAGTAATCTGTTCCTCAAAGAGGGAATACATAACTATAGCCGCTACCCCATCCTCTTCTAGGCGGCGTACTGTCTTTACCTTCTTGGAAAGGGGTGAAGCCGAGGCCACCAAAGGATTCTTCAGTTGGAGGCCCATATAACTAGTTGTAAGATCGGTCATAATTTCCCTTAATTTCTCTGTCTTAATTCATTCATCCATTGCACTTATGTGCTTTTTTCTATCAACCCTTATTCAGAAAGAAGCCAACTATCCACTTGTCTTAGACCGCTGACTCCTTCTTGACTAGTCCTTAGTTATGAACTGTAGCCGATTTATTAAACCCTGGTATTCAAACTACTAGTTTTTTGTCTTGGTTATACCTAGTACATTCAAAATATCTCAAATTTTCAGAGTAGGGGCGTATTGCATACGCCCAAACCTGCCTACGGTGGCTTTACTCAATAAACTTGACGATACCATCCAAGAAGTTATTAGTTTATAATTGACAATTATAAACCTACTCCTTATCGCTATGTGAATCGGCCATTTCGCGATAGACCTTCCAACGTTTTTGCACATCGCTTTGGGCTTGGTGCATCAATTTCTCGGCCCGTTCGCTATCGCTTTGCATCAACATCCGGTAACGGGTCTCGTTGTAGGCGTAAGTCTCTACCGGGATACTCGGCTCTTTAGACTCGATTAGGAGCGGGTTCTTACCCTCTTCAGCTAGGGCCGGGTTATAGCGATAAAGCGGCCATAATCCTGCCTGAACTGCCAACTTTTGCTGATCTAGCCCCTTCCGCATGTCAATCCCGTGCGCGATACAGTGGCTATAGGCAATTATCAGCGAAGGGCCGTTATAGGCTTCCGCCTCCAAGAAAGCGTGTAAAGTTTGCTGATCAGAAGCTCCCATAGCTACTCGCGCTACGTAGACGTAGCCATAAGCCATTGCTAACAGACCCAAATCTTTCTTGGGCATAGACTTGCCTTTAGCAGCAAATTTGGCAACGGCAGCACGAGGAGTAGATTTAGAAGCCTGCCCACCAGTATTAGAGTAGACTTCAGTATCTAGCACTAGCACATTCACATTGCGCCCGGAAGCCAACACATGATCGAGGCCACCGTAGCCAATATCGTAAGCCCAACCGTCCCCGCCGATAATCCAGATGCTCCGGCGGAGCAGTCCATCGGCCAAACTCAGCAGATCTTTGACCTCTGGATCGCTCGATTCGGTAGCGGTCAGACGCTGTTTGAGCAGAGCCACCCGCTCGCGCTGATCTTTGATTCCCGCTTCGGTAGTCTGATCGGCCTTTAGCAACGCACTGACCAATTCATCTCCTATCACCGCGCTAAGGCGTGGTAGCAGTTCGTGGGTATATTCTAGCTGCTTATCTACCGTCAGACGCATCCCCAAACCAAACTCGGCGTTATCCTCAAAGAGCGAGTTAGACCAAGCCGGGCCACGCCCATCCTTGTTTACCGACCAAGGCGTAGTGGGTAGGTTGCCGCCATAGATAGAGGAGCAACCGGTGGCATTAGCGACAATAGCCCGGTCACCAAAGAGTTGCGTGACTAGTTTGATATACGGCGTTTCACCACAACCTGAACAGGCTCCAGAGAACTCAAAGAGCGGTTGCATCAACTGAGAATTTTTAATCGAACTCAGGTTGAGGTCAGCCCGGTCTACTTCTGGCAAATTGAAGAAGTAGTCCCAATTGGCCGCTTCGGGCTTCCTGAGCGGAAGTTGAGGGGCCATATTGAGAGCTTTACGTCCCACTTGGCGCTTGTCTTTAGCAGGGCAGGCTTCGATACAGAGTCCACAACCCGTGCAGTCTTCTGGTGCAACTTGCAGGCTATAGAGCATATCGGGAAATTCCTTGAAGCGGGACTTCATACTCTTGAAGGTAGCCGGAGCCTCGGAGAGTAGGGTCGGATCAAAGACTTTGTGGCGAATGACGGCGTGAGGGCAGACAAAGACACATTTACCACACTGAATACAGAGGTCTGGTTCCCAAACCGGGATTTCTTGGGCAAGATTTCGCTTTTCCCATTGGGTTGTACCCGAAGGGTAGGTTCCATCGGCGGGTAAGGCACTTACTGGAAGTAAATCTCCATCCCCGGCAATCATTGGGGCCAAGACATTTCGCACAAATTCGGGGGCATCTGCCGAGACCACTGGAGGACGAGTTATCGTACTAAACGCAACACCTTGAGGTACTTTTACCTCAAAGAGATTCTCAAGGGTTTGGTCTACCGCTTGGAAATTCTGTTGAATGACCGTTTCGCCGCGTTTGCCGTAAGTCTTTTTGATGCTCTCCTTAATCTTGGTAATGGCCTGTTCGCGGGGCATAATCCCACTGATCGCAAAGAAGCAGGTTTGCATCAGGGTATTAACACGACTACCCATGCCAGTTTGGGCGGCTACTTTGTGGGCATCAATCACATAGAAGTGCAGGTGTTTTTCGACAATGGTTTTCTGTAAGTCGCTGGGTAAATATTGCCAAACCTCCTCCGGTCCATAGCTACTATTGAGCAAAAAGATCCCACCCGGCAAAATCCCCTTTATTACATCAAAATTTTCCAAGAAGGAGAACTGGTGGCAGGCGATAAAGTTAGCCTGACTGACCAGATAAGGGGCATGGATTGGTTTTGGTCCAAAGCGTAAGTGCGAAATCGTCACCGACCCTGACTTCTTGGAGTCATAGACGAAATAGCCTTGGGCACTATTCGAGGTCTCTTCACCGATGATCTTGATGGAGTTCTTGTTAGCCCCGACTGTGCCATCCGAACCAAGACCCCAGAAGAGGCAACGTACCGTCTCATCCCCTTCCACCGAGAAGTTTGGATCGTAAGCTAGGCTAGTATGTGATACGTCATCTTCGATACCAATAGTGAAATGGTTCTTGGGGTTACTCTTAACCATTTCGTCAAAGATACCCTTTACCATCGCTGGAGTAAACTCTTTGGAGGAGAGGCCGTAGCGTCCACCGATTACCGCCGGAGAAGGCTGACCCTTCGCCCCCAAACCTTCGCTAAGGGCAGCCACTACATCTAGGTAAAGTGGTTCGCCAGAACTGCCCGGCTCTTTGGTACGGTCTAAAACCGCAATTATTTTAGTGGTAGTAGGCAACACTTGGATAAAATGTTCAATGGAGAAGGGGCGATAAAGATGAATTTTAATTACGCCTACCTTTTCACCTTGGGCCACTAGGTGCTTTACCGTCTCCTCGGTGGTCTCCGACCCGGAACCCATCACCACGATTACCCGTTCGGCATCGGGAGCCCCAACGTAATCGAAGAGATGATATGACCGCCCGACTAGCCCGGCAAATTTATCCATCGTGCGTTGTACAATCTCAGGACAGGCGGAGTAATAGGGATTGACACTCTCCCGCGCTTGGAAATAGACATCGGGGTTTTGGGCAGTACCGCGAATAAAAGGATGTTCGGGTGAAAGACCACGTTGCCGATGGGCTCGCACTAGATCATCGTCAGTCATAGTTCGAATATCATCATCGCTCACCCGCTCAATCTTGTTGATCTCGTGTGAAGTGCGGAAACCATCGAAAAAGTGTACGAAAGGAACACGAGCTTCCAAGGTGGCAGCATGAGCGATCAAGGCCAAATCTTGGGCTTCCTGTACCGAGTGGGAGGAGAGAAAGGCAAAGCCAGTCGCGCGAGCCGCCATTACATCCGCATGATCTCCAAAGATAGAGAGTCCTTGAGCCGCCAAAGACCGGGCGGCCACATGGAAGACGGTCGAGGTCAACTCGCCCGCAATTTTATACATATTAGGAATCATCAGGAGCAAGCCCTGTGAGGCAGTGAAGGTAGTTGCCAATGATCCCGTCTGCAAGGTACCATGTATTGTCCCTGCCGCACCACCCTCAGACTGCATTTCGGCCACCAGAGGCACGGTTCCCCACAGGTTTTTTACACCTGTAGCCGACCAGCCATCTGATAGTTCGCCCATCGAAGTGGAGGGGGTTATTGGATAGATCGCAATAACCTCACTCAACTTATAAGCAATTCTAGCAACGGCCTCATTGCCCTCAATGGTTACCTGTGTACGTTTCATGTCACGCTCCAATCAAATTCTCCTAGGTTATATAGAATTACCAATTAATCTAATTTAGCAGTTTGGTCAATTATCTAGGACTCTGGTTTCAGCATAAAACTCCCGTGTTAAATAAAAGGTCAAAATAGGTAAATATTCGGTTAACGACAAGTGAAACCTTAAAAAGGCCAGTTTATACTAGTCACCCCAAAATAGACCACCAACCAATTCCGCCCCTTATTCCTCAAGAAGCTAGATCCGATTGCCTTTAATATGAATCGTCCAAATCCTGCTGTAACTATTCACGTTGATTTATCAACCTAAAGGTATGACAAGGCATATAGATACAGGGTATAATAACTTCAGCCTTTTGGCAAGTGAAATCGCTTTAAGATAGGTAAATGGGTCTTGATTCCAAGAAAAACGCAGCAAACTAGGAACTTTATGCTAAGAAAAACCAGTCTTGATAAATTCGGTCTATTAATTTTGGTACTGCTGATAAGCCTGCTCCTCACGGCTTGTAACGACAACCAAAATACGCCGCCTACCCCCTTGCCCAAAGATTTGCCGCGAGATCGCCTCCTCTTCCTAAGCAATCGGGATGGTTGGCCGGATCTCTATACCCTTGACCAAATTGGAAAGAACCTCCAACGGCTAACCGAAAGTGCCGCCGCCGAGTATGGGGCCATTTGGTCGCCAGACGGTAGCAAAGTAGCCTTCACCGAATTAGAGGGCGATCAGGCCAGTGGGGATTACGCCCGTGTGCGGCGGGTGGTAACAGTAGATGCAGATGGGAAAAATCGCAGGGTAATCACCAACGAGGGCTTTAATCCGGCTTGGTCTCCAGATGGTAGCCAGATTCTCTTTGTCCGAGCAGTTTCCCAAACTACGGCTTCAATTGAGCGTTTGAGTGCCAATTTTGCCGCGCCACCCGAAGCTACTAGTCAGCGTCTGGAAACCGGACCACTCCCCACCAATCCTGCTATAAGAGGGACACCCATCATACTTCCGCCTCAAAATGGGCTACCCACACCTGAGACCACTCCCTCTATTCCAAAAATAGAGGCTACCCCCCGCCTAGGCGGAACTATAGCCGATAATACGCGCTTGAAAATTTCGCTCTATACCGCTCCGGCAGATGGCAGTAGTCGGCTGGCCGCCGGAACACGCGGTGCTACACCCGTAACGCTGGTTGCCGATAATGCGGTCGAAGGGCGCTGGTCGCCAGACGGCAAGAAAATTGCCTATATTGGCGGTAATAATGACTTGAGCCAGCCACGTACCCTCTTCTTGATGAACCCGGATGGAAGCGATAAAGTTTCTTTGACCGAACGCGCTAAGTTGGGTGATTTGGACATCTTGCACCTAGCCTGGGCACCCGATGGCTCGGAACTGGCTTTTACTGCCGCCGATAGCACCCGTGATCGGGTAGCACTCTACCGGATGGCGATAGAGAGCAGTACTGCCCACCGCTTGACCGATTACAACGGCTCGACCCGCGACTTGACTGGACTAATCTGGGCCTACGCCGATTATTCTAATCCAGCCACTCGGCTACATATTGGCCCGGTCTGGTCACCCAATAGCCGCCGGATTGCCTTTGCCGATGGTAGTGCTACTATTACAGTAGTAGAAGCCGACACGGGCAACCGACTCTCCTTTCCAGTCGGAGCCGCCGCGCTCGGTCAGGATAAAGACTCGGTCTTAAATGTTACGTGGCTACCGGATAACCGTCGGTTGATCTATGACCGGGCCACTGCTGCTGGGCGCAATGCGTTGCTGGCCCAAGCCAATTTCTATATCTTCGACTTCTTTGATGAAACACTTGAGACCCTCGACACCGTAAACAAAAACACGGCTTCTATTGCCGGGCCGGGAGTCTCCTTCTTTACCCCGCTCTGCTGTGGTGTAGATTTACTAGGGGCCGGAAATGCCACCCCGACAGTAAATCCCACCCCCGCCATCTCGGTCAATGGGATTACCCCGGAGGGTAAGCTGGTGTATGTCAGTGGCATTGGACAACGCCAATTAATCGTTAACGATCTCAAGACCCACGAACGGACGATTCTTTCTAGTGGTTCCTTCAAATTGTTGGACTTCAGCCTCTCGCCGCTTAGCAACCGGATAATTTACCTAGAAGTAGGTGAGAAATATAACGCCACACTCTACCTAAGTACCTTGTCGTCTAGTGGAACGGCTTCTCGGCGTAAGCTTTCAGAGGGAACGGGCGATCCTGATGACCTCTCCAATGCGGTAGTCTGGTCGCCGGATGGAAAGCAGGTGGCTTTCCAAGTACTTCAGGGCGATCCTAACCTAAAGCCGGGGCTTTATACTTTAAATGTGGAGGGGACGGATCTTAACGCTGCCGTTCCGCGCTTAGTCACCGATAAACAAGTTTCGGGCTTTAGCTGGTCGCCAGATAGTCGCCAAATCGCGTTTAAGGTGGATCAGAGCTACTATGAGTTGTGGACTACCGACGTAGTAGGGGGCGAACCAAATTCGGCCCGACGAGTGGCTCAGATTAGCTTGGTCAACCCAAATTATGCTTCGCTGGGTAAAGGTGTAGCGTGGTCGCCTAACGGTCAATGGATTGCGATAGCTGGACCCTCGAATTATAGCCGCTTTTCGCTCTGGCTAGTTTCGCCCATTAGTGGGCAGATACGGGAAGCACCCTCCAGTGTAGTAGCCCGGATTAGCGGGTGGACTCCTGATAGTAGTCGTGTAATGATCGTGGTTGCCAGTTTCTCTCAAAATACCGATGTTCAGGTCTTTAACCTAAACACAAATAGTTGGCGACAATATGGCAGCGGTAGTGGGCCACAAATCTCCACCGATGGCCTTTTTGCAACCTACTACGCTCGCTACGACCCCCGTAGCACTTACAGTAGCACTACCGCCAACGATGTAACCAACCGACTAGTTCTTCTACAACTGGCGAACGGCGACATCCGCTCTATTCCTTTTGAGTTTTCACCTTACTTTGGTTTTAAGGTTCGTTTTTTTGATTGGTCACCGGACGGTGGCGTGGTAGCCTACTACAACAATAACTCAATTTATGGAGTAGGGGTAAATGGTCAGAATCCGCAAGTCTTGGCTCGGGCCTTTACGGTGGATAAGCTAGGCTGGGCTAAATAAATGCCGTATCTTCTCAATAAGTAGGGGTTGTAGGCTGGCCTATTGAATAAACCCGCCTCGCTTTGGGCGTATGCAATTTGAATAAACCCGCCTCGCTTTGGGCGTATGCAATACACCCCTACCCCGATAAATGCCAGCTATTCTGACTCTGGTTTTTCTCCTGTAACTAGCCATTCTGCTGGAACCTGACTTACTTTCTCGCGACCCGTAGGTTGATAGACCGCTTTTCCCAAAGGGCGGTAGCGTAAATTCCCCGCATAAAAAGCGTGGATACGTTCTCTGGCAAGCTCCAGATAGTCCGGCTCTTTTTCGCACCCTATGGCCCGGCGGTCATGCCTAAGAGCGGCCAAGATTGCGGAGCCTACACCGGAGAAGGGATCAAGCAACCAATCATTAGGATTAGTCAGTGCCAAGACACACCGTTCTACCAATTCGATAGGGTATTGGCACGGATGGATGGTCTTTTCAGGATGGTTCGATTTGACATTGGGAATTTCCCAAACCCCGGATTCCCAATCTTCTTCCACTACGCGCCAGAAATCGGAAGGGTTTTTGCCAAGCGGATTTCCTGAAGGCTCTCCGCGCTTCTCGCCTTTATAGTGCAGCTTGCCGGGGTATTTTGAGGGTACTCTTATGCGGTCAAGGTTAAAGGTATAATCTGCGCTCTTGGTAAACCAAAGAAGCACTTCGTAGCGGCCTGATAAACGTTTCGAGGCGTGAAGCCCATGTTCATAGTGCCAGATAATCCGGTTGCGTAATTTCAGCCCATATTTTTTGAAAAAAGGGTAATAGAAAATATCCAAAGGGAAAATTTCGCCATCCTCCACATAATTTCCTACCTGCCAGCATAAGGAACCATCGGAGGAAAGCACCCGCACCAATTGTTCCACAATCGGGGCCAAAGCTTCAAGATAAGTGGAAAGGTCAGCCTCTGACTTTTCGTAAGCTTTCCCCAAATTGTAAGGTGGTGAGGTAATAATCAGTTTGACAAAATCGGGAGGCATCGCTTGGAGGGTCTCCAAACAGTCACCCTCGGCCAAAATTATAGAGGCATTTGGATCAAACGAGGGTGCAATCTCAGGAGTCCATAAAGTCTTAGCCATTTTATCAAACGACATATGTATGATTCCATTCTTAGTATCTCTATGACCCGCAAACTTATCCTATCCACTCCTAGAAAAGACCGCTTAATTGGTGGTGTCCATTTCTACCAAAATCAGGTCAGGGAAAGCTAGGATAGGTAAATATTTTGGCTTAGGTAGCTCGACCGGAAGGTTGATTTTCGGGCAAAAGATTTTTGTTTAGGCTAAGGGCCAAGAACTCGCGATAGTGTTGTTCCCGTCTTAACCAAAAGTTAGCCGGAATACCCAAGACCTGCTCAAATTGGAGTGCGATTTCAGGAGTAACAGCAGCGTTACCTTGCACAATTTCGTTAATAAGTTGGGGGGATCGTCCTATCTGGCGAGCCAATTCAGCTTCAGAGATTCCTAACGCCTCTAAAGTTTCCTCTAACGTATCACCCGGAGGAGTGACATAATCAGGATAATATTCGTTCACAATTTTATTTACCATGATAATCTACCACCTCTATAATCCTTACGGCAGTAACCTTACCCCAATCCAAACCACCTTCGGCTTTTTGTGGTATCGGGTCATTCGCGGGCTCAATTATAAGTCGAAAAGGATGCTTTAATGAAAGAGCAAGTTGACCTTTTCGATCTCCAGTTAATTCGTGACAATCCGCTCTAGGAAAAGTTCTTACTTCAGCCAAATTAGAAGCTGCTTTAAGATCATCAAGTCTTTGCCCTATTTTTCGTGCGTTCTCAGAACCGTAATTTCTTATCAACAGCGTTCGGTCATTACACTCTTTTTTTAATTTGGATGAATCAAAAACAATGTCCAAATCAACCAACTTTTGATATAATTTAATCTTTAAAGTCAATGATATTGTAACATATATCGTTAGGCTTTGAAAGTAGTAAGACTTGCCTTTAGGGATGGTCTGACCGGAAGGCCAGCCTGCATAACTTTCCGGTCTATCCACCAAAACCTCTATTCTAAAGCCAAAAGCCCCGATTTTGAATCTTGGTCTAGGGCTTGAATTTCAGAATAAGGGTGCTGAGCGGTGGCAAGGTAAGGGAGAGCGATTGAGATTGATTACTAAACGGGATCGGCTCGCTCCATTTGTCACCCAAATTGCCTAGGTTGCTACCCCAATAACATTCAGCATCACTATTCAAGATTTCTTCATAGTGACCGGGCCTCGGTACACCAATCCGGTAGTTATAACGTGGCACGGGAGTCAGGTTACAGGCTACTACCAGCAACTCGTCATAGTTGCGGGCGCGTCGCATAAAGACAATGACACTCTGCTCACTGTCGCGGAACTCAATCCAGTTAAACCCCTCCCAGCTATCCTCAATTTCATAGAGGGCAGGCTCGCTTTGATAGAGGCGGTTGAGGTCGGTTATATATTGCTGCATACCCCGGTGCGAGGGAAAATCCAGCAGATACCATTGGAGCGTACCATGGTAATCCCACTCGTTCCATTGTCCAAATTCGCCGCCCATAAAGAGCATCTTTTTGCCGGGATGGGTAAACATATAACCAAAGAGGGCGCGTAAGTTGGCAAACTTTTGCCAATCATCCCCCGGCATCTTATTGAGGAGCGAGCCTTTCATATGGACAACTTCATCGTGGGAGAGGGGCAGGGCGAAATGCTCACTAAAGGCATAAATCAAGGAGAAGGTCAACTGGTTGTGATGGTAGCGGCGGTAGAGTGGGTCTTGCTGCATATAGCTCAACATATCGTGCATCCAGCCCATATTCCACTTTAGGTCAAAGCCGAGACCACCTACATAAACCGGGCGCGTGACCAAAGGCCAAGCGGTCGATTCTTCGGCAATAGTCAGCACATCAGGATATTCCCCATGTACTAGAATATTCAATTGCTTGAGAAATTCAATCGCGTCTAGGTTCTCCCGTCCACCATAACGGTTAGGAAGCCACTGGTCGGCAGGGCGGGAATAGTCTAAATATAGCATCGAGGCTACCGCATCTACCCGCAAACCATCTATATGATATTTATCCAGCCAGAAAAGGGCGTTGGAGAGCAAGAAATTACTTACCTCTACCCGCCCATAGTTAAAGATAAGGGTTCCCCAATCGGGATGAAAACCGAGGCGCGGGTCGGCGTGTTCGTAAAGGTGAGTACCGTCAAAATAGCCCAAACCATGCCCATCGGTCGGAAAGTGGGCTGGAACCCAGTCCAAAATAACCCCGATATTGTGGCGATGGCAATAATCTACAAAATACATAAAGTCTTGGGGAGTGCCATAGCGACTAGTGGCAGCATAATAACCGGTAGTCTGATAGCCCCAAGAGCCATCGTAAGGGTGTTCGCTGATAGGCATAAGTTCGAGGTGGGTAAAGCCTAGCTTTTTTACATAATCCACCAGCCGATGAGCTAGTTCGCGATAAGTTAACCAGTTACCGTTTTCGCTGCGTTGCCACGAGCCAAGATGAACTTCATAGACCGAAATAGGAGCCGCATAATTATTGTGTTTAACCCGCTCAACCATCCAATCTCCATCACCCCAGATATAATTGGAGAGATCAATTACCACCGAAGCAGTGAGGGGGCGCAATTCACCTGCATAGGCGTAGGGATCGGTCTTAAAGACGGTATATTCGTTATAGCGGGAACAAATTTCATATTTGTAAAGTTCAAACTCCCCTATACCAGGTACAAATAACTCCCAGATACCCTGTTCCGAATGTAAATACATCGGATGCTGGCTAGGTTCCCACTTATTAAAATTACCCACCACACTCACCCGTTCAGCATTAGGTGCCCAAACGGCAAAATGAACCCCTTTTACCCCATCCACCTCGCGCAGATGTGCGCCCAACTTCTCGTAGGTACGGTAGTGAGTACCTTCACCGATCAACTGAAGGTCAAAATTAGTCAAAAGTGGCACATAAGGTTCTATTTCTCGCCCCTCACTTCCACCTATATTGTCTAGTGACATTTTTAATTGTCTTCCTTGTATCTCTCATTAAAGCCAATGGGAACAGCAAACCTTGACAGATAATACCTTTTACCTGAAGTTGAGTCAATCAGAAATCGCCTGTCGCACCTAGGTTTTACATCTGAACCTACATTTTTAGATATCCTCTTAATAAATCCCCCGCTTGACCAACCAAACTGTAGGAGGGCGACCAGCCGACTTTCTAAGTCAACAGGTTGCCCGATTGTATCCCGATAAACTACTTCTCTTTAGGATGGGTGGGTGAAGGATTTTTAGATTGGGTTTGAGGAGTGGAAATGAGCGGTACAGCCTTTGCCCGCTTACGTACTGAACCACCGGGTTTAGCTTCATTACCCACTCTTCGTCTAACCCCCGGTGGTAGAGCCGTCTCTAAAGTAGTTTTAACCAATTTATCAGGGGCGTTAACTTCGGCTAGAGTACGCTTACCCGGTTTTAGTTCATAAAAAGCCAAGTCGGTGCGGGGGCCAATCGTGGCATCGCTAAAATAGAAGGTGCGCTCTTGCTCACGTTCCTCCACTTGGGCCTTGCGCCCAAACCTCCACCGCCCAAACCCACCGCCAATCAGCCAGCCTCCGGCAAAACCACCTAACGAAAAGCCGCTACCAGTTGATACCAGTAGTGTCATTACAGCCACTAGTCCACTTGCCAATAGCATTGCCAAAAATTCAAATGCCTGATAATCCAAGCCTAGACGACTAGGAGATTTTGGTAAAGTTTTAAGGCACTTTAGGGGTTGGTTGTTGAAGGTGACTCCTTTTTTTAGGTTAATCAGAATTTGGCCCATTACAAACTGGTTGAAGAGAGACCAACCTACCCCAAAGATAACAAAATTTAGTAGGCAGGAGACCAGTGCATCGGCCCAACTATTGCCGGGGGCAAAAAGCTGAGCGACAAACCCGGCCACCGCTACTACTACACCACCACCGCTATGAATAAGACCCACTCGCCGGATTTGCGTTAAATTATACATAACCTGCTTCTTATTTAGTTATAGGTTTTTGAATAGCCCGTCAACTCGACATAGCCTGAGCCGTTGATCGGTTTACCATTTTTAGTTCCAGCAATAATGGTATCACCTTCCCAGTAGATTGTAGCAGTTGACGCACGGGTGTCAAGTTCTTGGTTTGGCATAGTCGGCTTATAATTCAGTTCTAGTTCTGGTATCGCCTTCTGAGGGTTAGCCTTGATCTTGACGTTCCAAGTACTAGGATAGGTAGTGCCAGTTTGGGGGCTAACCCACTGGCTAGTTGGCGTAATAACAATATTATCCAAACCTAGATCAACTACCTTGAGGGGCTTATTCGATTGACAACTCTCTTGGCAGAATGGGATATAGGAGCCAAAGACCTGAAGCAACTTCCCTTGGTCATCGCGTAGTTGGTAAAGCATCAAGGAAGTGCCATCGTCAAGTTGGGTACTAAACCAGTCCCAACCCCCGCCCATCGGGATAAAATCACCCCACTGGTGATCGAACCAGACCACGCCCTCTTTAACCGTTTTGGTCTGACCATCAACGGTAATAGTGCCAGTGGGTGTCATACGTGGACGTGAGTAGTAGTAAGAATTACCGCCCGGCCCGTAGGTAAACTGCCCGCCACCGTGTAACGCCACTCCTTGCGTCTCCTGCACTACAAAGTCAATGGCATATTGCCCGGTCTCCTTTTTCATCGTGGCCTTCAGGTAATCCACCCCATTCAAGCCGCGCATAGTGCCTAAGCTAGTCATCAGGTCAAAGCCTGCACTGCCACCAGAGGTTAACTTGTCGCCCACTCGCGTGGTCTGCTCGACTTTGAAGACTTTGTGGTTAGGATCGGTGATGGCAAAATGGGCCGCATAGAGTGGCGGAAGAATCGACCGTAACGCTTGGAAAGTTACATACTCAAAGCCATAACGCTGCCCATCGGTAGTAATAATATGACCAGTATAGTACCACCATTCGGTCAGATTATTATGTGGTGCTTCGTCTTCAGGGAATTTCACCACTGTACCCGGCACTGGTCCAGCCGTTGTTAGCACTATTTCGCCTGCCTTCGGGTTGGTCACAGGAGTCGGAAAAGCCTCTTTGGTGGCACTATCGCTACCACACGCTCCTAGCAGTCCGGTTATTACCAGACTGATTAGTAACAATCTAATCTTTTTCATCTATTTTACCTGGCCTTGTTTAATTTCATCCTGATTTCGGTTGGGCAAACCTGGTGGAATTAGGACTTGTGACGACGAGGGAGAACCAACTAGAACAGGCGGAATGAAGACCTCGGTCTCTAGCTTAGTCTCCGGCAAAATACGTAGGAGCCATTGCGGAGCATACCAGTTCCAATTACCTAACAGGCGCATAGTGGCCGGAACCAACAACGCTCGCACTATCGTAGCATCTAGACCCACCGCTACCGCTACCCCCAAGCCAAGTGCCTTAACCAGCACAATATCTGCCGTTACGAAAGAGAGACAGACCACCACCACAATTAGGGCAGCACTGGTGATAATCTTACCACTTTTTTGCAGGCCAATCGCGACACTGGCACTATTGTTGCCCGAATGATCGTAATTCTCCTTGATCCGACTAAGCAGGAAGACCTCATAGTCCATCGAAAGCCCAAAAAGGGTACAAAACATCAATATTGGTAGCGAAGGCTCGATAAAACCGAGCGGCTTAAAGTTGAGCAGGTTGGCTAAATTTCCCTCTTGGAAGACCCAGACCAACATCCCATAGCTTGCCAAGATACTCAAGGCGTTCATCAAAATAGCCTTGAGCGGTAAGACTATCGAACGCAATAGCACTAGCAGCACCAGATAGGTACTTACAACGATGATTAGGCCCGCATAAGGGAAGACACTATAGATCCCATCCACCACATCCATAATACCAGCCGTACCACCCGTAACCTGTAGAGTCAGACCGTTACCCAGAGTGCTATTGCGTATTTTGGAAACTAAATCTTTGGTTTCTTGAGCGTTGGGCGAATATTTACTGACTATCGAAATTAGGGTAGTGTTACCTCGTGCAAAGCCATTTAGAAACTCGCGCAGGTAGGCATCTTGCAGACGGCTAGGGTCACTGTAAAGAATTTGGTATTGTACTAGGCTTAGGCGCGGCTCAATCGTCACAATGCTATCCACTCGCGCCACACGTGGGTCTTGCTGAAGCTGCTGGGCAAATTCAGAGAGGTAGTAAATATTATCAGGTGAGAGAATATTGTTTTTAGGGGTCTGTACCACCACCAAGATCGGTATAATCTCACTTCGGTTAAATTCGCGGTTCAAAATATCGTAAGCTTGCCGACTTTGAACGCTAATCGGCAAAATTGATTCGTCGGGGGAGCTAAATTTTATACCCAAGAAAGGTAGGCCCAACAATACCAGTAAAAGAAGTACCGGGATAAAGATGGTGAAAGGTCTTCGCATCACCAAACCCGCCAGCCGCGCCCAAAATCCTTCCTCTGGTGGCTTTGGCGGTTTGTTTCGCCGTAACAGACCTGCGAAGGTAAGCGCATTGATCTTATACCCGACTACCGAAAGAATAGCCGGAAGCAGCGTAATGGAACTCAGCACCGAAACAAAGACCACTAGGATTCCAACGATACCAACCGACCGCAGGACGTTGAATTGGAAGATAAGTAGCCCGGAGAGACCAATCAGGACGGTTAGGCCACTGAACGTAACCGCTTTTCCAGCGGTAGCCAACGTAATTGCGACGGCCTCTTCCAAACTGCGGCCTCGCGCCAACTCCTCCCGAAAACGGCTGGCGGCAAAGAGGCTATAGTCCAAACCCAAACCCAAGCCCAACAACGTTGCAAGGTTGACCACAAAAATTGAAAGATCGGTAATATGTCCTAGCGCGAAAATTGAGGCCAGAATAACGGCTACCCCGGCTCCGCCAACCATTACAGGCAGGACACCCGCCACCACCGAACCAAACGCGAGGGCTAGGGCCACAATTGCCACCGGGAAGGCTACGATTTCGGCCCGTCCGAGATCGCTTTGGCTCACCATTTCTATATCATTATAAAAAGCCAGCCCACCACCGATAGTCATCTTAAGATCGGTAGGCGATTTGATATGCTTTAGGATGTCAGGTAGGGCTTTGGTAGCCGTTTCATTATCAGCCTCCACCGTTACCAGTTCATAAACGGTTTTGCCATCGGGCGAGATCTGGCGGGGGTCTACGGTATGGCTACGTAGACTCGTTTTGAAGGGCGCATTTTTCAGATCCGCTAGAGAAGTTTCGATTTGCTGAATAAATTGCTCGTCGGTAGCCCTAAATTTATCACTCTGGTAGAAAACGACAATGGTACTGGAGTTGTAGCCGAGGTTCGCTTGCAACGTGGCTGCCGCTTTTGCCGACTCCATATCAGGATTGGCAAAGCCGCCTGTTTTGAGTGGTTCTAGCACACGTGGCACAAGTGGCAGGGAGATGCCTACCGCCAGAAGCCAAGCGAAGATCACCAGCCACTTATGCCGATAAACCCACCTCCCAAGACTATAAAAGAACATTTTCTTTGTTCCAATCTATCTTAACCTAGTTAATAATCTAGTTACAGGGCCAGTAGCCAAAAAGCAGGTTCAAATCTTCCCAGCACTTTGTCTAAGTCCTGTCTAAGATCAAGTATAGCAGTTACTTTTCAGGGAGTGATTAACTTTGCAATAAGGTTATGGGTTCTTTGTGAAATAATTTGCAAGACAATAAATTAAATTTTTTCAAGGGCTTCAAATAAGCCCCTGTAGGAGGGCGGTCAGCCGACTTTCTAAGTCAACGGGTTGCCCGATTTGATAAATATGGTCAGGGTTTGTTCGCAGGGACGTGATATGCCTAGTGGGTAATTTTTACCAAATCCTAATTTGACAAAGTGTATAAGCTAAATTATCATTGGTCATGGTTTAAGATAGGTTCGTTTAAAAGAGACCCTTGCTTTTATAAAATAGCTCTGATTACAGGCGAATAGTCTGATTTTTATAAAACTGACTGGACTACCGGAGGTTTGTGCGCTACGAAAGTAAAATCGTAGTGTACAAACCTTTTTTGTAGTACGGTTGCTTTACTTTGTGGTATGATATAACCCAAGGATTATATCATTTAACTTTAATTTATATTATTATTGAGAAAGAAATGCGAGACTTAAAACCTTTACTGCTATACTTGGCTCCCTATTGGCCTAAATATGTGTTAGGTATCTTTTTTTTGTTAGTGGGTGCCCTAATCAACCTTACCCAACCCTACCTGTTGAGGTTAGGTATTGATAACCTCCAAGCCAATCAGCAGAACAACACCCAACTATTCTGGTACTGTCTGATAATTATACTACTTGGGCTAGTGCAACTTGCCACAGGCTTTTTGCAGCGCCGCTCCATTCAACGCACCAGTCATCGAGTCGAAGCCAATATACGTAGCGATTTATTCGCCAAATTTCAGAAATTGGATCGTAGCTTTTTCGATGAGACCAGCATCGGGGATCTGATTGTCCTAAGCACTTCCGATATTAGCATTCAGCGCAATTTCCTGACCCAATCTACCATCAGTGGCTTTAACACCCTCTTCTTGGGAGGGATTGCCTTTGCCTTAATGTTTAGCCAAAACTGGCGGTTGGCCCTAATCGGTCTGATCTTCGTACCCTTCCTGACCCTCGCTTTTGCTTGGATTGGCAAGCGGATGGAGCCCCACTATCGCGCCTCCCAAGAACAATTGGGGGTAGTCAGCAATCGCGCCCAAGAGATCTTGGCCGGTATTCGGGTGGTCAAAGCTTATACCCGCGAAGAGATCGAAACGGAACGCTATGCCGCCGAAAATCAGCAATATTTGACGCAGATGCTAAGCTTCGCTCGGCTCAACAATTTGATGATGCCCCTAGTGGCTCTCTACATGGGTCTGACGACAGCCCTACTGCTTTGGGTAGGTGGTAACGAAATAGCGGCAGGGCGGCTTACTATTGGACAATTTGTGCAGTTCAACGCCTACTTGTTAACGCTGGCCTTTCCCCTTTCTAACTTGGGTACGGTCTACGGAATGGCTCAGCAAGCTGCCACCAGTATGTCACGCTTACAAGAAATTTTTAACCGTCGTCCCAAAATTACAGACCCGCATGAAGAGGGTCAACCCTTTCGCACGGAGCCAAATCCGGTCAACTCGGCGGCGGGCCATTTGCGCGGTGGAGTCGAGTTCAAAAACGTGGGGTTGCGCTTCGCGGATCGCTGGGTGTTGCGCGACGTAAGTTTTCGAGCTGAAGCGGGTAAAACCGTTGCGGTGGTAGGACCAACCGGAGCAGGGAAGAGTTCTTTGGCTACTCTAGTGGGCAGGATCTATGACCCTGACGAAGGATCGGTTTTATTAGATGGGCTAGATGTGCGAATGTTGCCCTTGGAAGTGCTACGGCAAGAAATAGCCTATGTACCACAGGAGACGCTCCTCTTTTCTCTTCCTTTACGCGAAAATATTGCCTTCGGCAATGGTGAAGCGGAAGAGGAAGAGGTCTTGTATGCTACCGATATGTCCCGGTTGATGCAAGATTTACCCCAGATACCGGGCGGCCTCGATGCACTAGTAGGTGAGCGCGGGGTCACGCTGAGCGGAGGGCAAAAGCAACGCACCGCCATTGCCAGAGCATTGTTGCCCGAAGCCTCCATTCTTATCCTCGACGATGCCCTAAGCAGCGTAGATGCCCGTACCCAAAACCACATTGCCGCTAACCTCAAAACCCTCAACCAGCAAGGACGTACTATCCTGATAGTCACCCAACGCCTTACGCTAGTGAAAAATGCGGACTGGATCGTGGTGCTGGACGGGGGTCAAGTGGTAGAACAGGGTACTCACACGCAACTGCTCCAAAAACACGGCTTGTATGCCCGAATGTACCATCGGGAAGAGGCTATCACCGATAAACACAATATTATTGACGATGATCTTCTGGCGGAGGTACTTGTGTCTGATGCTGGTGGTGGCAAGGAGCCACCACCAGATGCGATTCATAGCAAACCTAAACGAGTTGCTCATGACAAAAAGGTGAAGGAAGAAGACGATGAAATTGTGGGGTTGGATTACCAAGGTGGACGGTTAACGCGGTTGTTGAGATATGTTTGGCGTTACTGGCAATTAGTGCTGCTGGCACTACCCATGATCGTAGGAGCTTCGTTGCAAGACCTAGTAGGGCCACTCCTGAGCAAAACCGCCATTGACCAATTTATTACATCGGGCCGCTTGGATGGATTGTGGTTAATCTTGGTTCTCTTTCTGATCGTGGCTTTCGCCAGTTTTATTTTCCGCTACCTGCGCTCCTACCTGATGCAAAAAGTGGGACAATCGGTAGTACGCGATTTGCGGGTACAACTCTTTGGTCACTTGCTCCACAATTCGCTCTCCTTCTTTGACCGCTACCCATCGGGCAGCCTGATAGGGCGGTTGACCAGCGATATGGATGCCATCAACGATTTGCTGAGTATGGGGGCGATTTCCGTCGCCAGCGATATAGTAACCCTAGCGGCAATCATAATAATGATGCTTCTGCTAGATTGGCGCTTGGCACTGGTCAGCTTGGCGGTCTTGCCCATCTTGTTTTTAGCCTCGCTCTACTTCCGCAAGGTTTTGCGAAAGGCTTGGCGTAGTTCCCGGCGCAAGTACTCAATCTTGGTGGGCTACCTCGCCGAGAATTATACGGGCATGTTAACGGTACAGCTTTTCAATCGGCAGGCTACCCATTACGCCCGCTTCCAAGAACTTAACGAAGATTATTACAAGAGCAACCGCTTTATCGTTACCGCACACGGCCTCTTTTTGCCGTTCGTGACATTCCTCTCTTCCTTTGCCAATGCTTTGCTGCTGTTGGTGGGTAGCCTGCTCTTTGTTAATGACCAAACCATCACCCTTGGTCTCTTGGTGGCCTTCCTACAATATACCGAACGAGCCTTCCAGCCCCTTCGCGACATTGCCGAACGCTACACCCTCTTCCAAGCCGCCAGCACCAGCAGCGAGCGTATCTTTGGTTTGCTGGATAAAAGTTCGGAAGTTCAAGACCCGCCGCAACCTCGTCTGCTAGTATCAAGCGGGCAGACGCATTGGGACGAGGTGCGTTTCGAGCAGGTACGGTTTGGCTATGATCCGGCTTTCCCGGTACTCAAGGATGTCTCCTTCACCATCCAAGCTGGAGAGAAGATTGCCATTGTGGGAGCCACCGGAGCAGGTAAGACCAGTATTATCAGCCTGCTAGGTCGTCACTACGATCTACAGCAGGGTCGGATCACCATTGGGGGTACGGATATTCGGGAGGTAAGCCAGAAAGATTTACGCCAACATCTAGCCTTGGTGTTACAAGACCCCATCTTGTTCAAGGGAACGATTGCCGAAAATATCGGCTTAGGTCGGTCTGATGTGTCGGAGGAAGAGATGCAGCAAGCGGCTCGCTGCGTGGGAGCCGATACCTTTATCGCCCAACTACCGGGGGGTTACAATTATGAGTTGCAAGAGCGAGGCTCCAACATTTCGGCAGGGCAACGCCAACTACTCAGTTTCGCTAGGGCAATCGCCTACAACCCTGATGCCATTCTAATCTTAGACGAAGCCACCTCCAGCGTAGACACCGAGAGCGAGGCTATTATCCAAGAGGCACTCAAAAAGTTGCTGGAAAACCGAACAGCCTTGATTATCGCCCATCGCCTTAGCACCATTCGAGATGTAGATCGGGTGATGGTGATAGACCAAGGGCGGATTGTAGAATTTGGGACACAGGCGGAACTAATCGCCCGGCGCGGCTTCTACTACCAACTTTATACCCACCAACTCTCCTTAACAGGCCAAATCTTATAAATATAATTCGAGCAAGTCACTCTAACCAGATGAGTTAAAAATAGCCCGGTTGGTCAAGGAAACAACCGGGCCTTAAATCATAAACTGTAGACTAAAGGATGCTATGAGAAAGAGATGTACCCGCTAAAGGTATGGTCGCGAGTCTGCTTAGAGTTACTAGAATAAGACTAATGACCTATCACCAAACCTGATGGCTTACACTAGGTGGGTGACGAATATAATATAACTTAGTTTATATACTTTATCAAGTTAAAATTTGGTAAATTTTTAGCGTGGGCCGTAGGCTGAACCAGACTTGACAAAGTATATAAACTAAGTTATATTTAGCCCCATAAAACTTTGGATTGCTCGAACTGACCGGATAATCGGCGGTTCACTTGAGCGCGGGTATCTACTTCTTATCTCAGGTGAACTTCCGGTTTTTGGTTTTTAAATGCTCGTAATATATTCTAAAGTTGCGGATAAAACTATATTCAGGAGAATAGCGTTTATGGAATCTCCCATTATTATTCAGGCCGAACATTTAGAAAGTTTGCCAGCCGTAAAGAGCCTAAAGAAAAAAGGACTGGTCTACAATTAGTTTACAAAAGGAGGCAATATAATGACCATTTCGGTTGACCGTGCAGAAGAGAACAAGAGTCTGGTAGAACGTCGCAGACAACGACCCAAAATCGCTAATAGTGCCGTTGAGTTGTTGGGCAATACGCCGTTGGTACGCTTGAACAAAGTGACCGCAGGGGCGGTAGCCCAAGTTTATGCCAAGTTGGAAGCCTTTAACCCTGGCTTCAGCGTAAAATGCCGGATCGGAGTGGCATTGATCGAGGATGGGGAACGCCGAGGATTGCTCAACCAAGAGACCGTGATAATCGAGCCGACCAGTGGCAATACTGGTATTGCCCTAGCGTGGGTGGCAGCAGTCAAAGGCTATAAACTGGTACTGGTTATGCCGGATACGATGAGCATAGAGCGGCGCATCCTGCTCAAGGCTTACGGGGCCGAGCTAGTCTTGACCCCCGGCTCACAAGGAATGCCAGGGGCGATAAAGAAGGCCGAGGAGTTGTTGGCAACTACTCCCAACGCTTGGACTCCGCAACAATTCAAAAATCCGGCCAATCCTGAAATTCATCGCAATACCACTGCCCTTGAAATTTGGGATGACACCGATGGCACGGTAGACATTGTAATTGGGGGAGTTGGTACGGGTGGTACTATTACCGGGTTAGCCCAAGTCTTGAAAGAAGCCAAACCCGGCTTGAAGGCCATTGCAGTCGAACCTAGTGCCAGCCCGGTCTTGAGTGGCGGAAAACCTTCCCCACACAAAATACAGGGGATTGGAGCCGGATTTGTCCCCGATGTGCTGGAATTAGCCCTAATAGATGAAATAGTGCAAGTTAGTAACGAGGATGCTGTCGCAACGGCTCGCGCGATTATTCGTGAGGAAGGAATACTAATTGGCATCAGTGGTGGAGCAGCAGCTTGGGCGGCACTTCAAGTGGCGAAACGCCCTGAAAATGCGGGTAAAAATATTGTGGTAATCTTCCCCGACACGGGCGAACGCTACTTGAGTACCCTCCTCTTTGCCGATATTCGCGAAAGCTTACAGGTTTAGTTGAAGAAGGCAGGATAGATCGCCAATCGCCGGTAAAATAAAGTGACACCTGACAATCCGAAGGTTGAACAGGTGTCACTTTATTATTTATTTGAACAATTCGTCAATCCATAGCCCTAAAGTCTGGTAAGCTTTATCCGCTTGTGAACTAGTTAACTTGCCAGCTTTGGTTGCGACCTCTAGTTGAGTTTTGCTGCTACTCAGGATAGTCGCTTTGATCTGTTGAGGATCGGCTTTTTGGGCCTTCACCACCTCGCCAAAAGATTTACCAGAGCGTAGCTCCTCTTCCAATTGGGCGGGGGTCAGGTTCAAGGCAGTGGCAGTAGCGTTTAGTACTGGAGTATAACACTGTGCCAAATCTTGAGTATTACCCTTAGCCGGGGCCAAAGATTTATGGAAAGTAACGGCCTCATCCAGCCAGATACCTACGGTCTGATTGGCTTTATCCGCCTGTTCCTGTGTCAATTTACCAGCCTTGACTGCGGCCTCCAACTGCGTCTTAATACTGCTGGTTATAGCATCCTTCACCTTCGACAAATCCACCTGCTGAGTCTGAGCAATCTCCGCCAACGATTTATCGGCCTGCAACTGAGCGGCTAAAGTCATGGGCGACAGGTTGAGGGTATTGGAAACCGACATAACCACAGGCATCAGGTACTGTCCCATCTCCTTAGCCTGCTCCAAACCAGCCACCATTTTAGCCGTCTTAGGCTGAGTTAAGAGACCTTTAAATCCATTCTTAGTCTGCTCCTTGATAAAGGTGGCTTGGGTCTGATTCAGATAGCCATCTTTGACCGCTTGATCGGTCGTGTCGCCTACCGCCTGACCGAGCGCGTTATTCAAGGTCGCCTCATCCACATTTAGCCGGGAAGCGAGAGCCTTGCTAAAATTGTCCAAAAGCTGCTGATTTCGGTCACTCATAGCGGTGGTTGTGGCCGCCTGAGCAACCGGGGCAGCATTGGCCTGATGGGAAAAAACCGAGATACCCATAGAAATTACCAAAAGCAGTGTCAGCACACTGGATGACAAAATAATTAAACCTCTGCGTAAACGTCCCATAACGTACATACTCCTTTTCCTGAATTATTTGATTGGCTAAACCCAAATCGTGATTTGACCTTTATCGGACGACCAGCCGAACGGTCAGACGAGGGGTTTGGCAACCGCCTTTGTTAAAGACTGTCTAGGGTTAATTTAACACGCTATTATGACAGCCAGATGACTTTCCCAAAATTGGCTAAAGAGTAAAGTAGGCTAAAATTGTCTCATCTCAAGGGGTAGGGGTTCCCCCTTCACCCACCACCAAGGTGATTAGTTTGGCACTTTTAACCTAAGACAACAATAGTTACCGTCCCTGCGAATTTAAAGAGACCGAGGCTGGCGGTTATGAGTTACTTTTCCAATTTCCAATGGTTAAAAGGAGCAAATCCAAGAACTGCTACGGTTTATAGATTGGATAAATGGTTTTGCCAAAGGACGTGGAGCCTTTGGCTCAAGCCCGTTTAGCCCATTTAGAGGAGGAGGCAAAAATGGCTTATGTCACCAGTTTTGAGCGTTTGGGTATCGAAAAGGGACGGAAGGAGGGATGGGAGAGAGGTAGAGAAGAAGGTATCAAGGAGGAACTGTCAACAAACGGGGGCAATGGAGATTGTGCGGTGGCTACTCAAGCACAAATTCAGGCAATTTACACCCGAAATAGAGCAGCAAATTGGTACTTTAACCCTAATGCAACTGGAGAACCTAACCGACCGTTTATTGAATTTTTCCACCCGTGCTGATCTTGAAGTATGGTTGCAATCTCAAAAAGAGCCATCTCCAACAGGAGGGACGGTATTAATCGCGGGAGGAGCCAGCAAGAGCCAAGGGACATTCACTTAGCAGAGCAATTTCCCACGATGTGTAAGAAATTGCTCTGCCAATTGATTTTAGTTGGTGGTCGTAACACACAAGAGCTTATTACCACTACCAATAGCCCTTATCTGCCGCCCTTTGAACTTTTTGACCTGTACTCCATAGAGTAGGTTAGTACCATTAAGCACTAGCCCATCTGTTACTGTCGTAACCCCTGAACCGTCAATGATTACAGACGGTTTACCATTGGTACAAAGACCCTGTAGATTTATACCTGCCCAAATATCGGGTAATTTACCCTTAACCTGAATGGTACTTACACCGCTAAAGGTAATGGTCTTATATGTACTAGTGCGAGCTTGTAACAGAGCATAGGACAAAGTACCGGGACTATTACCGTCGGTCTGCTCTCCTAAATCCACCGCATTAGTTACCGCCAGCGTGGGTAGTGCTGGTGTTACAGAAAAGCTCAACTGAGCGGCGTTGGTGGCATCAAAATACTCTATTTTAAGTTGATGAGAACCAGCACTAATCGCCCCCGTCCAGCTATCTTGGGTATACGTCCGGGCGATCCATTTATCAATCACCAAAGTATTATCTAGCCAAACCCTTACACCATCATCCGAACCAGCCGTGATAGTATAGTTGCCCGCCGTAAAAGTCTCGGTACGGGTAAGACGGGCCGACCAGTTATTATCAAATATACCGGGTAGCGGATTGTACCAGCCCCAATTATAATTAAAATTGAGGTTCGGTTCGGCAGCGATAGAGGCAATCCCACAACCTAAAACCGGATTGTTGTAATACTCGATCCGCCAACCAGTAGTAGCTATACTAGCCCAAGGCACCGAAGCATAGGTAGCACCATTCTGGTAGATATAGGCATTACTAAAACTCTGCCGCAACTGCCCATTCACCACGTAAGGATCTGAGGTAGCTGCGCCAAAATTCGCATAGTTGCCCGTCCACTCATAGTAAGTACCTAGCCCATCCAGCGTATAGTAGGCTTTACAAGTGCCTGCTGGTACAGCGTTAGCATTTTCCCAATTCTCATCCTGAAGAATAGCGTTCCCTCGACCTGCCGCAAAATTCCAATTAAAGTTTTGGCGTACCAAACTATTCCACCAGTAAACCCCACCACTAGGTGGCCCCATTACCGCCGCACCGCCTGCCCTAGCCCACGCTTGTTGAAAGGAGGCCTGTCGGGTGGAGCCTTGCCCCACAGTGGCGGGTGGGGTCATTACGTTAATATTTAGGGTTATGACCTTATCGCCAAAACGAAGCTTATTTTCAGCTAAAAGCTGGAAAGATTCGGTGTACGTGCCATCGGCTAGATTGCCCGGCACTAATAGTGGAATGATAAAAGTAGCATATTGACCAGGTGCCACACTAGCCTGCTCCATCACTACACGACCTGCATCAAGCCAACCGCCCACACCCGCACCGGGGAAAAATGGGCTTAAATGGTCCACCGGATTAACTGTACCTAAGCGGACAGGCGTTTGCGTCCCATCCCGCAGCCAAGTTACCGTGCCAATATTCCACGTAGTAACAATTAGCGTCGCCATACTACCCGGAGTTAAATTAACCGAACCAAGACTTTGCCAAGCAAACTGAGAGGCATACTCAGAAGAACCAAACTGTGTGAAGTGAACGAACATATTAGCCGAGATATATACTCCAGTGGAGGTATAACCCGTCAGGTATCCACTACTGATGGGTAAATCGAGTAATTGACCATTAGCGGTACCAATTACTTTTGTATCTCCGATGGTAGCACCAAGAGTAGTCACAATAGCTACATGCCAGTGAGGATTGCCGTCCGATCCCTTAAAAACCAGCAAATCGCCCGGTTCGAGGCCAGAGGGTGGGGGTGCCGCATAGTTAGTGGCATCCATCTGTTGACCCAAAGGGGAGTTAAGTTGGGAGACTATAGAAGAAGAATTTTGTATCAATGTCCCATTACCCGTATCAGTAAAGACTCGGTAGACATAGCCAGAACAATCAAACCCATACTTACCCAGACTAGCGTTCCATATGCCCTCACGGTAAGCCAAGTCATTAGTATAATACATGGGCTGAGCGGCCCAGTAACGCGCCTTGGCAATAACATCACTTCGCGAACTGTATGCCTTAGCCACCTGAGGCGGGTTTATTTCAATCAGACCAGTTAAAAGCCCGGTCAATAGCAAACTCAAAACGCTTATTAGGAAAAATCTAGTTCTGTATGGGTAGTGTCGTCTAGTTTCCATAACTACTTTGACTCCTTCTCGCTAATAAATGGTTCCAAACACACAGCTGCATACTGCATCTTTAAATGGTACTAAAGAAGATTAATTCCCTCCAAATGCTTTATAATAGTAATTATTAACGCCTGTCTCCTTTATCAGAAGAGACAGTTCGATAGAACTATTCAAAATGGCAGTTCTTAATAAACCCTATCTTTGAATTGGGTTTAAATTTCGCCAGTGGTAGATTACTCTTACCACTGGTGCAGATGATGTATCTTTCCGAGGGTGAAATAGACACAAATTCTATATTCAACAAGAGTTATAAAGCAAAAATGGGTAGATAACAATCCTTTTTCTTCCGGTTTTGATTACCGGAAGTTCCGGTTTTACTCCTAGAACTTCCGGTTTTAGAGCCAAAACCGGAAGTTAACGTTTTTCTGCCAAATTTTGGCTTTACTTGGTAAAGTCAGGCCGCCAAAAGAGAGATGAGGTAAGTATTTGAATGAGTACCAACAGCTTTAACAAAGAGTCGGAGAGCCTCCGAAATTTTGGGAATTTGTGTTATCAATATCGCAAAAATCTTAAACTAACCCAGCCTCAATTGGGTGAATTAGTGGGAACCACGTACCGACCAATTCAGGCATGGGAAAATAGCGAAAGCTTCCCTAAGCCTAAAAATCTTAAACGATTGATTGAAATATTCCTAACGGAGGGTGCTTTTACGGTAGGGCGGGAATTAGCTGAAGCCGAAGAGTTATGGGAAAAGTCACAACAGAAAGTGGCCTTTGATAAAGAGTGGTTTCTTGAAACCCAACAGAAACCGCTTACCTTCTCACCACCTGAACTAGCCTCCCAAGTGCCTTCTCCTCTTCCTAAGCCATCAGATGTAGAAAGCAATAGTTCAAGTGTAGGACAGGTGGAAAAGGAGCGTGAAAGCGAGGGATACTTTGCCGTTAGCCTCAATCTGGAGCAGAATTTAGAAAAGGTATATCCTGTCAAAAACGAGACCCCGTTGACTCTCCCAACCCTTACTGCATCCAAAGTACGCTTTCTTAAACCACGCACTTTGCTCTTAATTGGATTGACTGGAGTTCTTTTTCTCACGGGTTTAGCTTTATTATTGGTTAATTTCCTTTCAGATACTGCCCCTATGGTAATAAAACCAGCCAAAAATATTATAGTAGGTCAAACCATAGCGGTCAATCAGGTGGCTTTTAGCCCCGACGGAAAATACTTGGCTAGTGCCGATGGCGATTCTACCCTGAAATTATGGGAACTTGGTGCAGACGGTCTGCCTACCGAAAGGATGCCCAAGAATCTGCTAGGACACACTAGCTATGTCTATGCCACCTCCTTTAGTCGGGATGGCAAATTCTTAGTGAGTGCTAGTGACGATCAAGCCATTAAGCTTTGGGAGCCACGTTTGGATGATGAACTCAGTCTAAAACCTTCCAAGACTATCACTGGCACTACTAAAGAGATGTGGTGTGTGGTGGTAAGTCCTTCCAACAAGCTTTTAGCTACTGCCGGAGCTAACAATACGGCGGTCATTTGGAATATAGAGACGGGCGAGATCTTCAAAACACTCGTGGGACATAGTGGTAAGGTTTGGGAATTAGCCTTTAGTCCAGATGGTCAGACTTTGGCAACAGCCAGTGCTGATTCCACTATTAAGCTTTGGGACGTTCAAACCGGACAGGAGCTATATACCTTTAGGGGACATACCGATCAGGCTAACACCCTTGCTTTTAGTCCTGACGGCAAAATTTTGGCAAGTGGCAGTTGGGACAGAACCATTAAGCTTTGGAAACTAGATACCCATAAGGAGCTACTGACCCTCTCCGGCCATTCTGCTAGGGTAAACTCGATTGCCTTTGCTCCAAATGGGCAAGTCCTGATTAGTGGTGGTAAGGATAAGCTGGTGAAGCTTTGGAAAGTCTCTACAGGTGAAGTGCTAGAGACCCTGACAGGCTACGATAGTGAGATTTACACAGTAGCCCTTCACCCTAACGGCAAGAGTTTAGCTAGTGGAACCGAATTAGGGGAGGGCGCACCGCAAGGTACAATTAAGTTTTGGAAATTAAACCTAAGATAGAAGATCAATTGGCGGAGCAATATCCCACAAATATCTAAAACTGTAGGATGCTGCTCTGCCACTTGAAAAACTATTTACCATGCCACTGGAGTTCAGCATCTTTCCAGATCTGGTCGAACATTACCCTTAGCTGTTCACTAAAACTTTTTATATCCTCGGTGAGGCTTGGGTCAAGGTATTCGAGCATTATGGTTTGGGCCAAGCTAATAAAAGCTTGATCGTATTGAGCTTTGTGGAAATTATTATTATGCAGGACGGCCTCAACCTCCCATTTTAGGAAGTTCTGAAAAGTGGTCAAATCGCCAGTGATAAGGCTTAGTTGTATCATAGAGACACATTCTCTTGCTACGGTACGAGCTAGGACAGAAGAAGAATATTGAGCAAGAAGACCATATTTGAGAGTTCGGTCGGCCAATTCTATTTCGATAACCTCTGCGGACTGGTCTACGGCAGCGGCTAAAGCGGGATAGGCTGCCTTTAAACTTAGCGCGGATTGGGTTGTCATAATTAGGACTCCCTTTTTGAATTACTTATCTATGGGTACTACAGTATAAGATTTTGGAACCAATAGAAGGTCAGAGAAATTTACTATCTTCCTTAACCCTCTTTTAATTGTACACCTGATTAGAGGTGGACTGCAACACATCATTCCTTTTAATCTTAGAACGAATAGCGTTCGCCTTTAATTGTACACCTGATTAGAGGTGGACTGCAACTGGTTTAAAAGCAATACCTTTCAAACAAGCCCCTGTAGGAGGGATTTCCAAGTCGGCTGACCGCCCGATTTGAGGCAAGCCCTGCTTTGGCTAGAGCAAGTTCTCAAATTGGGGGCCTATTATACTTTCAGACCATTGACATTTCCCCTCTGAATTTGAGATAATGAGCTTTGAAAGGCAAACCAAATGAGGTGAGTGGTTTGCAAATCAGCCAAAAACGGCAAGGGCGACCCCTTGTGAAGGCTATGGGCGAGTACAAAAGCAGCCCTACACTTTTGGGCAACGTAATAATTTAATATTTCCGGCTCTATTATAGCTACAAGGAGGAGTACGCTCTTGCCAGCACTGATAATGGATATGCGGGCTATCGCAGCCACTTTGCGACAACACATTCGCCAGGACGTAGTTGCCTTCAATCGAGAATACAATCAAACACCCTGCCTAGTAATGCTGGGGTTTTGTGACGATCAGGCTACCATTGACCTGATGGGTATTATGGGCCACCACTCCGGCGAAATAGGCATTCGCTATTGGGCGCAAATATTTCCCACTAATATTAAAGAGAGTGAATTACGCTACCACATCGAACGATATAATAATGATCCCAGCGTTCATGCTATTTCGCTTCAGCTTCCTTTACCAAAACAACTCAATTTGGAAAAGATTTCTAGTTATATTTCGGTGGAGAAGGATGTAGAAGGCTTGCACCCCACGCTGCTAGGTCGTTCCCTGTTGGGTCAATCTTCCCTAATTTCACCTGCCGCTCTCAGTATTACACGGCTCTTAAGCCTCTACAATATTGACCCATCTGGTCGTCATGTGGTAATTGTGGAGCGTAATCCTGAAAGTGGAAGTTCTTTAGCGGGTCTACTGAGTCAGCAAAGTGCGATTATCACACTCTGTCCTATTACCACCACTAATCTGCGCTTGCATACTCGCCAAGCTGAAATATTGGTGACGAATGTAGGGCAACCCGATTTTATCAAAGCTGACATGGTTCGTCCGGGGGCCGTAGTGCTGGATTGTGGTATAAATTATCTTAATAAATCGCAAATAGTAGGTGATGTAGATTTTGACCCGGTGGCAAATGTAGCAGCAGCTATTACGCCTATGCCAGGCGGGGTAGGACCGTTGACCGTAATTTGCTTGCTGGAAAATGTTATCAAGGCGGCCCGTTTTCAAGCCATTACCCAATTTTCGGATAATGGGTCAATCGTCGATTCGGATTCAGCTAACCTTGCCAGAACGAATCATAATCTTCAAGAGCATGAAGTAAAGACAACCTCATTGGCATCACGTTCGGATCTTAGGGAGAATACGACACCTGCGGTAGCCGTAAGAACAGCTTCCCAAAACTAAAATCTGCTCTCAAACTAAGAGAGAGCTAGATAAAAGTCTTTCCGAGCAATTACCAAGATAGGTTTAGAGTGAAAGTAGTGTGAATGTTCTGGTGATTGAGTTTCGATACTTGGCCTTACTAATAACCGAATGTCAGCGTTATGCTGGAACAGGACGTTTGGTTTGCCAAAGTGGTACAGAGCAAAACACTCTGTATTACCAACTGGGCAAGCTTGTTCATGCCGAGAGCAGTTCTCAATCAGGCGCACAGCCCCTTTCCCAGTTGCTACGCTGGCAAGAAGGCCAACTCCATTTTGAACCGGGTAACACCACCATTAAACGTAGCCTGAGTAGTCAACAAGAAGAAATCTTCTTGCAAATGTTGGTACTACTTCAAAAACGTGGGGTGCTAGAAAGTTTGGATCAGCACCATCCGTTCTCGATTTTGGCTACAAAGGCCGAAACTGAAAACTACGTGTTAGGAGGAGAGGCAGAAGCTAAACAGCCGAATTTGGATGAACTTTCGGCTAATCTACTAGAATTAGACTATAGCTATTCGCCTTCTTGGGCTAAAATTGGAGCGCAAGCCCAAGCCACGCCCAAACAGGAAGTTAGTGACGAAGCCATCTTTGAGTTAGATTTAGACTTGGAGCATAGACATCCGGTAATTAGTAAATCTGAACCAGTAGTAGCACCAGTTAAGGCTGAAGAGACCGGGGAGTTTGATTTTGAAACGGATGACTTTTCCTCCTTGCCTCTAACGAATAGTAATCCGGAGTCTCTAGCCAAACCTGCTAGACTAGAAATCGAAGGGGAGTTTGATTTTGAGGCAGGGGAATTTTTGCCAACGCCTGTAGTGGCTAGTGAACCAGAACCAGCGAAGGCTGAAGAGACCGGGGAGTTTGATTTTGAAACGGATGAATTTTCCGCTTTACCAGTAGCAAGTAGTAAGCCCGAACCAGTAGTAGTCCCAACTAAGGTTGAAGAAATAGACGGGAAATTTGAGGGAGCGTTTGATTTTGAAGTAGGGGAGTTGTCGGCTTTACCAGTAGCAAGTAGTAAGCCCGAACCAGTAGTAGTCCCAACTAAGGTCGAGATAAGCGGAGAATTTGATTTTGAGGTAGGGGAATCTTCGCCACCGCCGATAACGTATAGCAAGCCAGAGCCTGCTAGAGCAAGGGTGGTAGTAGAAGGGGAGTTTGATTTTGAAGCGGATGAAACTTCTGTTTCGTTGGTAGCAGAAGCTCAAACGGCAGTGCATAGATCAACCGCCAATCCCGGTAAGAGACTTGAGTTTGACTTTGATGAGATTGCAGTTGCCAGTTCTGGCACGGGTAACGAGACCGAGTTTGATTTCGGCCCACGCATACATAGCGCGATGGTGGCACTAATTGAGGCAACCTCAACTCCATCACCAACTGAACCGACCGTAAATAAAACCGTCGTTCCACAGTTGGAAGAGACCGATAGCTTTTCATTTGAGCCAACTGTAACTCCCCGAAGGGAGGAAGTAGCTGAATTCCGGTTTGAAGCCGCTACCCCTCTAGGTATAAGAGCTAGAACCGAGGAGACTACCTTTAGTTTTGATAGTCCTAGTGCTACTCCATCGGGCCTAAAGGCTAGAACCGAGAAGACGACCGAATTTAGCTTTGATTTGCCAGCCGCTACAACGGTCAATGCAGTTGAAAGGATCAACACAGGGCCGAGAGTAGCCACGCAGGTAAATGCGACTGGAGCAGGAAAGAGTCTTGAGTTTGACTTTGAACAAGCTCTAACTTCTGGGTCTACGAAAGAGGCCGAAGAAACGGAATTTGATTTTGAGCCGCAAATACACAACGCAATGGTGGCGGTAATTGAGGCAACCTCAACCCACCCTCCAACCGGAGCAGCGGCATACAAAAGTGTAAACCAAAACTCTGGAAAGGTGGAAGAGTTGGTCAACTTGAATATGGCAGCTTATAGTCCAGTAACATCGGGGAATTTTCTGCCACGAGCAGTCGAGGAGAGAGTCTATCACTCCAAATTTTTTAGGCTGGCTCAAACTAACTTACCGCCTGCGACAATGACCAAATTAAAACAAGATATAAGTTTTGTGGCTCATTATAATGGGCCAAAACCGGATTTAAGCTGGTTGGTAAAGCGAGTGGCAGTAGTTGAACTGGAGGGCTATATGATAATAGATCGGCGTAAAGAGAACTATCCTTATTACGCGATGCTCTTTTTTCAATACGGCCTCTATGTCGTCGCAGCCTTTGATGATGGCAACCAAATCGTCGAATCGGAAGTAGCTTTGCAACGCCTTTTTCAGGCCGAACCACCAGCTTTATCACAAATTACAGTCGGAAGGGTTACACCCGGTCTGTTAAACGCTTATTTTGCACTTGAGCTACCGGCCCCGGACAAGCTAAGCGGTCTGCTTTGCAGAGAGATTAATGTTCGGGAACGAGTAAATTGGTTGGCCTATAATAGGTTTACTGGCGCACTAAAGTTTTATACTTCCAACCGTGTAATCTTTTACCTGATGCACGAAGGTCAGGGGCTGGGCGGGTATGAAGTGGTGGATGGTGTTATGCAAAATTCTACGACACCGCTGGATTACTTTGTAGCCGAGCCTAACGCTCGGCTAGATGTACATCCTGCTCCAACCAAAAAGCCTTTACCTAACTGGGCTTTTTCATAAGTTAAAGAAATGTTTAATACTAATCATTAGTATGGTCGGTTTGACGAATTTTCTTTAGGAAGGTAAATATGAGTGTAATTGCAAATACTCCATACGAATTTCACAAGCTGGCCGCGCTGATGGAGCAGGTTGAATCAGCCCGCGAAAATGGGCGGTTGGTCTGTCAAAAAGCACGCCATCAGGCTATGATCTATTTTGAGGCTGGTGAAATTGTTCATGCTACATACGACACGCTGGTGGGTGAGGAAGTACTTTACGCTCTGTTAAGCTGGAATGGCGGAAATGTGCATTTTGAACCCAAAGATACCGTCCCGGATTATGATAATAATCATACCATAGATTACGCGCAAGGTTTGACCTTTAAACAGACCTTAGAGGTGGTTCAGCCTCCCAAAACCAATATCGTAATTACACCACCTTCGCTAGAAGCTTTAGGTTATCGGGCCGAACCGGAATCGGCTTCTTACTATAGCCCTGCTCCAACCTATAGCCCTGCTCCGACATCGGCTACTAATTATGGTAGTGGGGCTACTTACCAACCCCAAACTCGCCCGGCAGCTTCTTCTTTTGGCGCAGAAACCCGTTATTCGCCTGCGCCAGCACCAGAAGTAGCCACTAGGCCAGCACCTAAACCAGCACCTATGCCAGCACCTATGCCAACATCCAGGCCAGCACCCTCTTACACACTCCTAACACCACCTTTCTCGAGTTTGAGGCCCGCTCCCAAATTGCAAAATGTTCCGCCCAATCAACTAATCTACCAAGTCGGGGTAGAATCCTTGACGGGCTACTTGAGCTTTACTCTCAAAGTCAGGGGACATGATGAAACGGCTCTCCTAGTACTGGAACAAGGTACTATAACAATGGCTCGCTATAATTTGGGTAATAAACTATTAAGTGGGCAAACTGCTTACGATACTCTGACCAAAGCACTTAGTACGCTTGGTATGGACGAGATAATCGCCAATAGCTTCGAGTCCGATGTGAAATGGATTGGGCCTTTCCGCGCCTTGCTGGGCAATCAAGTAGTTCAAGCTAACAGCCAAGCTACTACTGCTTTAGTAGTCCAACTAGTTCAAGATTTAACCAAAAATCAGCCTGCCTCCGCTTTGCGGCTCTCCGGGCAGAATAGCACTTTCTGCTACCTCTTGACCAAAGGCGAAGTCTTGGGTTACTTTGAAACTATCGGCAGCAACCTAGAAGTAATCGCTGTACCGTTCCCAATGCTAACCGAGGAGAATAGGGTTTGGCTAGATGTGCTAACTCCACCCGCCCCGGAGACCATTGACCTAGGGGCTAGTGGCAGAGTGCCTACAAGCTCTAACTTTAATACCTTTACCCAAACTCCGGCTCACGGAACTGCCAATATAAATAATTTTACCAATGGTGCTAGTTTCAGCCAACCTGCTCCTACTCGCCCTGAGCCCGTACAAGCTCCACCACCTGCTAACACGGCCTCCTTTGGTGCTGAAGTGAGTGGTTCAGGCGTGAGTAGTCTCGAACAATCTATTAACTGGTATGCAATCTTAGAAAAAGGACGGCGACCTTACTCTAGCCTCCCGGCTACTACCACTAATTTTAATGGTTTGCGCCGAGCCTTTGAGCAGAAAACTTATACGGGAATAATTGAAGTAACTTCCCCTAGTTACCAGCTACACTACCTAATCGAAAAGGGTGTGCCAGTGGGGATGTTCAAGCCCGAACCCTATATGAGGCAACACACCCCTTCCAGCGTCTCTATCTTTGAGGTCTTGGATAAAAGCGACTTCTTTCTAAATGTCTACTTGGAAGCGAATAAGGTTTCGCCGCAGCAATTTTATGAAAGTTATGTCCAAGCTTTGCATGAGGGAGCCTTCAATCGCGCCGTCCAAGTAGTGCAAGAAGCTTTGCGTACAGGAATGAAGCCCGAAGTAATTTACGACTCGGTCTTTACTGCTGGTATGAGGCAGGTTGGGATATTGTGGCAGACCGGACAAATGACCGTTGCTCAGGAACATTTGGCAACGGGTATAACCGAATATTGCCGCACTCTGGTGGTAAGTAGCACGGCCAATGTTCCAGTTAAACGCATCGGGCGGGTATTGCTCACTAGCGTCAGTGAAAATAGCCACACGCTGGGCCTTAATCTGCTGGGCGATGTTTTCCGTTGGCATGGCTGGGAGGTCTTCCCGCTCTTCTCGGAACTACCAGAAGTGGAAATAGTCGAAGCGGCCCATCGCCATCAGATTGATATGGTCTGTCTCTCGGCTTCGTTACCCGGCCAGATTGTGCGAGCCATGAAATGTATCGCTGCTTTGCGGCAAAGTGGCTGGAATGGCTTGATCTCCGCTGGGGGTGCGGCTTTCGTACACAGCCCAGAAACTTTCAAGAGTACCGGGGCCGACATCTTGGGTATAGATACCGAAACTACGGTAGAACAGGCCACCCGGTTAATGGCCGAACGTGCCAGCAACCAATCCAAAGCGTAATTTTATCACGCTACCATTAATACAAAAAATAAGTGTTAAAGGAAAAAGGTGATTGCCCTACTATGATACGCTCTCAAATCTAGCAGCGTTTAGAAAAGAGAAAGGTATCATTAGGCAATTACCTTTTTCAGATTAATTTCTGCTCTAACCCTGAAACCCAAGGCACTCGCGTGGTGGCTAGGGCTGTTGCAAAGTCCCTTTCTGACAAGTTGGGTGGTAGGTCAAGATCAACTGACGGCAACCAGTTGGCGCAGCATCCTACAGTCTTGTGCCTAAGAGAAAGCTGATAGGTAGGCTAAACCAGTTTACAAATAGTTTTCCATAACCACATTCTAGTCGGAAGGCCAAAATCTTGTAGGATGCTGCGCCAACTGGTTGCCGCCAGTTGATTTTCACATACCACTACTCTTGCCAGATTGGATAGCTCTCCGACTTTGCAACAGCCCTCGCGTGGTGGCTCAAACGGTTGCGTAAGCGTCTAAAAAAAGTTATAATTGCCTAGGTAAACTTATTGTGCTAAATTCAAAAAGTGGGTTTGTAACTCCAATCAATCCAGTTGGCAACCACCGAAAGTGGTGGAATTAGGAGGAGCAGGTTTTATGCCTAAAAAGACGAGCCGGGCGGCTCGCACAGAACAGAATCAACGTGCTGTACGTGATACCGACAAAAAGAAGGTCGGGGCAGTAAGCCCGTTGGTCAATTTCCCATCGGCTTTAATTGAGAACGACATAGAGCCAACGAACAAAACGGAGGTGGTAGCGGAAATACCACGTAAGGTAGTAGCAGCAACTCCAACCCCTCTGGATACTATTCGTCCGGCTTTAACTGCCAAGTCACGTGGACCATTAGCAAACCGACGCTATGGGGGTAATCGGCAGGCGGTTATTAGCCGGGAAGAAGAATATAATTTTGTGCGTTCTGACCTGCGTACCGTTTTTATTCTGACAGTGGTAATGATTATCGCGCTGGTCGTCCTAACGGTTATAATTGGTCGCTAGTAGTTTTTGCATAAGAACCTTGGAGCATTATGTCGAGCGAGTTTGCGCTGCTAGGGCTGCTGCTGGATGGGCCAAAGCATGGTTATGAACTGGCCCGTCGCTTCGCACCGGAGACATCGTTGGGCGACATCTGCCCTCTAGAAATGAGTATGCTCTATGCTCTGCTCAAAAAAGAGGAAAAGGCTGGCTATATTGAAGCTCAGTTGGAGATCCATGGTAACCGGCCTCCCAAACGTATCTTCCATCTGACCAGCTTAGGTCGGGCAGCTTTTATGGAGTGGGTACGCGCCCCAGTAGCCCGAAATCCCGAAATTCGGCTCGACTTCCTAGTAAAACTCTATTTTGCCCGTCAACTAGGTTCGGATGATGTAGGAGCCTTGATCGGTCGTCAAATTGAAGTCTGCCACAGCTTGCTAGAACGCCTCCAACAAGGTGAGAAACAAGGAGAGGAAGCAGAGGATAAGTGGCAAACTGGCAATTATAGTAGCTTGGATTTTGAGGAGGAAGAAGGTGAGACCAACTTACGAGGCAAGCGTAGTCACCCGCGCCCCAATGAATACGAGCGCAATCGCGAACCCACTCCTGAAGAGGAACAATTCTTTAAGCTAGTGACCGAACTGCGGATTAAACAAAATCAGGCTATTATTGCGTGGCTCCAAGAGAGCCGCCGAATTTTATCCGGGGAATATTATTAAAAAGTGACCCCTTTTTCAAATACGCCAAGGCAACCTTTGTAGCAGGAAGAGGCACAAAGATATGTTAGTGCGGCAGATCCAAGCAGGCGATATTGCTCAAGTGAGGGAACTGCATAGCCTGCTGCATGGCAAATCGCTTAACCAACAAGAGATACTAGATTCTATTAAAGCAGTCCAAAGGGCTAAAGGAGCTTACTTGGTGGCGGTAGAAGCCGGACAGGTAGTTGGCTATCTTAGCTATGCCCTGATACCGGGTTTAAGCGGCTGGTATAACCTCAACCTCTACGTGCATCCCCATCACCGGAGAAAAGGTTGTGGTCAAGCCCTACTCGAAAGTACGGTTAAGATCGTTCGGCAATTGCCCGAAGCCCAAATCCTCTTAGCCATGTTTGAAATAGAAAACGAAGAACTGGCCCATTTTCTGAAAAAGGCCGGACTAAGCCTAGAAAAATACGATTGGCATTATGAACTCAATTCACTAGAAAAACTCCCAACACCTCTTTTCCCACCCACTATTACTTTAGAATCAGGGCAAAAGGATGAAACCGAGCGTTTCGTAAAGCTACATTACCGCTCCTTTGAAGATACAGCCTATTTCCAACCCTATAAACTAGAGGAAGTAAACCATGAGCAGCAGCTTAGCCCCTATTTTCAGATGATCTTTGCCTGTGACCAACAAGGCCAAGATGTAGGGGTGATCTGGTGGCGACTAGAGCATAATACCCCCCAAAAGAGCGTTATTATTGAACCGCTCGGCATTATCCCAGCGTGGCGACGCAAAGGCTTGGGACGAGCCTTGATGCTAGAAGCATTAGGGCGGGCACAACTTCAAGGAGCGCAATGCTCCGAGTTATGGTTCCAAAGCTGGAATCATCCCGCCCGCCAACTATATGAACAACTTGGCTACCGCAAAATTGGGGGTAAAGTCACTTACGTCCTACACTTTAAACCCTAGCCCCATAGCTTACAAGTTAAGAAAAAGGCTTTTTGTACACTGTCCAAACTCAGTTAGACCGTAGGCAACTAAATGTTAGTAACTCTCCACAAACTTGGTGGATTGTCCGCAATATTACTTGGTTCTCCTTCATTACGGGGTTCTCCTTCGGCAGGTTGGTTTGACTGAATGGACTTTGTAACATCATATTCGCTCTTATCGGGGGCTTTCTCTAGGGGAGCCGATTTAATAAGTAGATAAGGTTCAGCTGAGGTGGGCGGTTCCTCGGTTTGGGGAACCGAAAGCAGGGCGTGGAGTCCGGGAATTTTACGCCAAGCCAAACCACAAATAAGACAAAAAACCAGTAAACCTACCATAAAAAGCGTTATCCGAATAATCATTGACCCTAAGCCATCATTTTGTGCAATCCTGCCGGAGGCAAGTTCGCCAGAAATTTCTTGCATTAACCACGTGGTTTTTGTAAAAGCCTGCATAAGTTTCCCCACTTCCTCTATAATAATCCCTAACCTTTCAAAAGTTAGAGAGAAAAAAGCCCACACTTGACTATTTTTTGATTCTAGCTTTGGCTTACCACAAAGTATGTAGTGAGTACTACAAAACTGACCGACCGGGAATTTCGGATGTCCCCACCGACTTAACGCACATTTGTAAGGCAATGAGATGTTCCAATGAGACTCATTTTTAATTTGCCGCCAACTAAGACCACGTGGTAAAATATAAAGCAGAGTAAAAATATCTATGGAGGAGTAATCTTGAAACCCGAACCTGAAATGCGTACCCGTTTGAAAGAGGCGGTAGAAGCCCGACGAGCGTTGTTAAACGAAGAGCTTCAATCTGAAAAGGCTCACGACGAACGAGCCGCCCACGAATTAGCCGAAGAAATCGCCCACCTGACTGGTGTAATTATTACCCTTGAATGGGTCTTAGAATCCGGTGCTGGCATTGAATACGAACCTTAATTAGGATTAGCTTAGCTTATGACTTATTCTCAATATGGCATTTATCTGATTCCACCGCCACCCTTGTTGTATCAGATCGGTGTAGCTCACCAACTTTTAGCCACCAATTTTAATGCCCGTTTAGGCGGTAGGTTTATGGTGCATTGTACGGTTAAAGGCTTTTTCAAGTTGGCTGAAGGAGTCACTCCTGCCGATTTTATCCCCGCTTTAGATGCACTCTTGGCGGCTACTTCGGCCTTTCCTACCCGTTTTACCGGTCTATGGAATATTAATAAACCGACGAAGGGTGCTAGTATTCTCTTGGGAATGGAGCGTACTGAAGCGTTCCACAAATTACACGGTGAAGTCTGGAATATTGTCCGGCCTTATATTGCTACCGATTGTCTCTTCTCACCCATTGAACCTGCCGGGCCAAAATTTTCACCCCACGTGACTCTAGCGATGTATGATCTGCCCACCGAACCCGGCCTCTTTGCCCAAGCGGTTGATCTAGCTCAATATTTCTTTGACCAATATCTCCGGGACGAATTTCTAGCCTCTAATATACAGCTAATCGAATTTTACGCCGAGGATTGGGCCGGGGAGTGGGGAAAGAATTTTACCTACAAACAGCTAAAAGGCTGGCATCTGCCCGCGCAATTCGAAGGCTAACTTCCATTGGTTCGTCTTCCTGCTTTCAATATATGAACCATCTCAAAATTTCGGGGTAGGGGCGTATTGCATACGCCCGAAATGAAACCAGATTACGGTCAGCCTAATGCGGGTTTATTCAATAAACCCCTACCAAAATTTCGGGGTAGGGGCGTATTGCATACGCCCGAAATGAAACCAGATTACGGTCAGCCTACTGCGGGTTTATTCAATAAACCCCTACTAATTGAGATGATACAAATGAACTCTACCCCAGCGTAGTTCTAGGGTAGAGTTCAAAACCTCAACTAGCCTGCTCTTGAAACTGAAGTGGGTAAGGGCTCTGGAGTGGGCATTTGAACCACTTTTTTGCCCGGCCAGCCCGGTAGGAAGAAGCTCAAACTGAGTGCGATTATACTCAGGCCAAGTGCGAAAATATAGGCATCCTTGAGACCTTGCATAAAAGCGGTGGTATAGGCCGCAGGATTACCCATTCCGCCTGCTCCCAACTGGTTCAATTGTCCCTGTACCAACGTGGCAAGAACGGCAATCCCTAAAGCTTGGGCTACCTGACGGCTGGCGTTGGTGAGTGAGGAAGCGCGGGGTAACTCCGTCCCTTCTACTACACTCAGCGTAACCGAAACCGTATTCTGGATGATTAGGCCCAAGGCAAGACCACGCACTGCCATCAATACCCCGATATAAAAGAGATCGGTATCCCGTTCGATACTTGCCAATTGCCAAGTATTGATCGTGAGTAGGATAAACCCGCTTACCATCAAAAGGCGGCCCCCAATCTTATCAAAAATCTTTCCAGCGAAAGGGGCCAAGATACCACTGGTAATCGCCAAAGGCAGAATCAGTAGACCAGTTTCGAGCGGGGTCATCTGGCGTAAGCCTTGCAGATAGAGCGGCAAGAGGAAATTAGGACCAAAAAGGGCTACCATTCCGGCCCAACCGATGACATTTCCTAACGCAAAGACCGGGCGTTTGAAGAGGCGCAGATTAATCAACGGCTCTTTAAACTTTAATTCTACTAGCGCGAAAATCAGCAGGGAGACTGTACCAGTCACTAGCAGGCTCAAAATAAGCGGCGAACCCCAATCGTCGCTGCCGTCTCGATTATGTCCGACGGTAGAGAAGGCGTAGAGGATTGTACCAAAGCCTAGGGTACTGAAAATGATACCAAGCCAATCTACCGCTAGTCCTCGCGTAACTTTGCTCTTTTTTAGCCAGAAGTAGCCCAGCGTTACACCGACTATACCAATGGGCAGGTTTATCAAGAAGATATAGTGCCAAGAGGCATATTCAACTAATGCTCCACCGATAATCGGCCCTAGGGCCGGAGCAAAGACCAGCGGGATGCCGTAAAAGCCAAAAGCCATACCACGCTGCGACATGGGGAAAGCATCAAACAAAATGGCGATACCTAGTGGTATCAGTGCGCCACCACCAAGGCCCTGAATTACCCGCGCTCCTATCAACATGGGTAAATCGGTTGCCATCGCACAGAGGAGCGAACCAGCGGTAAAGGCCGCCAAGCTGCTCAGGTAAATCCGCTTGATACCGAAAGTGTCCGATAATAGCCCCGCCAATGGAGTTACTATACCGAGTGCCAAGACATACCCACTAATAACCCAGCTTATAGCATTGACTTCAGTGGCACCTTTAAGTTCTCGTTGTAACGTTGGTAAGGCTACATTTACCGCCGTCGCATCCATCATCGCCGCAAATGCGCCAAAGACGGCCACCGTTAACGCCCGCCACTTATAGCTACTATCTAAGGCGGGCTGGTTATCCCTATTGTTGGACTTTACACTGGCTTTCATTAGCGAATTGCTCCTTTCTTTTAAGTTAAAACCCTTACTCTCTAGTCATCTACGATTAGTCAATTCTGTCTAATCTTGTTTGATTATAGCACAGCTTTTAAGATTAGTCAAGCCTGACTACTATCAGAGTCAGGGCAATTTCTATACCATGGAGGGGGGTGAAGATCAAGCGACGGAGCGCCATCCCACAGTCGCGGCTATCTTCCAAGATTGGAGGTAGGTGAAGATCAAGCGACGGAGCGCCAT
>JACAUC010000150.1 GCA_013390945.1 Candidatus Chloroheliaceae bacterium
ATTTGACAAGACCGGAGGTATGTCAAGATCAACTGACGGAGCAGCATCCTACAATTTTGGCCTTACGTGGGAGGCGGCTCCGTCCGCCGACTTTGAACCTATTACTTTTGTCTATCTAAAAATAGTACTTTTTACCCCCCACTTGATTTTTAGTAAAATCTATTGTAATATAAATTATGAATTTTGATAAATTGGTTGGGCTGCTGCCTTGAACCAATCTATTCAATTTTCAAAAAGTAGATTATATTACCCTTAAATCTTGTAAATCAGCTTTTTGTTATTTATTTTAGTGTAGGAGTACAAAAATGTCCCAGTCTCAATATCCCAATCAGCCTTATCAAGGTTATAATCCTCAGCCTGCCACGCCACGTATGGGTCATTTGTCAGGTTGCCCCAACTGTAGGCAATTAGATCAGGTGCAGAAGGTAAGTGCTATCGTCTCGTCTGGTATCACAACCAAACACTCCAGCAAAATCGGTTTTGGTGTTTCGGCGACGTTACTAGCACAGAGATTATCCCCTCCAGTTAAACCGAGGTTTAGAGTATCCGTTTTATATCTATACGCTGTAGTTTGTATTCTTGTTGGATTTCCCTTATTTCTTATGTATAATAGACAGATTGGTATGGCTATGTTTGTAATTGGTGGTGTAACGATTGCCTATGCCTCTGCCTATGCCTCCACATTAAAGAAGAAGCGGTTCACTTACGAGAAGGCTATAGCGAAGTGGAGCGATTTATACTTTTGCTCCCGATGCGATGGGGTATTCACCGCCCAGACTAACTTTGTTCCTGCTAATTATATGAACAATTTCCTTAATCAGTAGAGAAATCGTAAGGCAAGATCAAGCGACGGAGCGCCATCCCACAGAGCCGGGCTTTCAGAGCCGGGCTTTCTAATTGAATGGCTGCTATAGGAATTCGACTTTAACTAATAACTATAAACTAGCGTTTGAAATAGCCCGGTAAGAACTGGTTCTGGTAAGGGGGGCGGTCGTAAAAGTGGGCTTCGGTCTGGTAGGGATCATAGTTGCGCCCAAAACTGAGGACGTTATAGGTGTGGAGGGCATCGTGGATGGTGGGTTTGCGGCGTTTGCCCTTTTCATTTACCAGATCGGGCAAGGCCACCCATAGGCAACCTATTTTAGACATTTGGTAAAGTTGGGTCTTCAACCATTTTTCAACTTGGTCGGAGGGTAGCCGCTCGAAATCTTCTAAGGTTTCAAGGACGTGCAGATGCCAGAGCCGCATATCGGGGGTTAGATCAAGGTTATGTCCGTTGGTAAAGCTAACCTGCCAGAAATTGAAAAGGGTATAGTTATGGGGTTCAGGATGGTCGGGCAGGCTGGCTTCGCCAGTGGAATGAACCCGATAAACTACCCAACCCCAGCCATTAATCTCCTCTCCGTGCTTCCTGAGAAGATGCGGCACTTTTAGCAGATTAGTATTCCAACGGTTCCAATGAGCCGAGACCGCCAGATCCATCAGCAAACGGCTAACCAAAGCATCATATTTTTCAAGTACCAATTGGTAGTGACTCACTACTCGCGTATTGAGTACTACCACCAGTTTCTCATCGTGGGCTTGCTCATAATCCAGCCATTCCGTTCCTTGGGCTTTTAGACCTGGCTGCGAAATCAAGGTAGCAGGTGTTAACAAGGGAGCAGCGTAGGGGGAGGGTACATTAGGAGTAAAGCCACTATAGGGATAGCTCAAAGCATTTTTGTGTTTGCCATCCTTGCCCGATTTCAACCAACCCAATTTTCTCAACTTCACCGTACTGCTCTCCTCAAATGATAAACCGGATAATCCCGCTCAATATACCCATCCACTTGGAAGACCTCCCAGCCCCGTTCGCCCAACAAACGCAGCACCTCCAAGACGGCCTCCTGTACCCCTCCGGCTGAAGCGGTAGCCCGATGTTCTAAATTTTGCTCTTTAGTTGTACTGACAAACGTTATTACCCATGTTTCACTACCGGGGTAATAGGTCAGGATACCATAATCTTGTTTTATAACCATACTCAACCGCGCGTGGCGCGTTCTTTAAGACCAACCTTCGGCCTTTCCAAGCTAAAAGGGGTTTTCGTTCGGTAGTCTCCGTTATAGATGACCATTTAAAACATCTGCTGAATTATAGCATTTTGCGCGTAGAGTTGCACCAAGCATATCTAAAAAACTTTGGCTTTGCCAATTACTACTCAGCCTCACTCTCCTAAGCAAAAAGTCTGGAAAAGGGTTAACAGATAAAAATATATGAATTTTTCGTGAAAATTATAGGTTTAGGCCGCCTATTCAGGTCAGTTAAGGTTGTCACAGGGTTGACAGGCTCCACAATATTTGCTAACATCAAATCAAGAACTCTGATGAGCGGGAGGTGGTATCTTCTTTTGAAGAAACCATTGGCCTTAAATCCAGGAAGTCCAGTAATTTACCAGTTACATAGCATACAACCTTCTCATTTCTATGAAAAAGAGAGGTTGAACTGCTTTTCAACGCGAGATACAAACAAGCGTTAAATAACTGGGTCTGCTTGTGTATTAGTGAGGAGGGTTTTTTTGAGCCAACGCAATAAACCATTTGATTTCAACCAATTTAATTTATATATAAAGATTAACATGTTTATCAACGCACGAAGTCACCAAAAGTTTCAACGCATCGCCATTTGCCTTGCGCTGGTGATCCTTTTATTTCTCTCTTCTTTGATTCAAACCACTTTATTCGATTTCGATCTTCAAGTGGCCTCCGCCGAAAATGGCCTCAAATCCGGCAGCCAGGCGAGGGTCTCCAATACTGATGGCGATGGGGTACGTCTACGCACCGAGCCTAGTGCTAAAGCCAGCACGATACTAACCCTCAGCGAGAACTGGTTAGTCACTATCAAGGGTGGACCGTTTACAGATAGCCAAGGCAATACCTTCTATAAGGTGGACTGGAATAGTCGCACGGGCTACGCGATGACCCAATACTTGAGCTATGCTGGTAAAACCAGTACTTCGACTGGAAGCAGCAAAAGCCTACCCATTGGTGGGCAGGTTCGAGTCAGTGGCACTAACGGGGATGGGGTGCGGATGCGCCAGCAAGCCAAAACCAGTGCTTCTACGCTGGCAATTTTGAGCGAAAACTACCTTCTAACGGTTATGGGTGGGCCGTTCAACGATAATAATGGTAACAGCTTTTTTAAGGTGGAATGGGCGGGCTATATCGGCTATGTCAGCAGCAGTTACCTAACCACTGCTCCCAAAAACGCAGTAGCAGGCGGTGGTGGCTCAATGCGCGTCACTAACACCGATGGCGATCCGATTCGCTTCCGTACTGGCCCTGGTCGTAGCTACGGTAGTAACGGCTATGTCTACGAGGGACAAGTCCTAAAACTATTGGCTGGGCCATTCAAGGATAGTGCGGGGGGCCAATGGTACAAGTTAGAACGCAACGGCGAAGTAGGTTATATTGATGGTAGTTACGTCCGACGTACCGATCAGGCAGCTACCACCGTCAGTAGCAATAATCCATCGCGCAATATCAACAGTAGTGCCCCAGCCAAAGCCCAGCCGATTCCAGCCCCGGCCAGCAATGGTCCGCTCGGACAACGTATCGCGAACTATGCCAAACAATTTGTGGGTTGGCGTTATGTCTGGGGTGGTCACTCCCCAGCGGCAGGCGGGTTCGATTGCTCTGGCCTAGTTTATTGGGTACTTAACCAGAATGGGGTAGGGGTAGGCAACAGCGTAGACGCTGATTTGGCAGTAGGCTCCCCTGTTCCAGCCGACAAACTTCAACCTGGGGATGTCTTGATCTGGTCTAATACCTACAAATCCGGCCCTTCCCACTCTGGAATATACTTGGGCGGTGGTCGTTTCATCCACGCCGAAACCTATAGTACTGGGGTGACTATCAATAATCTGAGTGATAGCTACTACGCCTCGCGCTACTACACTGCTCGTCGTCCGGGGGCGTAGTTCGTAAAATCTTTTCTGAAAATAGAATGGCCCTTTCCTATAACTGGAAGGGGCCATTCTATTTTTCTTGTATTATTCATTGCTACTTAGATATATTAATAATATACTAAGCCCATACACACTACTAGACCAAAGACCTATTCAAAATTGGAATAAAAGCGTTATAATTAAAGGAATTACCCACTTAGGATATACCCTGAGAATGAGGGTATAGGCAGAAGGTGTCAAGATTAGAGCGCAATTGGAAGTTTTACGAATTACTTGCCTGAAAGGTGCGTGAGAGTATGACGATAAGAGGAAAAACCCTAATCATCCTAGGTCTTACATTTAGTGGTCTGATGGTGGCTCTCTATGCCATTCTATCGAATTTGTTCTTGGGTAGTTTTGCTAACCTCGAACAAAGCGACACCCACGAAAATATCTCCAGAGCCTTGGAAGCTTTAGCCGAAGAGTTGGATAACCTTAACCTAACCACACGTGATTGGGCGGAATGGGACGAAACTTACACTTTTGTTCAAGACCTAAATGAAGAATATAAAAAGTCCAATTTAAGCGAATCCGTCTACACTAACCTAAATATAAATTTGTTGCTCTATCTGGATAATTCCGGCCACATCGTCTACGGTTCGGGCTACGACCTACATAATAAGACCACTACCCCAATTCCAGCAGAGTTTCAGAAGCTTCTTACCCCCACTAATCTGCTTTTGCAAAATAACCATCCTATGAGCAGTCTTACTGGCCTAGTGGTCTTACCCGAAAGTCCTATCCTAATTGCCTCCAGACCAATTTTGCAGAATGAGGCCAAAGGAGAGCCGATGGGTACTTTGATTATGGGACGCTTGTTGGATGAGGATAAGGTTAAGAAACTCTCCAAACGCACCAAAACGACTATTTCCATTTTTTCGGTTGAAAATACTGCTCTACCTGCCACACTTGAGCCGATTTTTAGTAGCCTCACCCATTTAGAAGGGGGGGCCAATATTGTAAAACCCCTAAATGAAGACACGGTAGCTGGCTATACCTTAGTGCAAGACCTCTATGGCAAATCAGCTTTAATCCTGCAACTGGAAAGACCGCGAAATATCTACAAACAGGGCTTGGTCAGCTTGGACTTCTTGCTTATGGCACTCCTAGCGGTAGGAGTGGCGTTTGGTCTGGTAATTCTGCTTTTACTGGAAAAGACCGTGCTAAATAAACTATCCAAACTAAAGGATGAGGTGAGCAAAGTTAGGGGAACTCACGACCTTTCAGTTAGAGTTTCGACTAAAGGAAAGGATGAGCTATCAGTCTTTGCCAGTACGATCAATCAAACTTTGGAAGCACTTGAGAAAGCACAGCTTAGCTTGGCGGAACAACAACAGACCAGTGAAAGACTCAGCCAAGAACTAGTAGGTTTATCCAACCAGTTAGCGGCGGTCTCTGGAGAGCAGGCTTATGGAGCAAACGAACAGGTAGCAGGGGTAAACGATGTAGCGGCTTCCATCGAAGAACTATCTCAAACGGCTAAGCAAATTTCGGTTAATGCCAGTATGGTCACGCAAGCGGCGGTGGAGACCTTGAGCATAGTAAAAAAAGCGGAGGAGAACGCGCTAACAGTGGCGGAACAAGTTACTCAGGGTCAAGCGGCCTCCAGCGAGGTTATAGAGGGTATTCACAAGGTAGAGTCGAGTTACACTACCTTAAACGAGCAGCTACTTGAACTGACTAGGCAAAGCGAACGAGTCAATCTAATTATCAATCTGATTAGCGATATTTCTAGCCAGACCCACTTGTTAGCCTTAAATGCGGCGATTGAGAGTGCGGCAGCAGGCCAGTATGGTTACCGCTTTTCAGTGGTGGCTCAGGAGATAAAGCATTTAGCAGCGCGAACCCGTAGTTCCGTAAGTGAGGTAAATAACGTGGTACATCAAGTCAAAAGTGGCATCCATAATGCCACTTCTTTGGCCCAAAGCGGTTTACAAGAATCGAAAAATACCTTAGAATTAGCCTATCAAGCGGCAGGCACAATTAAAGAGTTAGCTCAAGTCATCGAACGCACCACCCAAGATGCCCAAGCGATAGCCCACGCCTCACACGACAATTTACAAGCGGTCGAAGAAATTCAACTAGCTACCCAACAACAATCTAGTGCCAGCCAACAGATTGTCCAAACTATACAAGAGATCCGGCAGGTAGCTTCTCGAACAACAGGTAATGCTACCCTGCTTTTGAATGGAACCAAAGAGATAAATCAATTAGCGGAGAGGTTGCTAGGTACAATTGCCGCTTAAAGGGTTAGGTCAAAAAGTCGGAAATTTAGCCTTAAATAAGGAGATGACCTAAGCCACCTTCCAAAGGCACCAACAATGCTTAGTAAAGATACAATCCTTTACTTCTCTTTAACTTGTCGTTTACACTTTATTTCAAAAAATGAGTTAAGATGAAACAGTCAAATTTTTTTTCTCACGTTTACAAAGATACACGAAAAGTCCGATCTCTTAAAACGTGGTTCAGATCAACTTTAGACCTTTGACCGGAGTTTAACGCAAACCTGTAAAGTCTAGCTACCTTGGTTTGATTCAGAGATTGACCTGTCATTTACATCTAGGTTTCGTCTTTTTAAGATCACACACAAGTTCTGATTTCAACGGCTACACTTCGGTTTAACATTCATCTTACGCTTTTGTTTTTAAAGGGGCTACAACCCGGATAGAAAAATTAAGCTCTTGATTTTAGGCTAGAGTAAGCTAACATACAAGAGAACTTACTTCTGTTCGACTAATAAGGATTGTTAACAGAGAAGTTATGAAAAAAATTCTTGTAATTGAAGATGAAACTAACATTCGTATACTTATTGCTGCTTTCTTGGAGCAGCATAATTTTAACATAATTGAAGCTGAAAATGGTCTAGTTGGCCTAGAGTTAGCTCGTTTACACCTGCCGGATTTGATTATCTGCGATATATCTATGCCCGGGATGGATGGTTTTGATGTCTTGGCTAACTTACTTCAGGACTCCGCTACCGCTACTGTACCTTTTATCTTTGTGACGGCGCATACCGACCGGGCTAGTTTCCGCCGAGGAATGTCGCTAGGTGCCGATGATTTCTTGACCAAGCCTTTCACCGGAAGTGAATTATATCAAGCTGTAGAAGCACGACTATCACGCCAGCAGCAGTTAATCCAACCTTATTCCAGTCGGGTTCGGCGAGCCGAAGAAGAGACCAATCGCCTCCAACTCTACGATTCGCTAACCGAATTACCCAACCAGCGTTATTTAATAAAAGAGCTAAAAAAGCTGCTGGCCCAACCTGATCCCACTGGTCTAGTCCTTTTGCACTTGCAAATAGACTATCAACGAATCAGCGAAAGCCTAGGACGTAGTTTCAGCCATAAAGTTATCAAGGCCGTAGCGGAGCGGCTAGTTGTGGTCTTAAAGGAGACTAATTGGTGGTTGGCCCACCTCGAAGCAGGGCAGTTTATCCTAGTCTACGCAGGTATGCAGAAGAATACTACCAATCTGCCAAATAAGGCGCAAATCCTACTGAATAAGCTCTCGACTCCTTACGTCGTACAAGGTCACGAACTCTTGGTTGGAGTTAACATTGGTGGAGCCATTTACGTTGAAGAAAATCGAGACCACGAGAACTTGCTCAAACAAGCCCAATATGCTTTGAAACAAGCACTTCAAGCTGGCCCCAACAGCTACCGTTTCTATAACCCGGCTCTTCACACACCTAGTGTGGGCTTACTAAATCTACAGGTAGATTTGAGTTATGCGGTACAACGTGGCGAACTGGTGTTACATTATCAACCTCAGATTGCTCTTCAAACGGGTCGCATAACTGGCGTAGAAGTTCTTTTGCGCTGGCAACACCCCCGTCTAGGTCTGTTGGGTCCCGATAAGTTTATCCCTTTGGCCGAAGAGACCGGATTAATCGAACCACTCGGACAATGGGTGTTAGAAACAGCCTGTCGCCAAAATCGGTACTGGCAACTTCAATATGGCTGGTCGTTGTCTGTCGCGATTAATCTTCCCGCCTGCCAATTTTACCAGCCTGACTTATATGAGCTAATCGCCTCCACGCTTCAGCGTTACAAAATGGAACCCGCTCAATTAGAGCTAGAATTAACGGAAACGATGCTGATGCAAGATCCAGAAACCGCCCAAGCGACACTCTACCGCTTGAAAGAGTTAGGGATAAGGCTGGCTTTGGATGATTTCGGTATCGGTTATTCTTCCTTAAATTATTTGACCCAATTTCCGGTGGATACTCTCAAAATTGACCGTCATTTCGTCCAGAACCTAAATAGCGATGCTAAAAATGTGGCTATTATTAAAACTTTAATAGAGTTAGCCCAACGTTTGAATTTGAAGGTAGTAGCCGAGGGAGTAGAAAATATCGAACAGGCCCTCTTCCTCAAAGGAGAGGCTTGTACCGAGGGGCAAGGCTATCTCTTCGCTCGTCCTATGCCCGCCGCCAAATTTGAGGAGTATATGCGAACTAATCCGATTCTAGCCCTTCCCAACACAAGGCCACACCACGAAAGCTACTGTAAAAACTAGAAGCACCTTTGAACTAAAAAAACCGTGCAACTATTTTTTGCAATAGACGAGTTTTGAGCCAACCAGAGGGACGAGACTGAGAAAAGAGCTTTTCAGGGGCGTGAGCAGGAATAACCACCTGTAACGCCCGATGAAGACACTCGATCTTAACTGCTGCCTGCCCCACCCGACCATAGGGATCACCGTCTACCTGCATTGCCACCGACGGATTGGCTGTGATCCAAGCTTCGCGTAGACGGTAACGCTTAATCTGTGAATCGTGTTGGCTACGATTGGTCACCAGCGAAAAGGTTCGCGCCACTTTCGACCAGAGATGGGTAGTGTGAAATATCAACAGTTCCATCTGAGCATCATCAATTTGGGCTTCCTGAGCTAGTTTCATCACTGCATACCGCTCGACATTGGTAAAAATCAGTAGATTGGTATTGGTAGAGACTTCGCGCTGACTTGAAGAGCCTGGATCAAGGGTAATTTTTACATTTGTGCCACTGAAACTACGCACTACCCGCAAACCAGCCAAGACATAGGAGAGCTTTCCCAACCGTCTCTTTTGTTCCAAGTCTATGGCGTGAGTAACTTCGCCATCAAAACCGATCCCAACCATTAATAGAAAATAATGTTCCCCCACCCGGCCCAAGTCAATCCAGTGACGTGGCCCAGCACTGATAATTTCTGCGGCCCGACGTGGGTTGCTCGGCATACCCACCTGCTTACACCAGACGTTGGTAGTACCTGCCGGATAAACCGCCAGTGGCACTGTACTGTCGGCCATTCCCTGAATTGCCTCGTTAATTGTACCGTCCCCACCGAAGACCAAAATTGTTTCCGTACCCTCCTTAATGGCTTGGCGGGCCAATTTGGTAGCATCACCCTGACTGGTAGTAGTAGAAACCGTAACCAAGTGGCCCATTTCTTCCAGATAGCTAATCAGGCGAATAAGCTTGCGGGGGCGGTTGGCGTTACCAGCGACCGGATTAAAAATTATGGTCAATTTCATAGAGCCTGACCTTCTTGTCGGGTAACATAGTTGCTATATTTTCCCAATATTTCCCTAACCTCAATCAGTTGATGTAGTTCTTTTTCTCTAAAAGCCGCTGCAAAGCGGCTCGCGCTTCGGTGCGGTCGTCCCAAGGCATTTTAGTATGACCTATTATAATAGATTGTTCGTGGCCTTTGCCAGCCAGCAAAACGGTATCTCCCGGTTTGGCTTGGGCAAAAGCCACTTCAATCGCCACCCTCCGGTCGGCAATCTTCAGAAATTCCACACCTTCGTGCCAGCCTAACCGCTCTGCACCGACGGCAATTTCGGCAATAATTTGATTCTCATCTTCTAGGCGCGGGTCTTCGTTGGTAAAGATGGCAAAATCGGCTAACCGGGCCGCAACTTCCCCCTGCATGGGTCGCTTGGCAACATCGCGCTCCCCAGCACTACCAAAAAGTACTATCAATTTGCCAGGGGTGAGTGGACGCAAAACCTTTAATACCTGCTCCAGCGAATCGGGATTGTGGGCATAATCCACAATCACCGCAAAAGGCTGCTCTTCTAATACAGTAATAGTCTCCATCCGGCCCGGCACACCCGTTACACCCTCTAAGCCGCGCTTGATTTGATCCAACGATAGCCCTAAGACAAGGCCCGTACAAAGTGCCGCTAGGCTGTTATAGACATTGAAGCGACCGGGCAAGGCTAGATTCAGGGTCACCTCCCCCAACGGGGTACGCGCCACATAACGAAGCCGCCGAGCATCGCTCTCAATAGAGTAAGCCATTATATCAGCCTGACGCTCAATTGCAAAGGTCAGTACTGCCACTTTATGACCCCGCTCTGCGGCCCTTTGTAAGGCTATCTCTTTGAAATAAGCCGCTTGTGGATCATCTTCATTTATAATTGCTGTTTTGGGAAAGTTTAAGAAGGACTTGGGTGGTTCTTCACTCAGATATTCAAAGAGCAGTCCTTTATCGTGGCGGTACTGTTCAAAAGTACCATGAAAGTCCAGATGTTCGTGGGTAAGGTTTGTGAGTACCGCTACATCATAGGCACAATCAAGCAGTTTGCGAAGAGCAAGGCCATGCGAACTGCTTTCTACCACCGCAAAATCCACCTTCTCGGCTACCATCTCGGCCAGTAATTCCTGCACTTGAGGTGCTTCCGGGGTAGTTTGGCGCGTAGTGTTGTCCCAACGTCGGTTTCCCACCTTAAAATCCACTGTCCCAATCAGGCCACTGCTATATCTACCTGCCTCCACCATCTGACTTATCAAAAAAGAGGTGGTAGTTTTGCCCTTCGTACCAGTCACACCAACCACTCCTAGTTGCCGGGCCGGATAGCCATAGAAAGCCGCCGCCAAATGATTTAGAGCCGCTCGCTCATCTGTCACCCACACCACCGCCACTCGGCTATATTCGGGCGATTGAACAAAATCCACTAACTTTTCCCGGTTTGACCCGATTATGGCAACTGCTCCGCGTTGGGCAGCCTCCGCAATAAAGCGATGCCCATCAGTATGAAAACCCACCACCGCCACAAAGAGCGTACCGGGTTGTACCTCGTTGGAGAGATAACAAAGTGCTTCAACTTTTGTACCAACTTGACCGGAGGCCAGTAATTCTTTCTGGGCCAAAACTTCCAGTAGCTGCTCTAATTCCAAAATCTCTTCTTTTCCTCTCAAATTTTAAATCTCTTCTCAAGTCGTGTAAGCTTAGACCTAAGCCCACCGAATTTTAGGTGCAGTTTATCATAAAGAGGTCTTTTTAACCAAACCGCCAAGATACAAAGAGGTGGAGAGGCAAAGATACGCCTAACATTGAAACTCAGCTTGAATTAGTGTACAATAACATGAGTCAACTTATTGATCCCAAAAAACTTGAGGAGTATCAAATGACGCAGGAGCCTAAGTCAATTAAGATACCGCCAGAAGACCTTGAAAAACTGGTGGAGTTTATCCGGCGGAGAGGCAAACCACAAACAATGCAGGCACTAATCCGCCATTATGTGGAGTCTTTAAAAGAGAGCAAACAGCCATAAGCGCGGACGAGTTGTAATTAGCTTCAATTATATTAGTTAGTATGAGAGGGATGCTGCCTCAATGGTACAGCAATTAAACCAGCCTAAATTAGTCTTAGGCGGTACACCAGAAGAACAGGAATTGGCCCGTCTGATTTGGAATATAATGCGGACTCAAGGGTCTTCCTATGCCCTAATCCGCCCGATCAGCCAAAGCCTACAACACCTGACCGACTATTTTGTTGGGCAAAAATATAAGGGCTTAGAGAGAGCGGAAGAGATTGCATCTTTGCTAGATCAAGCTTTATCGCTTAGTCCAGCCGTTTTTCAGCGTGAAGAAGCGGACGATGGTACAATCTTTTTCAAAACCACTAAACAGGGCAAAGCCCCAATTGCCCCCGGCCCACTAGATCAACACAGTTTTCGGGCAAGGCTAAAAGAAGACGTTCAGACCGTAGAAGCACTGGCAGAAGCCGAGGATGCCGAGGTTTCGCTAACCTTAGTAGTAGTGCCTCCCACTCCAATTGCTCCCGCGACTATCACGCCACCTACTACCAAACCACAACCAACGGTCGTTCCTACCAAACCAATAGGCATAGTACCAGAAGTGGTTCATCCAGCGGTAGAACCGAAACCCGACAAAGAACCGATTCCGCCAAGCGATCCTGTGCTACCGGAGAAGGTCGTGGTCTCTTATATTTTGGCGGATGGCACGGAACTAGATTTGAGTCGGTCGGTGGATGACATTATCGGAGAACATGGGAAAGCTCTTTCGGCTCTACTGCACCGCTCAATGTCCGAAGATTTCCGGTTTGTCAATTTCGCGCACGATTGGTATATCGAAGAGATAACCAGCCGCTATAGCAAGGGTGACTTCCGCCGGATTCGCGAACTGATGAGCGAAGAGCAGGGACCGCTCAGCGATACCTCAATCCTAGCCGATCTTTACAACAAGCGCACTACTGATGCCGATTATGATACGGCTCGTTTTGCCCTCAATTTCCGGCTCCACAAGGAGAAGAAGGATTTTGAGTTTGTGGGTGCCGACGATGACCGGATTTGGACAGCACCCGGCCTGCCCACTATCGGACAGACCCGCCGGAAAGCTAGTGAAATTGGCACCGATTACAAGTTCCTAGAAGATTCACATCTGGCAGATAAGAACGAGACCGAATTGGTAGTCGAAAAAGGGGAGAGGCGTTGGGAACACGTCCTAACTTTCTATGAGTATGAAAACGGTGTGCTACCTTACGACTTTTCCGCCAAAGCTCTCTTTCCGCACCCTCTGTTGGAAGAGCAGAAAGCCTTGATCTTGCGCTTTGAAGCTCCTCAAGTCTATCTCAATTACACCGCCGACTTGCGCTACCCCACTGGAGCGCGAGGGGGCTGGATTGCCGGGTTGGAAAGCTTCTTCTCGGATAATTTAGTACCGGGTGCAATTCTGGTAATTCGGCAGAGTGACCGAACTAATCACTTTACGGTGGAATATAAACAAGCGGAGGAGCAGGAAGCCCGGCTTCTATTCTACGATGATCGCCGTCAAAAATTCGTCTTCCGCCCGATTGTCTTTGCCTGCGGCATTAGCCAAGACCACGCTCTAAGAGCCGAGCGTTTTGGTAAGCTGGAGGGTCAGCGCCGTCTGGAGGAGAGCGACCGCAAGAAGACCGATTTGATTGTAGCTAATGCTTTCCAACTAGTCGGTGAGAAGCAGGGCGATAGCTACTACGCTTTACTGGATGATCTTTACCCGTTGGTAAATATCGAACGGCCCTTCAGCCGCTCTTATCTGCGCCACCTCCTAGTTTCAGGTAACACCCAGTTCCGACCCGACGACAGTATGCCCGACGCTTTCTACTACAAGCCCACCGGTCGGCGGTAGATCTACTGGCGGAGCAGTATCCAACAAGAAAAAGTAGCCTACTACAAGACCTGTACTATAAGTCCTTGTAGTAGGCTACTCCGTTAGTTGATGTTAGCCTGCTGCTTCCGTGACAGAAGTTTTGGAGAGGGGCAGACGTTCTAGTTCACGTTCTAGGTAGGCTTTTAGAAGGGGCCGCTCGGGTACGATGCCTTGACTGAAAATGCGGCGGTTGATGAGTAGCACCGGGGTATGCCAACCACCTAGAGCCAAGGCTTCGCTCATATATTCGAACCAAGGCTTGACAATTAGCTTTATGCGCGGGTCTCCTTCTACACCCAACTCGCGCAATACGATTTTAACCTGACGCACGGTTAGTTCGCACTCCTCGCATAGCTCGTCCGGTACGCTGAAGAAGAGTTGCTTGCCCGTTATTCTATAGATAACGATTTCTATTTGCTTCATGATTTGTTTCTCTCAATCTATATATTAGCCCTCAATCGGGATTGGAAATCCCTCCTACAGGGCGTTTTAAGGTCTCAATCGGGAT
>JACAUC010000151.1 GCA_013390945.1 Candidatus Chloroheliaceae bacterium
ATCAAATTTCCTAGGCCCACTTACTACTTCCACAATCTTTGTGGACTGTAAGGATAATATAATATATCATTGTTAATGTCAAGACTGAAACAAAGTTTCTATAGGAAACGCAATTGGCAGAGCGGTTTTCCTACAGGATTCTACCCCTTTTATTCATAATACCGGGCAAGGCCGCTGGCCTTGTAAACTAAAGCTATCACTAAGTTAAGGCTTTTGGCGCACTACCCAACGACGCAGAAGTTCGGTGCGAAAGGTTAGGTGACCGTTCTCCTCTTGCATAAGATCATGGAGGGAGAGAGTGGCGTAAAATTGTTCAAATTCGGTAGGGTTGAGACCTGCTAATTTCTGCACCTCTTCGGTGTGGATAGAGATTAGGCTACCATTTGGCCCCCGATTTTTTTGCTGCCACTGAGCCACTATTTGCATCAATTTCTGTCCAGTCGGCGCAACCTCTTTCCAGACTCCTTCAAAGTAGGGGGAGGCGCGTTCAAAAAAGTGGTCGGTCAGGGCGGGTTGCAAGTCGGTAATTTTTAGCAGTGGGCCAAGCTGTTTATAGTTTCGCTCCCAGCGATCATTCCATTGGTAGACCAATTCGTTACACAAGACCTGAATCAGATAGGGTTGCCCAAAAGTCAGGCCATAGATGGCTTCCACTAGGGCGGGTTCATAGCGCAGGGCAAAGTCAGGGTAATCAGGTTGAGTTATCAATTTGCGGGCCGCCTCTGGTTCTAAGTAACTAACATTGAGATGCTTGGCGTTGCTATAGAAGAGGCTACGATAATCTTGGCGCACCTCCTCCATAGCATTAGACCCAGCAAAGACTAGACCCAACCAACCATAAGTATGACTTATTTCCAGCAAGTATTCCAGCACCAGCGTCCCAACCCGCCCTTGTTCAATCCAATGCTGAAGTAGATCAAAACTATCAAGTGCCAGAATCAGGCGACGCTTTTTCATATAGCGGCTAAGCCGCTCCAGCAAATCATCCATAGTGGTAGTAGCATTAGCAGTAGTATCAAAATTTTCGCTGATGCTAAGATCGCCAGTTCTAAAGCCTGCCGCTTTAGCCTTGGCTTCAATTTCGCGGGCAATTAAGTAGAAGAAACGGGCGTTAGTTTCTACCGAGTCCACCTTCGACAACTCCACTACCACCGGAAGGTCTTGCGATCCTTCTTTTAGGTTGAGATTGTACAAAATGGAGGTTTTGCCCATAAACTTATGACCGTATAGCACCACCGGAGCCAGTGGACTATCAGAATCCCAAAAGGCTTTCAACTGTTCTAGGAGTGGCTCGCGTCCTACAAAGAGATTTTTTTTATAGACGGGCAAGCTATTCGCCCCCTCATAAGGCGTTACAGTAGGCAGGGAAACGGCCTCTTTTGGTGGAGAAGGTGGTGGTAGTGTAAGCCTGCTGACTGCCAACGCCTCAATTTCTGCTAATTCGAGGCTAACCTCCTGCAATAGCTTTAGCTCAACCTCGGCTTGGGCGATCCAGTTTTTAAGAGAGGCCATGTAGTTATAGAGTTGGGTGCGGTCTTCCGAATTGTAGCCATAAAGCAAGAGTTCTTTCTTTTCCAGTTCAAGCATTAGCATATAGGTCTGCTGCAAATTGGTGCTTAAAATAGCCTGCCGCTGAGCAATTTGCTCCTTACCTAGCGAACGCAACTCTTCTTTGTGGGATTCAATCTCCGACCAGTCTGACATACTCATTGCCTCTACCTCAACTGCTAGATGGTTGCTTTAGCCACTTACCCGGCTACTTAAATTATACCGCAATTTTGGCAAATCTATTTAGCCCTCGGTGCTAAAATAGACTCCCGTCTTTGCGTTATTAAAAGAGCGAGTCCTTATCGGGGACTCGCTCTTTTGATACGGCTGCTCTAATTTTCTTGGGGGTAAAACGTTACCGACGGCGCTGGGGGCCGGGCATTTGACCACCGAAGAGGCTAGGAGGTAGTTTGTAGCCGACCATCTCCAACTTTTCGTTGAATTTAGGGCGCAAACCAGTTGGGGCAAGCTGACCAATGACCTTACCGTTGGCATCTTGGCCTTCCTCTTTCCAGAGGAAAATATCTTGCAACACCACGTTGGCCTCTTCCATACCTTGAATTTCGGTGATATAGATTACCTTGCGGCTACCATCGCGCAAACGAGCCTGCTGGACAATCAACTGGACGGCACTGGCGATTTGCTCGCGGATAATTCGGACGGGTAAATCGAGACCAGCCATCATGCTCATCGTCTCTAGGCGGCTCAAGGTATCGCGGGGGGTGTTAGCGTGGGCGGTGGTCAAGGAACCATCGTGACCAGTGTTCATCGCTTGGAGCATGTCTAACGTTTCACCACCGCGACACTCTCCAATAACAATCCGCTCTGGCCGCATACGAAGGGAGTTCTTCACTAGGTCGCGGATTTCCACCTTGCCGGTGCCATCTATATCGGCAGGTTTAGATTCGAGCGAGACGACGTGGCGCTGGGTCAATTGAAGCTCAGCCGCATCCTCAATGGTGATAATGCGTTCATCATCGGGAATAAAGCTGGAGAGAATATTGAGCAGGGTAGTCTTACCGGAACCAGTACCGCCAGCCACCACAATATTGAGGCGAGCGCGGACACAGGCTTCCAAAAATTTCACCATATCTTCCGTAACCGTACCAAACCGCACTAGATCGGCGGGAACGAGCGGCTTTTTGGAAAATTTACGAATAGTGATAGTTGGCCCCTTGATGGCGCAGGGCGGAATAATGGCATTTACGCGGCTACCGTCCGGTAGCCGAGCATCTACCATCGGCCACTTGCGGTCTACGCGACGACCGAGGGGAGCAATAATGCGGTTAATCACCCTCATCACATGTTCATCATTTTCAAACTGCACTTCAGACTCGCGCAGCTTGCCTTTTTGTTCGACGTAAATCTGGTGTGGACCATTAACCATTACTTCACTGATGGTATCATCGGAGAGTAAGGCTTCGAGTGGCCCAAAGCCCACCATTTCGGCCAACACTTCATCAAAGAGCAAGCGTTGTTGGTCGGGTGGCAGATTGATCTGAAGGGTGTCATAGATGGTCTTAAACCGGGCGGCTAAGTCGCGGATGGTCTTATCATCGCGAGTCAGTATAGTATTAGGGCCAATACTGTTTTGGATGCGGTTGACCACTTGATTACGGAAGTCGCGCAGTTTATTGCGATCTACCACCATACCGGGCAAACCGGCCCCGGGAATAGGTGGCGGAGCGCCAGTAGGAGCGGCACTTGGGGCAATAACGGGTTGCACCCCAAAATTACCGCCCTGCTGACCCTGCGAGGGTGGTTGGGTCGGCATAGAGGGTGGAGGGGGTGGATTATATCCGGCAGGTGGGCCACCCGGATTCTGAGAGGGTATCGGAGGAGGGGGTGGAGCCGGGGGGGCCGGGTTATCTGCCGGGGAACGGGAATCATTGCCACCAGAACCACCACCACTAACACGTTTTAGTAACATAAATTTACAACTCCACAAAATATGTTTGAACGGCCTGGTCAAGTAACTCCTTACTAAGAGTAGGTTGAATACCTTGATAGGCCGCAAGACCAATAAGTTGCTTGAGCAGGTCGCGTGGTTGACACGAGCGCAACTCCCGCTTAGCTTTTACATAATGTTCACGTAGGAGATAAACGGCCCCCTCTTCACTGAAGGGTACATTAAGCTGTTGGCAGTTGCGCCGTAAAATCTCGCGATATTCTTCAAAATTGGGATTACGAATCTCAATCTTGTTTTGGATACGCCGTAAGAAGGCTTCGTCTACTAGGTCACGAGGAGCCAAATTAGTTGAAAAGACGATCAACTGGTCGAAAGGTAATTCTAGTTTTTTGCCAGTACGTAAGGTCAGGAAGTCATAACGTTTCTCTAGCGGCACAATCCAGCGATTTAACAAATCACGTGGACGCATCGCCTGTCGCCCAAAGTCGTCAATCAGGAACATACCGCCGTTGGCTTTGAGTTGAAAGGGAGCCTCATAAAATTTGGAGACCTCATCATAAATCAGGTCAAGGCTGGCTAGAGTCAATTCACCCCCGACAACAATGCTAGGGCGCTTACATAAGACCCAGCGCGGATCTAAGCGGCGTTCATTTGACATTGAATCAGACTGACGGCTACGACCCGCCTCGGAGATCACGTGAATATTCTGATCAAAGAGCTTGATAACATAACCATCGGCCTCAATCGCATATGGTACATAAATATCGCCACCTAAAAGACGGGCGATGTGTTCGCTAACTAGCGTTTTACCATTACCTGCGGGACCGTACAAAAAGAGCGAACGTCCAGTATTAACCGCTGGGCCAAGGGCTTCAATTAGGTCGTTGCCCAAGACCATATCATTAAAGGCTTCTCGTACCTGAGTAGGCCCGACGGTGATCTCACCGATAGACTGGGCCAAGGCTATTTGCCGATAGTGGTTGAGCGAAACCGGAGCAGGGCCGATATAAGAGGATTGCTCGATTATATCCCGCACCCGTTCGCGGCCTTTTGGGGTCAGCACGAATTGGTAAGCCATTTCTCCCAAACCCTCGCTACCGCCCACATCCACCAATTCGGCTTTGCGTAGGGCTACCAAAGCTGGCTCGATTACCCCAAAATAGGGTAGCTTAATTAAATCGGCAATACGTTGGGCCGAATAGACCGTGTATTGATAGATGACCTTCATTATTAGGTCACTAATCAGGTTGTTGGGAATACCAGCTTCGATGATAGAAGTTGGCTCCAAAATCATTCGCTCAATGTTGCGAACTTTATCGTCACGGTGACCGCCCCCACTATAAGCAGCATATGACATGTAACGAAAACCTCTCCGCTTGACAAACAAAAATTTACAATATCTGTACCTATTTATACCAGTAAATTCAGACTTTGTAAATAACCCTGTCGTTCTGATCTTTGGCTAACGTGACAGGACCACCCGGTCGCCCTCACTGATGCCACTAACTATTTCGGTCTCTTCACCATTGGTTAGACCAGTTTCCACTGGCAAATCTTCGGTACGGGATTCAGTGTTAAAGTGGCTCAGGTATTTACGGGAGCCGATAGTTTTGATGGCCCGATTTGGCACTACCAAAATATTATTTTTAGTGAAGCTGGTGATCGTCAAACTGGCGGCCATACCAGGACGCAAAGTTAGATCAGTGACTCTGGTAAAAGCCACAATAACCGGATAAATGGTGCTACCCTGACGCTGGGAGGGGCTGGGTGAAATCAAGGTGAGCCGTCCCTCAAAACTGCGGGCGGGGAAAGCATCTAGGGTAAATTGAGCAGTTTGCCCTAGTGCCACATTAGCTACGTCAATTTCGTCCACTTCGGCTCGCACTTGCAGGTTGGTCAGATCGGCAAAGGTAATAGCGGTTGTCCCACTATTCACCGGGTCACCTTCGTTTAACTCCACCGTCAGAATAGTACCCTCAAAAGGGGCATAAAGCTTGGCGGTTTCCAAGTTGGCGAGGGCTTGTAAAGCGGCTTGTTCCGCTTGCTCCATCTGCTTAATGGCGGCATAGTAGGGTGAGATAGGCGGCACAGGCGGAGGGCTGGCAAATGGGGTAAAATTGGGTGATCGGGTAGGGGTAGGTCGCGGACTGGAGGTAGGAGTAGGTGCAGTAGCCGCTTCGTAGCGGCTCCGTTCTTGGGCCGCACTCAGGTTAAAACGGGCTAGATCCCGCTGCGTTTCAGCCTGAGCCAACTCGCGCTGCAAGCGGGTATCGTCTAGCTCCATCAGCAAAGTGCCTGCTGGTACATAGTCGCCTGGCCTGACATAGATTTTCTTGACCAAATCGGCGGTTTTAAAGGAGAGTTTGGCACTTCGCACTGGCTCCAACTTGCCTGTAGTACGCACCACTGCGCTGAGTGTGCCACGCCTCACCGTATACGATAAGGTAGGAGCAGGCTGCGAACCATTTATCAGAAAGAAGATTAGAATTACCCCTCCCAACAGCCCTACCAAAATCAGAAGTGGCACTAGATATTTCCGCACGTTTCAACTCCTCAGAAGAGCGCGGTAAACTTCATGAATCTGACCGAAAACCTTTTCCCAAGTGTAACGAGCCAAAACCTTTTGCCGTCCAGCTTCGGCTAAGCGGGTAGCGGTGGTACGGTCTGCCAACAACAGCTTAATTTTATCGGCTAGGTCGCCAACATCGCCAAAATTTATCAGGAGACCATCTTGCTCCTCGGCAATTACCGCCGGAACACCTCCTGCTCTAGCTCCGATAACGGGGATACCACACAGCCACGCTTCTAGGTAAACTATTCCAAAGCTATCGGTACGGGAGGGCATTAGAAAGAGATCACCTGCCGCAAAGAGGTCGCGTTTTTCTTGGGGTGAGATAAAACCCAGCAGTCTGATTCGCGCTTTATCCGAAGACGGTAATTCATCATAAAACCGCTGGAAGTGGCTCATAATTGGCCCGGCGATAACAAGGGTAGCTTCATAGCCAGATTGCCAGAGACGCTGCATAGCCTGAACAATATGGTGAGTACCTTTATCGTAGGCGGCAGTACCCTGAAAAAAGACCAATGGCCCTTCGATTTTGTGTTTGGCCCGGAACTGGGTTCCGTCGCCGCCCACAATTTCGGAAGGTTCAATGCCTACTCCAACCACGTGTACCTTAGTTTCTAGCACATTCTGTGCCACCAAATAGTCCCGTTCGAGGGAAGTCATCGTAAAAACTGCATCGGCTTGCTTCATCCACTCTAATTGATGGCGCATAGTGTAATATTTGCGGATCTGGGGGTTCTCTGGCTCGCCTAGGTGAATGAAAGGGGTAATGACAAAAGCCGCTCCTTGCTGTCTGGCACTGGTAAAAGAGGCATAAATAAGGCTATCGAAGGGAGCATTACAAGCATGTACCAAATCAAAGCGGGTCTGCTTCAAAGCCTGCTCTAAGGACGGAACTAAGGGAGTGGTGCGACAACTCAGGTTTAGTAGAGGTAGGGCTAAGCGGTCGGGGATGGGTGCTGCACTAAGGCTAGTCAAGACCCGCCGCATTACAGGATAGAAGAGCGGCGAAACCAGAGGTAAACGCCGCACCCCAAAACGCCGCACCGCTACCCGATTCAAAACCTCGTGGCCTCGCGTTACCGTTCGTTTACCCGCACTCCAGAAATGTTCGAGATCCCAAGCATCAGTGGTGAATACGCTAACGCTTGCGCCCGGTTTGGCAGCCATACGTTCGGCCACCTCTTGCATATATTTCTCCGAACCACCGATATACGGAAAGTAGCGCGGAACCACGTGGAGATAATGCCGGGAGTTAGTAGGATTTAAGATTTCTGACGGTATTTTAGCTTCTATCATAAGATCATACTCTTATCCTAAATTTGTTTAAAGCGTGTAAATAAATTTTTGGATTTCAGACTGAACCGCACTAAAAAACCCGGACAAATATGTCCGGGTAGCTCTTTTGAATAGTTTAAACACCACGCCGGAGGCGGGTGGCAAGAGTGGTATAAAAGTAGCTTTGGGGCTGAACGCGGGCGAAATAGGCCACATAGGGTCCAGCGACCACATTAACCACATCCTTATCTTCAATGGCAAAATCGGGTTGACCATCAATTGTAACCGCCGCCCCTTTACGAGTGCCAACATAAAAACTGATCTTAGCCGTTTCAGGCATTAAAAGATGGCTCAAATGACTTAAATGAGGGGCAATCGCACTTACCGCAATCGCCTTCATCGTGGGTGCAATCACCGGGCCACCTACCGCCAAGTTGTAGGCAGTTGAACCAGTGGAGGTACTCACAATGACACCATCACCGATATAGGTAGTAACGTGTTCCTCGTTTATATGTAACCGGACATCAATTACACCAGAGAGAAACGAACGGCCTATCACAATATCGTTAAGAGCGAGAAATTCACTAACGACCTCACCATTACGCACTAATTCGGCATGGAGCATCGCCCGTTCTTCCAGCCAGTATTCGCGATGGATAAAAGCTGAAATCTTCGAGAGGGCTTCAGTAGGGTTTAATTCGGCCAAAAACCCAAGCCGCCCGAAGTCGATTCCCACGATAGGGACACCATGTGCAGCCGCTAGTTTGGCAGCGTGTAAAATGGTACCATCGCCACCAAAAGCAAAAACCAATTCCACCTCTGGTAGAATTTTATCAAATGCGCCACTATCTGGCACAATACCACGCCAGACCGTCACCCCTTGGGTGCTTAACCAGCTACACACCGCGTTTGCCAGTTCTTCGGCGGGCTGGGGCGGGGCAGGTCTGAGTACGATAGCCACTTTCTTTATCACTCAAAACTCCTTAAAATGTATTGCGCCATTGCACCCTTCCGCAGGCAATTTTCCTGTTTCAAACAAAGGGCCAATTAAGGAGAGCCTCTCTAGCTGCTCCTGCAGATTATTTGTATGCTTTAAAACACGCAAGTAGGCCAAAAATTCGACATTGCCCTCCGTTCCTAGGATCGGTGAACGGATAAGAGCTTCTACTAAAATTTGATTCTGGTCACACCATTTTACCAAATCTTCCAAGACTTTGCGATGTACCGCAGGATCGCGGATAATGCCACCTTTGCCCACCAATTCCCGTCCAGCCTCAAATTGGGGCTTGACCAAGACAACCAGCGGTGCATCTGATGTAATCAGCCGACCGGCGGCAGGCAAGACCAAGCGAAGTGAAATAAAGCTGACATCAATCACCACTAGTTCCGCCAAAGGCGCAGAGCCACCGGGTTCTAATGGTGGCAAGGCTTCCAAGTAGCGAATGTTGGTTTTGTCCAACATAATCACTCTAGGATCGGTTTGCAAACTCCAAGCAAGCTGGCTCTGCCCGACATCTACAGCATAAACCGCTTTCGCTCCGCGCTGCAAGAGGCAATCGGTAAAGCCTCCAGTACTGGCTCCAATATCGAGAGCCAGCTTACCTGCAGGCGATAAACCAAACTCATCCAGCGCCCGCTCTAGCTTCAACCCCCCTCGACTAACATAAGGCAACCCGGCCTTGAGGGTCAAGGCTGCCGCCAGCGTTACATTCAGCATGTCGCCAGGTTTTTCTACCCGGCGCGTTCCGGTTAAGACTTGCCCGGCCATAATCAAGGCTTTGGCCTTCTCGCGGGTCTCCACCAAGCCCCGTTCGACCAGCCATTGATCGGCCCGTTTTTTCTCTTTTGGCCCTTTCTCCTTGCTAAGGAGCGCGGCTTCAATTTCAATTTTGTTAGCTTTTTGCTTTTTGCTAGGCATTATTATTTAGGATTCTCGTTATTAATTCACAATCTCGCTTGGTTCTAGCGGTGGTTTACGAGACAGCCATATTGAGGGTCTTTTGGTCAGCAACTCTTTTCTTATTAATCTTTAGATAAAAATATGTTATATCCCGTAAATCAGCTTGAGCTTTACGGGTGAGGCTTAATATAGCCATAAATCAAGCACTTGTCTGATTGGGCTGATAAGTTTCAATCAGGAGATCTAGTTCAGCCTCAACTTCATCCAAAGTAATTTCTATGCCTTGAGCATCTTCCCAATCACTTTCGGCAATGGCCTCCTGTACGGCAGCAATTTCCTCGTCACTAGGCTCATTTAAAGTTTGCACTTCCCTGATATAGCGTATAATGGTATCCTCCACTAGATCATCAAGTCTCTATTTTCAAGAGCTTGGATCATCCGGCGACTACGTAGGTGACAAATGGCTAGGGCTAGGGCATCGGCGGCATCATCCGGTTTTGGAATATAGTCCAAATTTAAGGTGAGGCGCACCATTTGCTGAATCTGGTCTTTAGTGGCTCGCCCATAGCCCGTAAGAGCTTGTTTAACCTGAAGGGGGGTAAACTCTCCCACCTGAAGCCCGGCTGCCGCACCTGCCAATAAAGCCACCCCTCGCGCTTGCCCAACCGCAATCGCCGTATTGGTATTCTTATTAAAGAAGAGCTCCTCTACCACCATCACCGCCGGATGGTAACGCCGAAGAAGTGCCTGCAACTGGCTATAGAGAGCCAAAAGACGAGAGGGCATCGGTGTTTTGGCTGGAGTGGTCAGTACACCATATTCAACCAACTCTAGTGCGTCGTCGCTGCCTTCGCGTACTAGGCCATAGCCCATAATAGCCGTGCCGGGATCTATTCCCAACACCAGATTTGGATCACTTGCGCCAGTTGGTCTTTCTAATGTCAAGGTGCGAACCCCACGAGCTAACCTTCTGCTATCCTTCTAGGGTAGCGGCTACTTCTTCCGAAATATGCAAATTAGTATAGACATTTTGAACATCGTCCAAGTCTTCCAGCCGCTCAATCAGGCGTAAAGCCTGCAAAGTTTTGCCCGGTTCAAGCTCCATGTTGGTGGCTGGGATCATGGCCGTTTCGCTAGAAAGGACTTTAAAACCCTGCTTTTCAAGGGCTTCGGTTACCTTGCGGGTATCCTCAAAAGCGGTATAAACTTCCAGTTCCTCGTCCTCGTTTGGCCCCTGCACATCATCGGCTCCCGCATCAATTACGCTTAGCATTACCTCGTCAGCATCTTTACCTTCGAGGGCAATTCTAATTACGCCTTTACGTTCAAACAAATAGCCGACCGAATTGCTTTCGCCGAGGTTTCCGCCCCCCTTGGTAAAAGCATTACGAACTTCGCTGGCGGTACGATTGCGATTGTCGGTCAAGGCTTGAACTAGGATCGCGCACCCGGCAGGCCCATAACCCTCATAGGTTATCTCCTCTTCGGCGGTTGCACCTGCCGCTCCGCTACCTTTTTCGATGGCTCGCTTTATATTTTCGGCGGGCATATTTTCTGCTCGCGCCTTGAGCAGAACCGTCCGCAACTTGAAATTTACGTCGGGATCGCCGCTCCCACTCTCACGCACGGCTACCGTGATTTCACGTGCGATTTTAGTAAAAACTGCTCCGCGCTTATTATCCACAATGGCTTTACTGCGTCGGATAGAATGCCATTTACTGTGTCCAGACATGGCTATAGCTCCTTAATTCTTAAATTATTGCTCTGGGTGTCGGTTTTAAGCGTGTTACCTGAGCTTACGCAAAGTTAAACCTATTATAGCATCCTACTGCACCCAACACAACCGCATTTGCAATTATCCATTGGCAGAGCAATCGGCTAACCTACTTAAAATTAGGCACAAGATGTGATAAACTATGTGGCATAGACATAAAAAACTGGAGGAAGGTTTTATGAACATTATTAAGGCAGATGGGGAGTGGCCGGAGTTAAAAAATAGTATCTTGGTTGCGGCCTTCTCTGGCTGGAACGATGCGGCAGATGCGGCCACCAGTGCTGTACGCTATTTAGGTGAGCAAGTTTCTACCGAAACTTTCGCCACCCTTGACCCGGAAGAGTTTTATGTCTTTACCGAGACCCGGCCTCAAACCCGTCTCAATGAAGACGGCGAACGGGAAATAATCTGGCCGACAAACGAGTTTGCGGCTCAGTCCAACCTGCCCGGACTTAAGCGCTCATTGGTAACTTTGATAGGAGTCGAGCCTGACCTTAAATGGCGTACTTTCGCAGATACTTTTATTGAAATTTGCCGCCGCTGTAACGTAACCGAAGTAGTCTTGGTAGGAGCCTTGGTAGCACCCGTACCACACACCCGTCCAGTACCCATTACGGGTGCAGCCACCGATCCGCTCCGGCTAGAACGGGTACGCAAAGTCGGTATCTCTGGTTCGCGCTACGAGGGACCAACTGGTATTGTAGGCATCCTTTCGGAGCGTTGCCAACACGAAAAGATTCCACTAATTTCGTTCTGGGGAGCAGCACCTAGTTACCTAACCGCCAGCCCTAACTGGAAAGTTACCTCTGGTCTGCTAGATGCGTTGAACCTTGTGCTAAACCTTGAACTAGAACTGAGCAGCCTACACGCTATGTCACGCCGCTTCGAGAGCCAAGTAACCCAAGCGGTCAACCGGGACGAACAAGTGGCGGCCTTTGTCCAAGCCCTAGAAGAACAATATGCGATGGATGAAGGTAGCGAAGGTAAAATCGAAGCCCTGCCGGAAGAAGAGGAAGACGAGAACGACACCGAATTACCTAGTGCCGAACTACTCATCCAAGATTTAGAAAGGCACATTCGCCAGCGCCAAGAACGCAATGACCGACCATCCGAAGAAAATTAGGGCTAATGTTTATGAGACTTCCTCTGCTCTTATTGCCCGTGAATGGTTTGCTTAACGCTACTCCCGGTGGTGAAGGTGGAATGTCGGAACTACTTCAATTTTTGCTGCTACTAGCAATAATTATTTTAGGGGCCAAAGCCGCCGGGCTACTTAGTAGTAGTTTAGGGCAACCCGCTGTTCTAGGAGAACTACTAGTCGGGGTTATTCTAGGGCCAACTTTATTAAATATCTTTGGCCTTCCTTTTATTACTGGCAAAGGTTTACAGACCGAATTTAAACACCTAGCCGAACTGGGCGTAATTCTCCTAATGTTTATGGCCGGGCTAGAAACCGACGTGAAAGCTCTGGGGAGGGTTGGCAAAGTCGCTATCCTTGCAGGGGTTCTCGGAGTAATCTTTCCTATCACCCTAGGTGGTCTAATCTCCTTGCCCTTTAATTTTAGCGTGGATAAGGCACTCTTTATCGGGATTATATTAAGTGCCACTAGTGTCTCCATTTCCGCTCAGACCTTGCTAGAATTAGGGGTAATCAAGCGTAAAGAAGGGGTAGCCCTTTTAGGGGCCGCCGTAATAGACGATGTACTGGTCATCCTCGTCTTATCCGTCTTTTTGGCTTTGGCAACTAGCGGTGGTGGCGGAGCAGGCGACCTTTTGCTGGTAGTAGTCCGTATGACCCTCTTCTTTACCATCGCAGGCTTGTTCTGTTGGAAAGTGCTACCTTGGATTTTGCATCGCGCCCGTCGTCTGCCCATTAGCGAAGGTTTAACTAGTATTACCCTCGTCATTATCTTGGGGGTAGCTTGGTCTGCCGAATACTTAGGCGGAATCGCCCTAATTGTCGGTGCTTTTCTGGTAGGAGTGCTAATTGCCCCTACCAACCATAAACACGATTTGGAAAAGAGCTTTCACACCCTAACTTACGGCTTCTTCGTACCAATCTTCTTTGTTAGCATCGGGTTAGCGGCTAATCTAGCTCAACTATCGGCCTCTGATCTGCTCTTTGCCGGGGCAATTGTCGTAGTGGCCGTAATCTCGAAAGTGATTGGCTGCGGTTTGGGGGCTAAGTTGGGCGGGTTTAGCAACGGCGAGTCGTTTCGGATGGGCCTAGGGATGATTAGCCGAGGTGAGGTCGGTCTAATTGTGGCCTCCGTTGGCCTTTCGGAGGGTCTAATTGGAAATGGCACTTATGGGGTAATGGTGCTAATGGTATTGGCTACCACTATTATTACACCCTTAGTTTTGAAAGCGGCTTACCGTAACCTTAAAGAGGATAAAAATCAACCTCCAGCTAAACCTAACCGCGCAAGTAAAGTTCCGAAAACCATAAGTGAAATAGAAAAGAAGAGTCCACCGACTTAAAAATTGGAGGTTACATACAATGGAGATACCTGCCCAACAGCAGATCAAAGGGCTACAACTGGTGGTGGTAATTCTAAGAGAGACCGATAAGTTAGAAGAATTACTCAACCGTTGGGAGGAAGCAGGCACTTTAGGTGCGACGGTCTTAGATTGTATTGGACGCACCCAACTACGGGAAGCCTTGAGCATGGATGATCTGCCTCTATTTCCCTCGCTGGCTGACCTTACTAGGTCTGAGAGTGTGGGTGAAAAACTGGTCTTTAGCATAGTATCCAGTAATGAACTAGCCCAACGGCTGATAACTCTCAGTAAACAAATATTAGAGAAAGCCCCCACTTGCAAAGGGCTGATATTTACCGTACCGCTCGGTACAGCCCTTGGTCTAGGACAAACGGCTACCCCTTGAAGTAGAGGGTTTATTCAATAAACCCCTACCAATTGAAGTAGAGGGTTTATT